>JAAYAN010000199.1 GCA_012719345.1 Ignavibacteria bacterium | reverse complement strand
ACAAAGTTCGCATCGGTTATTGTTTCAACCGGTTTCCAGTCGTCTCCGCAGCTATCAATTTGGCAAGGATCAATCACCGCATCGCCAAATACAATTTCAGAGGATTCAAATTCCGCAATCGAACAAATGTTTTCATTTGCAGTTTCTTGTCTGCTGTTTTTGGTAGTTTGCTGTTTATTAACATATAGAATCCTCATTTCTGGTTTATTTGTATCTTTCAGTTCCGGATTTTCTGCAACAGAACACGCTGCACCTTCTCTAATTATCCCTACTTTTAATTGCAGAAAAACGCTGCTGCTATCAACCGTATCATTGGCGGTTAAATAAAACGGATGGTTCATACCGTATAAATAATTGCCTTCTTCACCTGTCTGGCTTAAGATAACTGCATTACTGCATCCCATATAAGTTTCAGCTTCAAATGTCTGATCGGAAGGCATTTTTTCTAATTTTCCGCTTTCATTCCTTTCCCATACAGTTACTGTTGCTGTATCTCCGGGCGACAAACTTGCAGGTTCTATTTTTACTTCATATTGTGGCGGAAGGATTTTAAGATTTAATACATCTCCTTGCGTACCCGGCAAATTAGAAGTAATTTCAATTTTTGCATTTATCACTGAATCTGGGGCAAAATTGTCTACATTAACTGACAAACTACTCATATCATTTCCCGAAAGGGTGTCGCCTAACTTCCCGTTTTCAGTTGATAGCGTTATATATTTTTGTCCTTCAATTACTTTTGCAATAAAATTTAAGTCTTTGGGGAATTCTACCAATTCACAATTTTTTGAATAATTAACCCAAATTGGAATTTGGGTGTTCTCTTCAAAAAAAACAATATCTCTTGATATTTCGCTATTTATATTATATCCTAAAGGACAGGCTTCTATGTATAATGTATCAAAAGCAGTAATCCCTACAACAGAAGAACTAACTATCACTTCAAAAGGTTCATCGCCTATGTATTTTTCGTTATTATGGACTTTAATATAACCTGAGGCAGTAAATTTCTTAGTGAAATAATCTCCAACATCTGTTTCAACCCATACGCCCGCCGATTCATCATAGACACAATTTAACAGAGTACAATAGTCATTGCCTTTAATAATATTATAGTTCAATGATTCTTTGTTTGTATTCCAAACATTTTCAGGTTTGTTTAATATTTCCCCTTCCTTAATAATTATATCTGCTTTTTTATCATAGCTTAAGAATAATTTTCCCCTTGTATAATGGTCGGTTAATTTCATTTTTATACCTTCACGGAAAGGTAAGTTTATTCTGTGCCCAATGTCATATGGTGCAACAACGCTATCAGGTGTTTCGTGGATTACTTCTCCATCCAATATAAGCCTGCATCTTGCTCGAATTCCTGGTGCACCAAAAGTATGAGTTGATGCACTACCACTCAACCAACCGGTAATTAAATTTGATAACGATAATGTAATCGTTCCACTATATCCTGTACACAATACTGATTTAACAATTTTTGTTTTTGATGAATCAAGATAGTTGCCATTTGTTAAATATGCTTGAAATTTTATAGTTTCTGGTTTAGCTTTATCTGGATAATCCGTTGTCCAGCTTAACACAAATGTTGCCGTATGGTTCTGACTGCCTGAACTATGAAATAATTTTTCAATATCCGTTTCCTCCGGTTTAATCTCCACCTTCTCCTTTATTTTTACCTGAGCCGTAAGCGGCAGAATTATAAAAATAACAATAAAACAAATTAATGTTTTTCGCATTAAAATCCCTCGTAAATTTTTACTTTT
>JAAYAN010000198.1 GCA_012719345.1 Ignavibacteria bacterium | reverse complement strand
TCCCACCGATATCAACTTGCGTATCGTTCCTTAATTTCTGACAAAAATGTAAATTTACAAGATTTTCTCTGTAATTTTCTGGTGGTGTTTTTAGATAAACAGTCCCGTGATAAGTGATAATTGCTTTTCTTTTATACCTTTCTATCTTGCTAATTGTATAATCAGCATAATCAATAGGATATATAATATCATCGTCAATCGTAAAATAATAACCATTTTCATCTTTTAAAAATAAGAATTTATAGGCAGCACCCAGCGAGTTATCGGTCCGTATAATGTTGATTTTACTATCAATAAGTTGATTAGGTATATCCTCAATACTATTGAATGCAATATTTATTTTGTCTGCTTGGCAATAAATACTCTCAATGGTTTTTAACAAAGTCGGTATTCGTTTGTAGGTCGCAATGTTAAATATTTTCATCTTTCTTTTTATCTGTAGAGGACTGTATTGATTTTTCGCCAGTATTTATGTTCTATAGTATCTTTATCGAAATAATAATCCCAGTTGTCAGAATAGCCATAATCGTGAGCATTCAGATGAGGCGAAGATACAAGAACTTTATAGCCATCGTTTTGAAAATTATATAAAATTGATGAATCCGATGGTAATATATATAATTTTAATACATTTAATAATTTCTTAATGATATTTCTTTGAAGTGCTATTGCGAAGCAGCCATCAAGGTTTTTTGCATAATTAAAGTATTTATTGTATTCTTCTAATTTAGTTTTATACTGCGAACCGCCCAAATACCAAATATCCCAGTCGGATGGAATGTTTTCAACTGAGTTTTTGAAATGATTATTGAAATTAATGTAGAAAAGAACATCATCTTCAAAAATCAATACCTTGTTAATATTGGGATTGCTTAAAATATGCTCATATAATGCAATATAAGTTTTCAAAATAGCGTAAGTTCCGCTTGTTTTTATGTAAGTTCGATGGCTATTCTGAGCGTAAAATTGATTAAATTCATCTTCTAAACCGAGTTTATCGATTGCTTCGAATCGCTCTACTTCAATTTGATGCCTTTTGAAACGTTCCTGAACCTGCACCCATTTATCTTTTCTACGTTCAAGATTAATGCAATAGATTTTATCAAAGTATTCATTTGGATTCATTAGATACTTCTCATATTTTGTTTAAAATTTGTTCTTTGAAGAGAGAGCTTTATATCACTCCCTTTTAAAGTAGTTGTAAGTTGCTGACTTGCCATTAAACTGCGTAATTCCTGAATTTCTCTTAGTAGCAAAGTATTAGCACTTGCTGCTGCCATTTGAACTGTTGCAATTAGTTGTGAATTCCTAAATATCCATTCAGTATTATCTTCACCGAGTTTTGCTGAATCGCCAACAATAGCGAGTGTAGGCGATTGAACCATACCACCTGATGCAAAGCTAAGAGGTGCAAGCAATGGCTGGGCAATGGCATTTACAGCTCCAGATACTAAAGAGTATAAAACTGGGGCTAAAGCTAATGTTACAAATGGATCTGTTTTGGAAAATTGTAACATTTTTAATACTAATTCAAGGATAACATGATTCAAATAGTCGGTTAGTCCTTTTACCATAATTCCAGACATAGTAACAAAGAAGTCCTGCAGTGATTTTGCTGCTCCTTCTTTATCTCCTGCGAACATACGGGTAAGTGATTCATTGAGTGAAGCCCCTAACTGCTCTGCACCGACATAAAGCAATTCACCTTTTACTCTGATAATATTATTCGCATCTTCTAGCTGAGCTTCCAATCCTTCAAGTGCTTTGCTATCTTCAAATGAAAGCGGTCCTTCAAGCATTTTCTCACGATACACACTAATTTGTTCGTCAAGAGATTTCTGCAGAATCATTGCTTCTTCAACGGCTTTCTCGTTATCTAAAGCAATTGAACGTCCTTTTGCCATTGATTCCAAATTTGCCATTTTATTAGCATAATCTTCTGCGATTTTTGTCCGCTCTTCTTCACCATTCCGCTGTATCTCTGTTTTTCGTCTTTCGTATTCTTCAGCACTAATTAATTCAGAATCTTTTAATTTGTCAAGTTCCTGCATTCTTGATTCTTCTTGCTTCGAAATGGCTTTTTCTTCAGATGATTCTAGCTTGCTATATCTTTTATTCACCGCCGCTAGATATTCAGAATTGAATTTTTCAAGCAATGCCTTTTCATTAGTTAATCTGTTACTAATTATTTCTAATTGCTTTGTCTCATCTTCTTTTATTCTATCTAAACGGGATTTCTGCTGCCTTACCTGATAATTCGTTATTGTCTGCTGATGAGAAAATTCTTCCTGCTGAAGTTTAATATTTTTTTCTTTTTCGGTATTTATTTTAGTTCTGAACGAAATTTCAATTCGTTCCCGTTCTTTCTCATCTTTTGCATTCGTAAGCTGCTCCTCCATTTCCTTGTTAAGAGCAATGATTTTCTCGTTGCTTTCTTTAATCGCCTGTGGTATGGCTTGTAGTATTGCTTTGTATTCGTCAACAATTGATTGAAGAGAGTCTTCCTGCTTAATTCCGATGCTAATTTCATATTCAAGTTTTTGATTTTCTAATTCTTTAATTTGTTTATTAATATCTTCTTCCTGCAAATCAAGTTTAATCTTTAAAGAATTAAGGTTTTGCGTTTCATCCTGTAATTTTTGGTTAATATCTAATATTGATTTTTTTATATCTAATTCTTCAGCTGGTTTGAGTTTTAACTTTAAAAGTTCTTCTAAGTTTGCTTTTTGTTGCTTTAAAGTTTCATTTTGTTTTGTTCTAATTGCAATTAAATCATATTCTTCGACATTGCGACCTTTACTTAATATATCCTGTTTCTGTGCATATTCATACTCCTCCATTCGAAAATCCAACAACCTATTCTTTAGTTCAACTTCTGCACGGACTTTTTCCAGCTCTTCACGGGCAATTTCCTGACGGCTCTTCCCTTCTTTTACAATTTGTCCAGTTATAACCTTTACTTCGTATTCAAGTCCTTCTAATGTTTTCAGCTCTTTATTATGTTCTTGAGCTGATGCAATAGTTTCATCATATTGCTTTTTTAAATCTTCAAGAGTTTCGCCTTCTGCAAGTGCAATTTTACCTTTTAATTTACCTAATAATTGTGCTGCTGTCTGAGTTTCTTCGCTCAATGCGTCACTTGCTTTTTTTCTTGCCTTATCCCACGCCTCTGCATATTTATTAACCTCTTTTGTTTGTTCTTCAGTTTTCTTTTTGCTTTCTACCTGTTTGCCGATTAATTCTTTCACTTTTTCTATTGGCACTCCGAGTGCTTTCGCCAGCATTTGATAAACTTTCTCTTGATTTATTCCATTTTCGATTGCATCCTGCCCCCAGTCGAGCAGTTGTTCCTGATTGCCTTGCAATTGCTTAAATAAATTATCGTAATCCTTTTCAAGTTCAGTAGTATCAACACCTTGCTTTTGCTTTTCCTGTATTTCTTTCAAGAGTGCATCAAGTTTGTCTTTCCCTTCTGTATATAAATCAGCTTCGTCCTGCAAACCATTTAAATACTCTCTTTGTTTTTTAAACATATCAAGACCTAACCGTGCTTGATTTGCTTTTGCAGATTCTTCTACCTTATCAGTTTGCACTTCATATTGCTTTGTAAGTTTGCCTTCGGCATCAACGATTACTCCTACCTGCTTAACGGCGTCAGGTGCTATTTTCTTCATTTTTTCTGCGATTGAATTGCGGGTCATCTCATCTGTTGCATTGTTGTATTGTTCCACCAAGCTGTCTAATCCATCCGCTGCTACAATTTCACCTTTTATTGCAACTACCTCAGATAATTTTTCACCAAATTTTTGATTTTTTACTTCTTCACGGAAACCATTAAGTTCATTTTGGAAGTCTGCCTCAAAATTTTCAGGGAATTTAATTTTATCGAATTCGATACCTATTTTAGCACCTTCGGCAAGATTTTTAGACATATCACGGCTTTTTTCGAGCAGTGTCTTTTCAATATCGTTATATTGCTTTTCATAAGCAGAAGTATCCTGTCCCTTGATTTGCCCTTGAACGATTTTTGTTGCTAATTCTTCTGCTTTTTTTGAAAGTAAATCATATTCATTTGCTTTAGCTTGAAGCACTTCTGTAAATGCCGATTTTTCAGTTGCTAAATCCTCCGATAGTGCCTCTTTTGTTTTTTCTGCAAATTCTTTTACTTTATCGATACTAACATCCATCACTTCAACGAGTTTGCCATTTTCGTCTATAACAGTTTTGTAGCCAGCAACAGCTTCAGGCATTTGCTTCGCAATTTCCTGAGCGATGCCCTGCTTCGCAATTTCGTCATTCGTTGCCTCAAATTTCTTTACTAATTCTTCAAGTTTTTTATTTTTATCTAAATCCCCTTTGATTTCAAGTGCATTTTCCAATGCATTGTCAATTTTTGCATTGCTAATTCGTTCCTTTGCACGTCCGCTCATAGTATCTATTGCATTCAATAGTTTTTCTGAAAGTGCTTTTTCGTATTCCGCATCGCCGGCAACCCAGTTGATTGGATTAAGGAAATACTGAATATACTCAAAAGCAATGCTAAGTAATTGAGGTATGCCCTGAACGAAACCAACTATAAAATCATTTGCAGTTTTGATTGCAGTAACAATCGTTCCAAATATATCGCCATAAGTTTTTACGGCATCGCCAACTAAATTGATTATATCTGCGAAAGTCGTCATCGTTCCGCCAGTGCTGTCAGCGGCACCTGCCAGTTCAAGCACTACACCGACAATACTTCCAATGAAATCCATCAGATTTTCAAAAGGCGTGATTAATAAATCGAATACATTTTCACCTACATCAATAAGGACATCGAGAACGGTTTCCCCTAAATCGGAAAGAGCATTAATCACCGGCTGGAGTGTATTCAAAATTCTTTCACCTGCTTCGCCCCACCTTCCCAAAATTGCCTGTCCTTTTTCAGTTTTTGTCAGGAATAAATACATCCCAGCAACGGCAGCTGCTGTTCCAAGTACCCATGGGTTAAAGGCAATAGGTCCCATTTTACCGATTATACCTGCTGATTGCGTTGCCTGATTGGAAACTCCAGTTAAAGATTGTTTAAACTGAGCTAATTTATCGAAAGTTCCTTTTGGGATTAGATTAGAAAGCCCTGCGAATGAAGTAACCATCGGAGCAAGCTGAGTAGTAGCAGCAAGAACTGATTGTCCGACTCCTCCAATCATACCCATAAGTCCATTGAAACCTGCCTGAATAGAATTGAGCATCATCTTTGTTTTATTGCCAATCCCTTCGGAAGCAATTGCAAAAGCTGCTTCAGTAGAACCGATTGCACCTGATACGGCAATATAATCAGAAGCTGCCATTTCTGCATTTTTACCTGAGAGTAAAAGAGCAGCACTCCCAGCTTCAACTGAACTGAATACCTGAGTAGCGGATTTCCCTGATTCTTCCATCGCAATGCCGAGTTTCCGCATTGTTTCCTGCAATCCTTCAGTTCGTAGTGATTCGAGTGATACACCAGCTTTTGTCATAATTGCGGCTAATTCAGTGCCCGGTTTAGCAAGTTCAACGAGTGCCTGTCTCATTTGAGTTGATGCATGAGCCGTTGGAACACCCTGTTTGGTCATTGTAGCAATAGCACCAGCTACCTGATTAAATTCAACACCAAAGGCAGCAGCAGTTGGAATAACTTGCGACATAGCAGCATTCATTTCTGGAACAGTCGTTTTACCAACATTAACTGCACCGAAGAAAATATCAGCAATTTCACCGGCTTTACCTGCTTCCAACCCATAAGCATTCATAACGGAAGTTAATCCGTTAATAGCATCTTTCGTAGTAGTTAGACCCGCAGTAGCAAGTTTAGAAGCTACCTCAACGAACTTCATACCCTCATCTAAATCAGCCATTCCATCAGTAACTTTAATCGTTCCTGCAGAAATAGCGTCATATACACCTTCTGCAATCGCACCAGCAGAATCGGGGACAGATTTAGAAAGTTTAGTCGCCTCAGCTGCAAATTCATTAAAATTCTTTACTCCAAGAGTTCCTATGTTCTTAACTTGTTTATCTAATTCGATAAATGGCTCCTGGAATCGGTTTAAGGTATTCGTTATTTGTTCGATACCTTGAGCAGCAAGCCCAAATTTTGCCATTTTATCGAAAAAAGAAGATGTATCTTTAGCGGAAACACCGAGTTTATTTAATTCATTTTCAGCAGCTTTTATTTCCTGCTCTAATTTATTATATGCATCACTTCCTTCTTTACCACTTGCTTTTAGCATAGCCAAAGCTTTATTATTAGTATCGATTAAATCCTGTGCTTCCTGAGTTGCTTTGTCGTATTCAACTGCCAAACCTTGCACTGCATTCTCAAAATCTTTTGGGTCGATTGAATCCATTGCTTTATCTAAATCAACAAATGCATCTTCTAATTGAGTAGTATCAATATTATTAAAAGCATCTTCCAATGGCTTGAAATCTTCAGCAAGAGAATCGGCTAGATTACTGATTTCTTTTATAGAATCAACAACTTCTTCGCTATCGATATCGAATCCAAATGAACTGAGCGCATCAGCGAGTTCTTTTGCACTCAATTGCCCCGTAGTGAGCATATCTGTAAGCGAAGACAGCGACTGTTTAATTGCTTTATCGTTTATATCAATCGCCGGGCTGATTTTACTGAATATTGCTTCAATTTCCTGCGAAAGCTTGGTAACTTTCGATTTATCAGTTTTAAAATCAACTGCGATATTAAATAATATATCTAAGTAATTGTTCATATTGAATTTATAAAAAGTTCAAGAGTTAAAACAGCTTCAACGAATGTTGATTTACGCACCTGCTCATATTTAGTAATATCATTTTTTGCAAGCACCGGCACATACCAAATACTTGAAATTACTTTACTTATTCTTTTATTCAGTTCGCCTTCATTAAAGCAGTTTTGAATTTTTTCCTGCTTTTCTATAAAGCGTCTTGTTTCAAGTTCGTTTGCATAAGATTTGCTAAAATCGGTAATAACGTTTGAATTCCGCTCTTTTTCTTTTCGTTCTGAAAGAGTGTTAATGAAAGAGACGTTTTCCCGATACCTGTAAAAAAATCATTTATACACTCCTTAATCGCCGGCATAAAAGATACAGGTAGGGTTCTTACAAACTTTTCAGTATCGCTTTCTGCTTTATCTTTGTTGAACGGCTCAATTTTGTTATTTTTTACGCTACGAAGAAGATAGCTCATCGCAATCTGCAACCATTCTGCACCTCTCGATTTGATAACCTGTTTGAAGTTATCGGGAGCACTTTGCAACTGATTGAATTTGAACTCGCAAACTTCTCTTGCTAGTTCTGCCTGCTCAATTGTAAGTATATTAAAATCGTATTTGTAAGTAATACCATTGTTTTCAAATGTTTGTGGTGCTATTGGAACATACTCTTCCATTAAAATTTCCTTTCATTTATGAATTCAAAATAGTTATATTTCTTATATCCGGTAATAATTGAGATATTTTTAAAATCATTCGCGGGCGGTATTCTACACTCTCTATTTCAATTGTATGCGAAGGATTATAGCCATTTCGATAGAAATTGATAATCATACCAGCAGTAGAATTAATTGGGTCTGGTGGATTATATCCAGATATTGTCGGCTCTGCTTTCCCCAAATAAAAAAACATTAGATAATCGTAAATTAAAACATTTTCAAAAATTGTTCTTAAATTATTCGTCTGATATTCATTGTATGGGATGTAAACAGTCGCATCTACTCTGTAACAAAGAGTTTTTACCTGTCCCCAAAATGTATTTTTTGTAATTGGAGTGATTTTAAAATTCGATTCCGCTTCTAAATTATTAATTGCAAGATTAACATTATAAACTGAAATGTCTTTATCGTCAGGGTCGAATTGCTGTAATACAATACTTCTAATCGGCATTAATTCAACGTTACCAGCAAATTGCTGATATAAATAATTATTCATTGTTTTTGCCATTAACTTCCCCCCTCCTCTAATACCACATCAACGTAATACAATTTGAAAGTTACTTCCCGTAAAATGAGTAAATCTTCTATATAATTTATTGGGAAATCACCGCTATCAGTATAAACCTGAATATAGTCGCCCCAGATTGTTGATTTATATGCAATATATCTAACTTCTGCTGCCCAAAATGATTGTAGAAAACTTAATATTGAACCATCAATCTCATCTGCACTAATCGTAACTTCAACAAATTCCCTTGAATATAATTTATGGTCATAAACACGACCATTTAGCAGAGTCCCCTGAACTCTTGTTGTAGTAATGATTGGGTCGGTGATTTTAACAGTTTCAAATAATTCCTGCTGCTCAGCTTCATCGTCAAATTCTAACGAGCTTAAAGGGCTGTCTGCGTAATATAATGCTATTCTATCCATTTTTAACTTTGATAAATACTTTCTTCAAAACAATATTCTTTAATATTTAATAAAAATGTATTTGCCGTCAATACTTTCCCCAATATTATGAATGTATTATAATCATAAGTTGGTGTTTCAATTGGAGTTTGAGAAACGTTAAATGGTGGCGATACGTTGCCGGTTTCGTTTACAAATACTAATTCCTTTGTAATGTCAAAATCGTAATATTCGCAGAAAACCTCACCCGCTTTTTGAACGATATAAACGTCATCAATAATATTTACACAAATCCCAATAGTTTTATTATAATAACTTGCATTAGGTATGCTTCTTGCAATTTTACCACTATCTAAAAGCATTACGGCGTCCCCAACCGAAACCGTAGCTCCATCTTCTAATTCGTAATTAGAAAAATTTTCGCCAGCGTAAATCGGAGTTTCTTCTATTTCATTTTGTTCTTCAACGGGCGTGCCTGTATATTCACCATAAGCAAAACGTGAGAGATTGTGCAATTTCAATTTGGTTTCCGGTTTGCTTAAATTCCTTTCAATGCCAACTACTGAATAATCTTTTGTAATCGTATTTGGAGTAAAGTCGCCAGTATCACTATCATAAGTTTTAACAACTTCACTTAATTGAATTTTGCTACCTAATTTAATATTATTCCAACTTGCACTCCCACCAGCTTTTTTGAATCCATTCCAAAAAGGCACGGTCAGTTCATATTCAGTTTTGTAATATTCGCTATCCTTGCTGCATACTGCATTTACAAATTCTGTTAATGTGTTAAATTCTTCATTTGCTCCATCAACATTTGAATATACTTTTACTACGGGACGCCATACTTTATAGTCATCCCCCAATAAATCTATATCCCGCTGGTCAATAGCATTTATTTTTACGTAAATTCCATTAAATAATAATTCTTCATTATAGATATTTTCAAGTTGAGAAACAAAATGCGATTCACTCCAATAACTATTAGGATTTCGGGTTGTATTTAATGCTAATGAAAATGCTCTTGTTGCGTTGAGCCGTATATGCCTGATTATACTCGAAGTAGTGAACAGTAGTTGTTTGTATGTTATGTTGTATTTATCTTTGTCGGATTTTTCTTTTGTTTTTAAATCAGCAAAATTTTGAGAATCTTCATAATCGTTACTTCCTATCTTATTCCTTGCAAAATCATGACCGTCAATGCTTATGATTGTAGATTGCCCTTTGAATTGTTCTATTCCTTCGGCAGCTATTGAATTTGTGTCGAAGCTAGCTTGCTCTGCTCCGATTATAAGTGTATATTCACTTTCAATTAAACTGCTTCTTGATTTAAATTCTACGTTAAAAACTGTATTTGTGGTATAAGTAAATATTACGTAACAGGCAAATGCTCTTGCTATCGCATAAAGTAAATCAGCCATATTATCAATATCTTTAAATGACAATGTGTTTTCAGATGCACCGGAAACTAATGGATTAAAATCTGGATTAATCAGTTTCCTTTGAATATAAACAGGGCTTTTACCTGTATTAAAATTCGGAGTTATTTCCAGTTCAACTGCCAAATTGCTCGTTCTTGTGTATGCTAAATCATTATCAAAGACGCCGCTACCAAATTCATACTTAATTGGGCTTGATTTGATTCCAAACGATGATGGAGTTATATTAAAATTAACTTCTGTATTGATTAATTCCTCAATAATTGCTTCAGATTTATCGAAATATACTCTTAAAACGTCATATAGATTTGCAAGCGGAGTAATTTTATATAAATAAGTATCCCAAGGACTCTCATCAGATGGCAACTTTGTAATATAGCTGTCTCGCCATTCGTATATATTTTTTATTGAACTCCAAGCTTCGTTTTCAAACTGCTCGTAAATATTATTGATTTTATTATTTTCAGAATCGTAAATATTTTTAGTGAATTTGCATTTTTCGAGTATTGATACATCAAAAGAATATGCAGTAAAGCTATAATCCCGCATTGGATTTACAGCAGTTGCGTATTCGTCGCCAGCCCAAAGCAAATCTTCACCACTAATATTGTTATTTATTTTGCCAGAAAATACAAGATTGGCAAGCGTAGTTTCTTCACCGAAGAAAACAGCACAATACCGATTGATTTTAGTGCTTGCACTTTCCAAAACGAAATACATCGCTTCTTCGTCGCTATCGCTTCGGCAAGCTAAATGATTAATAGAAAAGGGCAGTTCGTCAACCGCGAAACTGCCCTCGTCTAAATTGAGTTCTTGCTTGACGCTTCCTAAAACAAATATATCCGTTTCAGTATAATCACCTTCAAAAAGCTCCTCGTAATCATCGGAAACTATGAAAGTTATTTTTTGATAACCAGCAATATATTCGTAGTATTCGTATCGTTGTAAATACCTCATAAACTATGAATATGTAATATCCGTTACAATGTTTACATCGCCTGCGAGTATGATTGTTTCTTCGCCTGAAGTAATTGTAGGCGGCTTAATCCCTGTTACATCTTTGCCGTTACCAAGTTTCCAGGTCATTGCACTGTATAGCGTTCCACTTGTTAATTCATCTTCATCAAGTTCAGAACCACTATCGGAAGCAAACGTAAGCGATAAAGTTGTAGGAGCATTAGCAAGTGCTTGCTCAATATCGTTACTTATTTTGCCAATCATCTGATAGTATCCCTCTGGCTTTTTGTCGGTAGTCCTTGCTTTATGCGAAAAACCAGAGCCAATCGTAACAAACCAGAATGAATCCTGATATGTTTTTAGCTCGTCTATGAATGCAGTCCAAGTATTGAGTTCGTTCGGAGCTTCGTTAATAAGAAGAGTGATTTCTCCTTTCTTGGTTGCGGTATCGGATGCATCAGCCGGAGTAATATCGTCTTCGGTGATGCCGTCAAGAATTTTATTCGTTTTATTGAATCGCCAAATAGCGCCATCTGCACGATTAATGTCGATATTTTCGCCCGCTGCGCTTTCTGAACCAGCTTTTAATAATTTGATGTTCGATGACTGCAAGTTATCAAAAAGCCATTCGTCTGCTATTGCACCACTTTCGATTCGATGAACCCAGGCAAATGGTGAACCTGCTAGTATTACTTTCTGTGCTACTGATAATGCCATTGTTTTATCCTTTGTTTATTAGAAATTAGTTATTTTTATTCTATACTTCATTTAATAATTGTTTTTGTGATACATTTTCCAATTTTATAAAATCAGTTAGTTTAAATTCTAAATATCGTTTTATCTTCCGATAATTTTCATATCTATTGTCTAAATTGCAGGTATTCGTTTTATGAACGTTAAAACAAGCAAGCGGTTCATAAGTTGGTAAAAATACCTCCTTGTAATGTTCGCAATCTTTAATCAACTGCGGATGCGGAGTAAAATAAATCGTTTCAATTTTACCAGCTTCCTCAACAAGTGAAGTGAATTGATTGCTTTGCTTTGTGAGTATAAACTGCTCGTTTGTTTCAACGTAATTTATAACAACTGGATTCGGATTCAAAACTAATTTGTGTATTGGTATGAAGTTTTGCTGCACCGCATCTATAAAGTTTTTATGAACCATATCGTCATTGTCTAAACGTGTTGTAATTACGTAATCGGCATTAGAATGAATTATATTTTTAAAGTCCACGTCTTTTCTGAGCATAACAACTGAAAAGTTGTCTGTATTTTTGAACATATAAAATGCTTTTGAGACAAATTCCGGTGCGGTATCGGGATGCAATGCAAAAAGCACTTCAAAGTTTTGATTCGTTTGATCAAGCAATGATTGAAACATATACTTTTCAAATAGTTCAAAACGCTGCTGCATCCACTCTTTATTAAGGTGGTTATTGTAATTTTTCCACTCCTGATTGAAACGCAGTAATATGTAGTGTTTGTATGTCATTTTACTTGATTTTCTAATTTCTTAATTATTCCTTTATACACTGCTCTTTCATAACTATCTAAAACAGCGTGTTTTGAATCTAAAATTCCTTGTAAATAATCTATCTGCTCTTGTGTTGTTAAGTTTAGTTTCATTTATTTTACTTTGTAAAGATTAGTATTATGTCCTGTTTCAAAAAGCGATTTAAAAGCTAAAAATGAGCTTACTGCTGTTGTAAATTCGCCTTTTGTAATGCCTAATTCTGTTAATGCTTCTTCACTAATTGTATTGCCTTTGTCAAGGGCTGTGTATTCTGCATTAAAGCTATTTATTGAGTTCATACAATTTATTAAATTGTTAGTTATAGCTTTAAAATTGTTTAAAAATGATGTGTCATTCATTGTTTTTTCCTTATATTTATATTAAACTAAACTGCTTGAAAATGTTTCTACTGTTTCCAAATGAGCTACAAACTGCCAATTGTTTTCAGTAGTTGCTATGTCTATTGCTAAACTATTCGTTGTAATTGATACTCCAGTTGCTACAGAACTTCCTACAACTTGATGCGTATGAATTTCTGTTAAATCAGCTATTACAGGAGTAGAATTTTCTCTGTAAATCATAAAATTATGTTCAGAATTATAGTGGTCTATTGAACCAGTTAATTTTCTTATTCCAGTTACTTTTAATTTGCATTGCCAAGTTGAATAAGCTCCTGTTTGTGATAAGTCTATTAATGCACTTGAACCATCTAAATATAATCTATAATAGTTTGTTGTAAGCGTATTTCCTCTTAAAACATAATCAGAACGTTGAGCATCACCAAGAGCAGTAAAACGTCCTGAAGCGTGTGCTTGCTGCCCGTAGAATTCAACTTTGCCATAACTGCCTGATAATATACCAGCGTATTCACCATCAATATAATTACCAAGCCCTGCACCAATAATAGAATGAGTTTGACCACACCAATTGGATTCACCTGCAACTATTGCCATATATCCTTTGCCATTATTTGATGGCACATTGATATAATTCGATTTTCCAGCAGCTATTGCACATGAACCTCCATAATCGGAGGTATGTATTGTATTGGTTTCGCCAGCCATTATTCCCGAACACTTAACATCACAGGCATTTCCACTTCCTGCGCCAATGAACTGACCCGTTTTGCCAATCAAACTGCCAGCTATATAATTGTTTATACCTGCACCAATAAAGCTGTAATTAGCTGTATCCGAAGTGCTTGTTCCTACCCTATTGTTTGCCCCCGCTATTACTCCTGAACCAAGTGAGGTTGCAACTTGATTCGCATTATTACGTTTTTTTTGAAAATCTACCGCATTATTCCCTCTTTTGTTTCCACCTGTAGCTGTCCCATCAGGTATTTGAGCTATTATCGCCCCAGCTCCTTTAGAACTTAAAACTAAATCAATACTTGTTTCGTCACCTTTTACAATTAATTGGTGGGCTGGCACAGCTGCATTTGGGCTTGAATTATTTCTATTCTCATCAAAATATTCTAAACCCGCATCTATTGTTTTGTAAGTCCCGTCATCTGCTAAGAACTCATCACCATCTCCAGTATCTATTATGCCGTCTAAAATGTCCTTGTTTGTGTGGGTATGTAAATTACTTTGCTCTGTTGCTGTTAGATGATAATATTCATCAGTTGTTCCTCCTTGCAAGCCGTCTAATTGATTATGCTCTGGTGTTGTTTCTTCTTCACCAATATATTCAATACCTGTAGTAGTTTCTATTTTCTTTATTAGCTTCATTAACTTTTGAATTTATATTTTCCATCAACTTTTTTAAAATTTGGAGCAGAATAACGTTTTGTCTTTTCATACTCCATTAATATATCTTCTGCAATATTTTGCAAAACAATGCCTTTTCTAACCAAATCTGAAAAAACAGAAATTGCCGTTGTAAACATTATATTTTTAGTGCATTCTTCACAGCAATTTTCTGTGTCATCATTTAATAAACTGCTCATTTGAATAACCTTAATAAAATAAATATTAATGCTAAAACTAATCCAATTCCAAATATGTAAAGTAAATTTGTTGCTACTCCATTTTCTTTAATTACTTCTTTGATTTCTGTTATCATTAAAGTATCAGTTTGAAAAAGATTAATAGTGTCGGGCTTCGCATAAACAGTAATAATTTTTTCCTTCGGTAAATACTGAACTTTTATAATTGTGTCCTTGCCTTTTTCTCTTATATACTGAATTATTGAGTCAGTAATAATTTGTGGCTTACCAGAATCAATAATAATTGGCGGAGCTATTCTAATTATAGTGTCCCTTATATATTGCTTTTGAATTACTGGCTCGCAAGTGCAAGATGTCAGGTAAATCAATATTGCCAATATGAATAAAATTCGTTTCATTTCTTTTCTAACAATATTATTATTTTATTGGTTAAGCTATTAATTTTATCATAAATATCTTTAATCGTTTCTTTAATTACGTTTATTTCTTCAAAAATCCTGTCAATATCTTGCAAGTCGCTTTCAAAATGAGCTTGCTTTTCCTTAATTTCTGTAATCTGCTCTTGAAAATGATTTTCCATATCGTTCTTTTTATCTCTTATACAAATATTCAGATTAATTAAGTCATTTCGTAACTTGTCGATATTGCTATTTGAACGCTGCTCAGTTGCAGAAACCACTTTGTAAACTCCAAATAAAGTAGTGCCTACAACAACGACTATTGTAACCACAAACGCTAATAGATTGATAGTTTCATTCATAATTTTTAAAACCGATTAATCCCCGCACTTTCATACGTGAAAGTATATGATAAATATTTCGTTTTCTTAAATACACTCCTTCGCCGTCCCGTTGGTTGCCAGTGCCAGAGGAAGTGTTAAATCCAATAGTTTTTACCCAGCCACCTTTTAGCACGCTATCTATTCGTTCAACGTGTCCAGTAGTGGTTACAATCCAGAAAAGCAAGTCATTCTTTTGAGGCTTGTAACTTACTTTTTTACCAACTTGCTTTGCTTTGTTAAACATCAAATAAGTAGAACCAGTCCGATAAATTGGAATCATACAATTACAAAAGTTAAGTAACTTTGCAGCTTCGGTAAAACACCAATATTGACCTGACGCACAATAAGGGTATTGACATCCACGCCAATAGCCAGCTGCTATTTGATATTTATCTATTTCATAACCATCATTTATATTAGTCAATTCAGTAACTCCAATTTGACTAATAGCAAGCTCGTGGCTCTTTTCTAATAAATCTTTGTTACAAGGCAATTCATACTTGACTTGACTAAACAAGCTTAATGAGATAAGAAGCAATATGATAATTAGCTTAATCACTTTATTGCTTGTATAAAATAAATTGATAATATTGAGAAGCCAACAAGCAAATGAACTGCAAGAAATATTGTAGAAATGACTTTCATATATGCCTGCAATTCATAAGCAGAAATCTTTTTATCAGCGCCTTTAATTATATCTTTAATATTGCTTACTTTATCCAAAAACCTGATAGTAGTAAATAAATGCACTGCTACTCCAGAAAGGAATAAAGCAATTCCTTCAAACAATACACAAAACAATATTGTTCGTATTATGTCGGTTGTTGGAATAAGGAAAAACAAGCATATTGCAACTATACCAACAACGACAATGTTTCGATATAGCCACGTTAATATGCTTTTATAATTATTTTTTAGCCATTCAAACATTTTATTCTCCTTCTAAAATTAATTGCTTTTCTTCGCTGCTAATAACATTGATTGTTACTAAGTTTTCAAGTCCCTCTTCATCTATTTTGTGAAGTTGGTATCTTTTTAAATAAAATCTTACTATTGGTCTCATTATGCACCTCCATAAACATATTGAATAAGTTCATCTAAAGCATCTTCATTTGTTTCAACTCTTTCTTCCAGTGTTGGTTCATTGCTCGGTTCTGGCGGTGTTGGAATTGGATTTAACTCCATTGCAAGAACTTCAGAAACGCTTGCAGTTAGATTTGCTAAGTAAAATGCTATTTGCTCAGTATTCAATTGTGGATACGTATAAAATGAAGTGTTCATTTCATTCTCCTGAGCAACTATTCTATTATTTACGATGTAATAATACATATTTGTTCTTTCTTAATTATTTATAACCATTCTGCTGGAATATCTGCGTAATTGCTTACAGAATTTATACTATGTCCATTAAAACAATCTGTTATAGTTGGTGTGCCTGTTCCAAAGTTGCAATTCCATAATTCTGGTGCTTCGCCTATTGTTCCCGCAAATGATGTTAAGAAGAAACATTCAGCAAAAGATAATGTTTTATTTAAAAATCTTGTTCCTTCTTCCCCAGTTAAATAGAAAATCCATTTGTGTAATTGCAATTTTACACAACCGTAAAACGTTCTGTAAAATCCATCAGTTGATACCGCTGTATTATATCTGAATAAACCATCTGGTAATGAAGCTAATGAACTGCAACCGTGAAAAGTCGCATAGAATCCATAAGTTGATACCGCTGTATTATATCTGAATAAATCTACTGGTAATGAAGCTAATTTTCTGCAACCGCGAAAAGTCGCATAGAATCCATAAATTGATACCGCTGTATTATATCTGAATAAATCTACTGGTAATGAAGCTAATGAACTGCAACCGTAAAAAGTCGCATAGAATCCATAAGTTGATACCGCTGTATTATATCTGAATAAATCTACTGGTAATGAAGCTAATAAACTGCAACCGTAAAAAGTCTCACGAAACCCGTTTGTTGAAACTAAAGTATTATATCTGAATAAATCTACTGGTAATGAAGCTAATGAACTGCAACCGTAAAATGTTCTCCGAAACCCATTCTCTGAAACCGCTGTGCTGTATTTAAATAAATCTACGGGAACAGAAGTTACAGAAATACAATTTCTGAACGTTTCATAGAATCCACCAGAACCACTATATAATATTGAACCTCTACCTAAAGATTTCAATGCAGTGCAGCCATAAAATCCACCAGTTAAATCTTTAAAATCATTAAATTTAAGTGGGTTACCCCAATATAATATATTTGTAATTTTAAGTTTATCACCTGCATTATTAAAACTCCAACCCTCACATGTTCCTGTTATCTCTACTTTGTATTTTCCTGCAACTGAATAAGTATGTATTCTATTAACATCATCAAAAGCAGTTACAACATTCTTTGCACTACCATCACCCCAATCAATTACACAATCGTAGTTATAACCAGCAACCAAAGGGAGTGTTATAGTTCTTCCTTCAGCATCTCCGCTTACAGTCCATTCGGTCATAAAACCGTGTGTTGCTGTGTGTATTTCACCTACTAATGAATGGCGTCTAAACATTATGATAACTCCTCAGATATTTGCCAAATTCTATTGGTTCCATCATAAAACACTGAAAATTCAATATAACTACCTGCTGGTATATCTACGGTCGCTATTAAAGCTGGCAATATATCAGCTGTGTTCGGTAACGTTATTGTTATATCATCTGCCAAATCTGAATTTTTAATTAAAATTCCATATACTACGCCAGTTGCTAAATTAGAGAAAGTAAACGAACTATTTACGCCAGTTGCTATTTTAAAATAAGTTCCATTAGCACCATCAATAGCAAGGGAAGAGCCGTTATCGTAAGAAGTGTATTTATCAAGTTTACCAGCAAGTAAATTTGTAATTTCTGCTTGAGTGTATTTGTCAAGGTCAGTAATATTGCTCTCAGTATGATTGTGGACTGAAGCAGCTTTTGTATTTAACAAAGCATCAGTTTCTGCTTGAGTGTATTTGTCAAGATTCGTTACATCTTCTTCTGTAAGCGGTGGATATTTTTCAAGAGCCATATCACAAATCCTTCTTATATAAATCAATATACAAATCACCACCAGTAATACCATTTTTAGCAAATTTTATGAGCAAATTCCTAAAAGGGTATTGCGTAACAACAAGCTGATATTTATTTAATTCGTTGTTTGCTGCATTAATATCACAAGTCCCCAAAAGGACATAATCATTATCATCGTGAGCGTAGTTAGTTCCGTAGATTTTTACAGTGCCATTGACTGTTCCTGTTGCTAATCGCCAGCAGATACCGACTGCGAAGAATTCAGGATATTCGTTGTTTTCCATCAAATCAACTGCAATATCCTTATCCGCAGTCATTGAATATTTGGGCAATATTACTATCGGTGCATTTGCCATTATGTTTCCTCTTCAAATAAGTAATCAAATGGATAGTTTAAAATAAATTCTATTACAATATCGCTTTTCCACAATCCTTCTTCGATATCATACAATCGAATTGGCTTGTATTCGAAGTATTTAAAAATACCTCTGTAAGTATTGTATGTGAAAGTATGAAGCAAATCCCGAATCTGATTGTAAAAAACGGCATTCCCTTCCCGATTTCTTCTGTCGTGAGTAAGTATTGTTACGACCGCCAGCACACCGATTTCGTAAATTGGTTCGCCTCTTACTGCATTGTTTGAAATTACATTCGGGTCGCTTCCGTTTTCTGCTGATACAACTACAAGGCCGTTTCTGCATTCCTTTGCTTTGTTGTAAACCGATATAATGTCGCTGTTATATGCTTCTATGTCTATATCAGTGATTTCTTCCTGCAAGTATTCAACTATTTTGTTTTCTATGTCAAGTTCAACTGTTGTCATATCCTGCGAAGCGTTCTCTTTGAATAATATTTGTCTCTTCTTGTTTGATTAGTAAGCACTGAATATTCATATTTCAGTTCTAGTCCGCTTATGTTTTCGTTTGCGTCGCGTATATCGTTTAGATATGAAATAGCATCATCATAGCTAAGTTTGACGGTCTCCGGCATTTTAGTATCGAACCTTGCCTTATACATAAAGTAAACAGCAAGGTCGATACTAATTCGCTTTATTCTGTCTGGCACCGTTTCAAGCGGCACTTCGTAACGTGTTCCGATTTTAGAATCAAACAAAGCATCCGCATCAAGAATAGCTGCATTTACTCTTTCTTCGTTGATTTCCTCGATAGCTTTATCATCCTGTGTAATGTTGATAAGAACTTTCTCTGGAATTCTTGATTTAATATCGTTTAAGTTACAGTATGCCATTTACACAACTTTAGCAGAAATAACACATCCGGGGTCGTGAATTGTAGTCAAGCTCTTTTGCTCGCAATTCCATTGCAACATTTGATTATTGCTGTTATGGTCAACTTCAACTACAAATTCGCCAAAAACTGGTTCAGAAGTGCTGTTGTTTTGTATTCTCCATGCAGGTCCGAAGTGAGTCCTGAAATCTTTAGTAGGTGCAATAAGAATTGCCCTGTCAGTTGAAATCATATCGGTTGCAACTCCAGATGAATTTACATATTGCTGCATATATTCATAGCAATCCAATCCATACAGACGCCCAATGTATGTAGCTCCTACGTTATACTTTCCTGTCATTTCCAATGCACCCATACGGGTATTGTTTTGGTCAAGCAGCGTTCCGACTTTGGTATTTGCACGGAAGGCATCTGCGGCAGCAGTGCCAAGAATCATTATAGTTGGGCTGGCATTACACGCTTTGGTAATGAGCCGTTTCCATTCATTGATTTTTGAAGTAGGATTGGAATCTGCATGCGTCCAGAGATTACTATTGGTTAAAGTGATTAGATGTGTGCCATTAACAAAATTGAAATCAATTTCAAAATCGATATTTGTTTGGCTAGCTGCAATTTTACCAGTCACAATAGCATCGCAAGCCATTTTTTCACGCAAGCGGATTACTCTTTCACGTAAATCTTCGAGTTCTAATCGAATGAATTCTTTTTGAGCATTCCTTTTAGAAACAGCATCGCCATAAATATTGCCGATTTGGTTAATTTCAGCTAATTCACGAGCAGTAAAGATTTTAGCTTCCCAAGTTTTAGGAATTTTAACCTGCTGCACTTTCTTAGTACCTTTTTCAGTAATCCGAGGCGCAGTTTCGTCTGAATGAACGAACTGGGCTATTTTCTCGTTGCCGTAGATTGTCTCTACATCGATAATATCTGAATTGTGGTCTTGCTTGTTGTTTTTAAATAAAGTTTGATAAACAAAAGGGTCAACCTTTGTTATTTTGTTTATAAACGCAGTAAGACTCCTGTTGTCATATAAATCTACCAGTATTGGCATTATTGTGCCTCCATAAAGTTAATTAAACTATCTTTGTCGTATCCCACATTAATCGTAGTTGCAGCGTCAATTGCGATTACATCTAAATCGCAATCGAAAAGCAAGTATGCGGTTACATCGCCGTCGGTTGTGTCGAACTCTTCGTTCAAAACACCAGCCATCGCTTTTGTTCCATCATAAACTTCATATTTGCCATCATCTGCTTTATGAAGCAAAGTACCTTTGGCTAATACTCCCTGAGAACCAGCAATTACAATATCAATTTGACGCGGATTCCTTGTTGAAGCAAATATGTTTGTTGAAGAAACAGTTCCTAATTCTTCGAGTCCAAAAGAGAGTGCCATATTTACATTCCTTTCTTGTTATTGTTGTAATATTCATCAGCATAAGCAACTAAGTCGCTGCCCTGCCCGTTATTTTGGGTACTTAGCGGTTCAGATAGATAGTCATAATCGCTTGTGTTCTTGTTTTCAATTTCTGCAATCTCAAGAGCGTAAAGCTCTTGGCTTGTTTCTCTTAAAGCAACTAGCTTTTTCACTTTGTCTGGCAATTCATCTTTACTTAAATCCGCTTTGCCATTGATTTCTGCACGTGTAAGCTTCCCTTCTTGGAACATTTTCTCACAAAACATTTTTGCTTCCATCACAAATTTTTCTTTTTGCATTGTGCTGTTAAGTGTTTTGAAATCATTTAGTTCCTTTTCTAATGCTAAATACTTTTCGTTCAAAGCATTTATAGCTTGCTCTTTCTCTTCATATTTTGCCCGATACTCATCCAAACTCGCAAGAGTTTTTTTGTTCTCAAGCTCAAGAGTTTCTGCACGTACTTGAAGCTTCCCAATTTCTATGTTAGCTTCGTCAAGAGTTTTTGTTGTCATTTGCATTTCGGTTCCTCTATTAATCATTGTGTTATTAGTTTTCAAATTCAGAATTGAATATTTATTTATAATTTCGTTTTTAATTTTTTCAGATTTCTTTAGAATTTCAATATCCGCTTTCAAAGGCGAATAAGTAGCGTCTGCAAGCCCAATTTCAACGCATTCTTCAGCAGTTTTATATTCAGCCGCAGTCATAATCTCGTCTAACTCATCTTCGGTTTTGCTTGACTTTGTGGAGTATATCTTAATAATTGAATTCTTGATTGTTCCAAGTTGCTTATTTAGTTTTTTAATATAATCCTCATCGATAATTGAAAAAGTCCAGGGCTTATGAATGAGCATAAGAGCCGATTCGGCAATGAGAGTTTTCCCTTTGGCGCCAGCGCAGGCAATAACTGATGCGATTGAAAATGCTTCACCAATTATTTTTATAGTCATTTGTTCCTGATGCTCTGCAAGGAGATTATAAATCGCAAGTCCTTCGAAAACAGAACCGCCGGGAGAATTTAGATATACAATAAATTCTTCGCTTTCATTCAATTCGGCTAGAAACTTCGCTACAGAAGAAGCATTTACGCAATCTTCGTAAGGATATACAGGTCCGAATAAGTTTAATTTTTTCATATTCTACAATCATTTATCTTACTTGAATGCAAACTACAAGCACATTTTGGAAAACTCTTATGCACGGTTCAAGGAAGCACGGTATGCGGTGACAGCATGCGGTGACGGTATGTGGTGACAGCATACGGTGACAGCATGCTCCCGTGCATAGAACGGTGCAAGGTAGTTTTCCATCGCTTTTTTCAATTTTTGCATAGAAATATGTTTTTTAGAGGACTTTTTTGAATGAAAACAGATATTAGAAGCGTAAAAATCAACGAAAATTCAACTGCTTGTTAATTTTTGCTCACACTGAAAAAAAGATTTAAATAAAAATTATAATTATTCACTATCTTAAAGTAAAATATGAGAACACTTGAATCACTAAAAAAACTAATTAAAGCTATACCTGGCGAGATGCTTCTTCAAATTGGTATCCCTGAAGATGATGTTAATATTTTTTCCAATTATAAGATATTCCCACGCGGAATCCTTGTAGAAGCAGATTGGAATTATAAAGATGACGATGAGCTTATCGGAGAAAAACTTAGGAACAATATGAAAAGGATTGGGCAGGTCGAAAATATTCAACTTCGATTATTGAATACCGGATATTATGAAGTGATTAATGGTAGTCATCGTTTAAAAGAGGGCGATAATCTTGGGAAGCAGTTTTATATCGCTTATGACCATGGACCTATTAGTTTGGCTGAAGCTCAAAGAATTGCTACTGAAACTAACGAAACAAGATTTAAGTCGAATTTTGAAAAATTATCTAAAATATTAAATGATTTAAAAATTGAGTTCCCTGAAGATGATTTACTTTCAACAATGCCTTTCTCACAAGATGATTTTAATAATTTGCTTGATTTGAATTTTGATAATTTAAGTGATTTAAGCAATGATATTGTAGAGGAAGATAATTTTGATAAAGAGCCACCAGTAATTGCAAAGACTGCCCGGGGTGATTTATACGAAATGAACGGGCACAGAATGCTTTGTGGCGATTCTACAAAAAAAGATGATGTTGATAGATTAATGAACAAACAAAAAGCTCATATGATTTTCACAGACCCACCTTATAATATAAATTATGCAGAATTTAATATGAAAAGAGGTTATAAAGAGAAGCAACCCGGCAAGGATTGGACTGCTGAATATTGTTCTGAATGGAAAGATAGTATGAGTGATAGCGATTATAAGAATTTTTTAATTGATTTTTTAAGATTAGGGAAAGAAAATTTAATCGAATTCGGACATTATTATATTTGGCATGCAACAACTTATTACCGTGAGCTTTTAGATGCACTTGAAATAAATGATATTACTTATGATAAAGTGCCATTGGTTTGGAAAAAGCAAGCTGCACCACTTTCCTGGGCGCATTATAAAAGAATCCATGAGCCGTGCTTATTTGCAGGTAAAGGAGCAGTTAATGGTGCAGGGAATGGCGCCCGTTGGTTCGGACCTGCAAACGAAACAACAGTTTGGGATATTCCAAAAGACCATAACGGGAGTTATATCCATCCTACACAAAAACCTGTTGCACTCGCAGGAAGAGCAATTCATAATTCTTCACAAAAGGGAGAAATTGTTTTGGATTTATTCTTGGGCTCCGGCTCTACTCTTATTGCTTCAGATAAACTTGAAAGAAAATGTTACGGAATGGAATATGAACCTAAGTTCTGTGATGTAATTGTGCAGCGTTTCTTTAAATATTGCACTGACAATAGTAAAGAATGTACTGTTAAACTTAATGGTGAATCTATTGATGAAAATTATTTTTTATAAATACAGGTGATTTATGAACAACGACAGAGAATTTAACACCGATGTTATTCAGCTTTGGGACAGGCAAGCGAATGAATCTCTCAAATCTTTTATGCTGTTCCGTGTTTACAGAGATTTAGGGCTTAACCGTTCAATCAAAGAAGCTTGCGAAAGGACTGGCAGGAAATTTAGCTATGCACTCAAACTCGCTACTCAGTATAAATGGCGTGAAAGAGCAGAAGCTTATGAATTGTTTCTCGATAAGAAGAGACAGCAAATAAAAATGAAAGAAATTGATGAGATGAATAAAAGGCATAGCAATCATGCTCAGGCAATTGAGAATGCCCTGATTGTGCCCGTAGAAAAATTTATCAATAATTTCAAATCTAAATATGGTGAAAATTTTGAGAATATGACATTAAAAGATATTCTGTTCTATATTTATAAAACTGCTGAAAAATTCCCAAGCTTGGTAGATACAGAACGAAAAGCAAGAGGTGTTCCAACAGATATTAGCAAGCAAAATATCGACCTTACTTCAAATGGCTCTACAATACCTTTTAATGTTTCAATTGAAATCAATGGCGAGGACTCCCCGCTTTTAAATAAAGTTTTGAATGATATTAAAGAAGCTAATGATTGAGTTACCAAAAATAAAAGCGTCCCCTGTTTATCTTGCGAACTGGTACTATTTTCATCAGCCGCAATACAAAATCTTTGTTAATCAGGGCGGAACACGCTCAGGGAAGACGTTTTCTATTACTCAAAACTTAATCAATTTAGCATTAGAAAAAATGAGAACTATTTCAGTTGTTTCTGTTACCCACTCGCATTTGAAAAGAGGTGTAATCCGTGATTTTAAAGTAATTATGAATGACTGGAATATTTTTAATGAAAATTCATTTAATAAAACTGATTTGATTTACCAATTCCCAAATGGTTCTATTATTGAGTTCTTTTCTGCTGATAATTCTGCAAAGTTAAGAGGTTCCGGGCGTGATATTCTTTTTATCAACGAAGCAAATCTTTTAAGCTACGACGAATGGAAGCAATTAACACTGCGAACACGTGAGAAAATATTTATTGATTATAATCCAGTTGATGAATTCTCCTGGATTTACGAAAAAGTCCTGCCACGTGAAGATTGTTGCTTTATTCAATCTTGCTATCTTGACAACAAGCAATTTTTACCAGCCGAACAAATCGAAGAAATCGAAAGGTTAAGAGAAGAAGACGAAAACTACTGGCAGGTTTTTGGGCTTGGCAATGTTGCTCATTCTACTGATTTGATTTATAATAAAATATCAGTTACAAACCAGTTACCATTTGGCGAAATTATTTATGGAATAGATTTTGGATTCAACAATCCGACTACGCTTTTGCAAATTTCCAGAGATGGAAATGAAATTTTCATTAACGAGCTGCTCTATGAACGAAGATTAACGAATTCAGATTTAATTGAGCAGCTTGAAATACTTATTCCAAATAAATTCGACTGCATCTATGCCGACTCAGCCGAGCCGCAACGAATTGAAGAAATCCATCAGTCAGGGTTTAATATCTATTCTTCAGATAAGTCAGTTAAAGCTGGAATTGATTACTGCCAGCGGTTTAAAATCAATATTTACAAAGAATCCATCAATACAATCAAGGAATTACGAACTTACAAATGGAAACAGGATAAAAACGGCAACAAAGTTGATGAGCCGGTTAAATTTAATGACCACGCTTGCGATGCAATGCGTTATGCAGTTTTTACCCACGGACAAAAATACTGGTCTGATATCGGAATGGTCTTCCCGAATATTCATTTAAATAAAATTAATAAAAAAACTAATTACGATAATTATTAAGGTGCAAAATGGAACTAATCAATAAGCTTACTTCATTTTTCAATAAAAAAATCGAAATACCTGATAGTTTCGATGGCTTTTCGTTCCCGAACTCAAATGATATTCAGGCAGCTAAATATTTGGAAGAAAATTTGAAATTTGGAGCTGCAAGTATATTTAATGGATTCACAGATATTATGCCCAATCCAGACCCCGTTTTGAAGAAAATGGGATTTGGGAAAGACGTTGATTACTATAAAGAAATCTTAAGCGACCCGCAACTTTACGGAGCTATCGAAAACAATCGTAAACCCGGAGTTACATCTCTTTTGATGTATATTGATAACCCGGACTGTCCACAAGATGAGCTTGAGTTTTTTAAAAAATATTTTGATTCGCTTCTTTCCAAAGGAATTTACGATATAATCACCAATCAAACTCTTGATACGCCTCAATTTGGCAGAACTGTATTTGGTTTGGTTTGGAAAAAAGTAAATAATGCGTTTTTGCCGGTAAATATTTCACAAATACCCGCAAGTGAATGTAAATTCAATTATGATGGCGAGCTGCTCGTTTTGAACGAATATGGTTCTTTTGAAAAACCACTGCACCCTGCAAGATTTATTGTGCTTCGCAATAAGCCCAGTTTAGAAAATCCTTATGGCGAGAACTTACTTTCACGTTGCTATTGGAATGTCCGCTTTAAAAAAGATGGAATGAAACTTTGGGCTTTATTCACTGAAAAGTTCGGTATGCCATGGGTAAAAGCAAATTATGATTCAATTACTATATCGAAGTTTTACAATACGAAGCCGGAATCTGCAGCTACTTTACTGCTCCAGCAACTAACACTAATGGCGAAAGATGGAATTATCGTATTTCCTAACGGCACTTCAGTTGATATTGCAAGCAGCGGACAGGCAGATAATGCAGAAATATATGAAAAATTAGTTCGTATATGCGATGAGCAAAATACTAAATTGCAGCTCGGTCATTCAGGTGCAACAGAATCCACCAGCGGAGATAAATTAAGCAACGATACCACTGCTACAGATGTAAGGCAAAACATAATTGATTCTGATAAAAAATTCCCAATTGCATTTTGGAATAAATTAATCGACTGGGTACATTTCTTTAATTTTGAAGGCAACGAAAAGCCACACTTCGATTTGTATGCAAAGGAAGATGTGGATATGAGCTGGGCGCAACGTGATGCAATGCTCGTTCCAGTGTTCTCTCTTGCAGGTATGAAGCCAACACTCGAATATTTTAAAAAGACTTATGGCTTTGAAGATGAAGATATTGAAGTAATTGATACTTACATGCAGGAAGAGAAAGAAGTTGCTCCGCAAGAAAAGCCGGTTGAAGAGGATACAGAAGAAGAGAAGGCAGCTAAAGATTTGCAAATTGATAAATTCAGAATGCTTGCGCATAGTTTAACACGTAAATTCTTTAATGCAAATGCTATTGAGGAATATCCCGACCAGCAGCTAATTGATGACAAAGTAGATATTGCAGTAAATAATGATATATTTGAAAATACCATTGTAAGTTTTATTGCTAAAAAAATCGAGAGTTTTAATAGCTTTGAAGAAGCAGAAAAGAACATACCAGAATTATTAAGCAAAATAGATACAAAGGAATTTGAGGATTATTTAACACAGGTTTTATTTGCAGCTGATATTGTGGGTAGATTATCGGTAAATGATGAGGTCGGCAATGAATAAGGAGCTTTTAAAACATTTTGCTCTTTGCTTCAATAAGCCACCGGAGGAAGCTGTTGAATATTTGAAGTCAAAGAAAATAAAAGTAACTTGGAACTGGCAAGAACGTTTGCAGGCGATTAAAGAGCATTCTTTCACGGTTTCGAAGGTAAGCTCGGCTGACGTTTTGCAGTTATTCAAAGATGAATTGGTAAAGTCAGTTGAAAAGGGAACTACGTTTAATGACTTCAAAAAGAGCATTAAGCAACAATTACAAACAGCTGGTTTTTCTAAAAATGCTGATGGTAAAGCGTGGCGATTAGATACGATTTACAGAACGAATACTCAAACTGCTTATATGGCTGGCAGGTATTTGCAGCAAAAGGAAGTAGAAGAAACCTTCCCTTACTGGAAATTTATCGCAGTTTTAGACAATCGCACTACTGACGTTTGCAGCGGATTGCATAATAAAGTAGTGAAAGCAAGCGATAGCTTCTGGGATACACATACGCCACCACTTCACTATGGATGTAGGTCAAGAACAATTGCCGTTGATGACGACTATTTAAAGAAGAATAATCTTAAAGTTTCAGATGGTGGTAAGCTTGCTAAACAATATCCGACAGCAAAGGGCTTTGACAACAATCCGGTGGAAGCTTGGAAACCTGATTTGAGTAAGTATGATAAGGAAATAAAGAATGAACTGGGGAAGGTATTAAACAATAAACCAAAATCTGAAGATGATATTAGAAAAGAACGTTTATTCAGTAATTGCAGTAAAGAAGAGTTTGAACAAGATTGGAACACAGACGAAAGGGAAGCATTACAAGAATTGATTGGCTACAATAGGAGATTAAGCAAAAAACAAATAACAGAAATATTCGGCGGACGCGATGATATTGATTTTGGGCAAATAGTTGTTGAAGCGAGCTATCATCGTGACGGATATATTGAAGGAGTTAATATTAGAAGTATGAAAGGAACAGGTAGAGATGGAACTTTTGATAGAAAATTTATATTTTCAAAAGAATATGTTGAACATTCGTATTATAAATTATATGATACAGGAAAAGATTCATACAAACAAGCGTTTATTAATCAATTAGATTTTTACGAATACTTAGGAAAGGATAAATTTAATAAAATTACACTTCACGCTAATATAGACGTTGGATGTTGGGCTTGGGGACGATACGGGTTCAAATTAAATGGCGATAGCGACTTTTTACAATACACTACAAGCAAGATAATAAAAGAATTTAAAATACGTAAAAATGCAGATAAAACTGATGTTGTTAATATGTTTTCAAAAGATAAATACTTTTATATAGCAGCAAAAGAATTTTGTCAAAAATTTAATATCGATATAGAAGAATTCAAAGAAAAAGTAGTTAGCAAACATATAGATTGGTTCGGATATTTCAATTTAAATGATTCAGAACAACAGCAGATTGGACGCGAATATGCTAAAAAGAAAAAATAATATTATTTTGTATTCTTACGGAATACTTCTGCAGCCCATTCGTCTTCTTCGTCCCACTCGACACCTCCGTGGAGCTTACGGTCTGTTGCGACACCATCTTCAATATAAAATCCTTCGCACATTTCAGACGGCTCAAGCTCTTTACCTTTTTCTATTTTCTGCCAGATTTCTTTTGTTTCTTTTTCTGTTTTCATTTTATTTCTTTTTGTTTATTTAACTTATACAAATATAACACATTTAAAAGGTGAAGTCAAGTAATATTATACACGTAAATTTAATAAAATATGAAAACAATAAACTTAGACGGTTTCAATCCAATTCTTGAAAATATAGTTAGAAATTCTATTGAAGAGAATTTTGCACAGGAAGGACGTTTCGGAGCAGGTATATTTGGTGGTGGGAACTCCCGCTGGCATAAATCATTACGAGCCCGGAAACAAGGCGGAAAAACTTTACAGGATACTGGACAACTCGCTGCATCAATTCAGGTGAAAGCAAGTTCAGATGCTAAAATCACGATTGAAGCAAACGCTAAAGATTTAATTAAATTCAATGCAAGTGGTGATTTCAAAATAAGAGTTGGTTCAAATAAAAAATATGCTGGAATCCATCAATTTGGCGGAACGATTAAGCATCCCGGCGATACTCCGTTTTTACCATTCAAACCAACAAAAAGGAAAGCCGGCTTTATGCCTAACCAAATGATTTTTATCTCAAAGAAAAAAGCAGAAGAATTAAAAGCAAAAGGCATCCCAGTGCGATACACAAAACCACACGATATTAAAATGCCCGCCCGCCCATATCTTGTTTTGCAAGATGAGGATTTGATTGAGATTAGAGATAAATTTGCTGCCTGGATTGGCAAGCAGTTTTAGGTTTTTCATTCTAACATAAGTATTATGAATTATACTAAAGCTGCCTGCACTCAATTATGCCCAGTGTTTAGCTAGGCATATCTTTTTTTGGCAAATTATTTTGTTAAACCATTTCTTTTAGAAAATGGAATCCAGTTAGCTACCGATTTTTCAAATTTAGCTTTCAGCTCTTCAAATGAAATAGTTATTTCTGGAGGTCTATTAGCTATATCGGATAAATCGGCAGAAATATTTTTTAACTTTTTTTGTTTTTCTAAATAATCTTTGTAATTCTTAAAATGCTCTTCTATTTCCTCTGGAGTGAATATAAAAGTGCTATCATTATCTTTAAACATTTCGTTTTTTTCGTTATTCATTGTTTTCACCTCTCCAAATATCTTTTAAAGTTTCAAGAGATAAGCTATCTGTATTCTGCTTGGTAAATTCGAATAGCAAACTATCATTTTTATAGACGTCAAAACCAACAGGAGTTCTGATAAGCTCGAAAGTATGCTTAGTTGGTTTTAATTCATCATCTTTAACTAATTGATTATAACAAGTTAAACCAATAATTAAACCTGTTATTAAACCAAGAACTAATGAGAAGAAGGAAAAATCAAACCACTTAAATTTTTCTTTAATCGACATAAATAATCCTTTCCCTTATAAGTAAAACTTTATACAAATATATAAATATTTTTATTATAAAATTTAGATGCGCCACATCTTTATTATTGAATTTAACTAACATCGACATAACTCATTACTGTTTGCAATAAATGGTCGTAACTATCTTTCATTGCTTCAGCTTTAAATTCCTTAATTATTTTATTAATCTCATTTGTTTCCAGAGCGTAATATTCTATTAATCCATTTTTTAAAGCATTTGTTACGCGTCCTATAATGCTAAATGCATTTCCATCTAAACCGGTTAACTGCACTTCAATTTTATTATATTTTGGAATCATATTCCCATTCTCCTGATTGAATTAATAAATTTTGTTTTGCATATTTATCACAAAGATAAATCCAAGCTTCGACTTCACCTGATGCTAACTGCACTTTCGTTTTTTCACGTTTATAAAATACTGGATGCCCTTCAAGTTTATCTAATTTAGCTAAAACTATATCATCGACTTCGTAAAGTTCACCGATAGCAGTCCCGTTGCCTCTTGCAGCAAATGGGAGCGGACCAGAGGAATAAAGATTAATTCCCGGTGCATTTACTTTCAATGATATTACTTTGGATTTGTTAATTAAAGCGTGGTTGCCATAGCCACGCTTTAATGTTCCATACACAAAAACTTTATGCATCCTCCACCTCCGTCAAATATCCGCTTTCAATTAATCCGATAACAAAATTATCGTAATTGCTACAATCAATTTCTGATCCGTTAAATGTTTTACAGGCATCAGCGGTATTTTTCATAAATTGGAATACATCTTTTTTATATCCAAACAATGAAGTTATGTTTAACCGCTTAATTAATTGTTCGTTTGAATCTGCTTCAATCTGTCCGCCACCTAATAATTTGAATTTCATTTTATTTCCCTTTCTTTTACAAAATTATAAATATATTTAGTTACTTGCTAATTGATTTGCTCTCTCTTGAAAATATCTTATAAGCTCATCTGGTAAAAATCGTTGGAAGCTCGACCAGTTACTATCGCTTACAACAGCATTCTTTGAAAACTCGACTAATCTTGATAAAAACATAATCCAATTTGATATTTTCTTAAAATCTACCGTTCCAGAATGCTGTCTGAACTCAACACTTCTGTGTCTCCAGTATGATTGTGAGTTGAGTTTATAATATCTGTCATCACGTCCAAATTTACTTTGAATCATTCGTAATCCATTTTCTACTGATTGCACATTATTAACATCGTTAATTTTTCTTTCATAATTGTCAATCCGATTACTTTTTAAGTAGTAATTTGAATTCTCTCTTCTGCTGTTAGGCATAAATGAATCAATCTGTGGCTCTAATTTTGCATAGTTGAGATAAAGATTTTTCCAGGTTTGTAAGTTAAAATTTTCTGCGTCTAAGTGAATATGTAATCCGCAGCTACGATTAACTTTTGTTTCGATTCCTTTCAAAATTATACATACTGTTTTTAATTCTCTTAAGCCAGCTTCTCCTGTTAATTTAGGGCTTACTAATTCAAAAGAATTTTCTCCACTAACTGAACTATCGCCTACAATTTTCCAGTGGCTTCTGCTTTGATGATTGTAACTTTCACTTTCAATTTCAATTCCGGCTGCTCTCATATCCTCAATCAAATCTTCTCGTTTAATACCGTAAGCTTCAATCTCTACTCCAAAAGTATGATTGAATTCAAAGCTCGTTAAAGCCCATTCGGCATCATCAATTACTTCGGCAATCCGTCTGGTTTGTCTAATTCGTTCAGGGTAAATACTTTTATAAACATTATGAACAAATCCGTAATTGCAATTTAGTAAGTTTGCAACTTCGATTCGGGTGTGCCCTAATCTTAAAAGTTCCTTAATCCTCCAGGTCTTCGTCCTGTTTACTGTGTTTAAAATTTGTTCTGTTGTCATTGTAACCTCTTTAATATCAAATATTTAATTATCAATTTACTTGGTTACAACTTAACATATAAAACATCGAAAGTCAAGTTATATTTTTAAATAACTCATTTATTTTCAACTAATTAAAAGAATTTTTATTTTTTTGTTTAGCTTGATTTATTAGTTTCAGGCACAGGTTTTGTAGGGGCGCCATAAGGTGTGCCTGATTCGATAGTTTTTACATTTCTCTCTTTATAAAAAATTTACAAACCGACCCTCATTTGGTAATTTCTGAATTCTTTTTTTTTACTTGATATATTCCATCAGCTACCAGAATAAAAATTCAACTGTGACGATTTGTGTGGCTATTTCTTAAACAAATTAAATCTCATTATCTTTTATTTTTGTATCAATATTTTTCAAATATTCTTTAATTGTTCGTTCAGACATACCAGTTTCGTGGCATAGTCGTTTAATTTGAATATCTGGCTCTAATTTCATTCGCTTGCTAAGATATCGAACAATTAATGGCTTGATTAATTTGATTTGTGGAACAGTGAAGTTCATTCCATCGAAATATTTAATCATCAACCTAATCACATCAAGCCCATCACCGCAATAGAATCCTTCCTGCTGTAATGATTCTACATTGGCTTCCTTCATTATATCGACAAATAGCCCTAATGATTCTGGTAAATCATTTTCTTTTAAGCATTTTAATATTGCATCAGTTTTCATCGGTAACCATATTTATTTAGATAAAAAATTCGTAATGAGTATAACAATATTCTTTTTTTATTTTGAATTATTATTAATTGCTTGTTTAATTAATTGTATTGTTTCATAACAAATAAGCATATTAGGAACAATTCTAAGTACTTTCCAACCTAAAATTGTGGCTCGGTTATACTTTTCGCAATCGTTAATAAATCCTTTTCCTCTTGTATGTCTTCCGTTAATCCAAACGCCTCCTTCAATTTCCAATGCAATTTTATATTCCGGGAAAGCATAATCGAATCGCCATCTTCTTTCACAAAATCTATATTCCTTCATCGGAACAGTTAATCTTTCTTTTTTTAAAAGCTCATAAAATATTTTTTCGTTAAGCTCTGAATTTTTTATATTAATTTTTTTCATTTTTTGTTTTGATACAATATTTTAATCCCAAGTTTTTTTGCTAATTCAATTTCAATTTTAGCTCCTTCAGAATCTTTCCAGTCTAATAAAGCATAAACCACATCGCAATCTACAAGTTCTTTAATACATATACGCATTGCTTCCTGCCATTCTGTATCTTGAGCAATAATTTTAGTTGGGTTAATAACTGCATAATTTTTAGAATACAGTTCGCATTCTGCTTTATTGAACTTATTATAAATTTTGTCATAATGCTCGCCACTTATTTTCCCTGCAATATATATTTTTGGCATCATAAAATTTCCTTTCTTTAAAAAGCAGGTTCTTCTTCAGTAATATTATTATCAAATTCTTTTGGGTAACCTTCAGAAGTTAATTCAAGATAATCATCTAATTCATTATTCTTTTTTACGTTTGTATCTTTTTCATAATATCGCTGGCAGCTAATATCGAAATCGAATTTAGCATATCCGATTCTTCCAATGTATTTATGCTTCACTTTCTGAATATAGACTTTTGTATAACTTATTCCCTGCTCTTTAGTAAATTGACGATATACACTTATCCCGTTGTCAACTACGTTATACCAGTTAGCAGAACCGCTAATATCGTAAAGTGTTGGAACTTCAAACAATTCCGGGTCTTTTGCCTGCTTTTTGATTTTTGTTGGATGTGCAACAATGATTGTATGCAAATCGTGAGTTCTTGAAAAATACTTCACCTGATTTAAAGCTCTTCCGATGTAATCTGTAATTGTTTCGCCACGTTCTTTTTGATGTTCGATTGTATTCCAAGGGTCAATTATAAGAGCTTTTACTCCTTTTCTCAAAACCAATTCTGAAGTTGCGTTCAGTATTTTATCGAGTTTGAAATCGACTACATTGTCTGGCAGAATAAAGAAAATATGTTCGTTTATAAATTCTACTGCCGAAATTAATTCAGCTTTAGTCATCTGGTTATGATAATTTGGCAGGAATGGTTTGCCTACCAGTATTTCACATAATCGAATAAGATGTATTTCAATCGTTGCATTTTCAGGACTAAACACTGCAAATTTCCAATCGTATCTAACTGCAAGTTTAAGTAAAAGCTGGTCAACGAAGTTTGTTTTCCCGTGATTTGGAATTCCTGTAACCACTGTTAGTTGTGAGCCATAGAAAGTAAATAATTCATCGAATTTACTGTAACCAGTATTAGCTCCGTTTGGTATTCCATTTTCAAAAAGGTTTTTCAGTTCGTTAAATCTTGAAATCGCAAGTTGAACTCCTTCAATTGGGTATTGTTCTGCATTTTCAATACATTGCTGTAATTTCTCTTTGCTGTATTTAACCAGCACATCGTTTGCATCTTTGCAATCCTGCGGATATTTCACAATCCAGCATTTTGACTTTCCAAGTCGCCGTGCAAGTTCTTCACGTAATCGGATTCCCGGAGCATCAGTATCGGTTGCTAAATATATTTTAGTTTTGTTATTGAAATATTCAGCGCAATTATCAAGATATTCCAATTTTGTTGTAATATTCTTTGCATTCGGATTAATAGCTCCATCTGGAACAGAAACTGCGTAATTGTAACCGGCAACTTCAAAGGAAAGAGCATCAATTTCTCCTTCAGTAATAATACATTTCGTTTCATTAAGAATATCATTGAGTTTGTAAAATACTTTTTGCCCTCCTTTCACCTGTTGAAAATGCTTTTGTGGGCTTCGGTATTTGATATTTACCAAAGTATCATTTACGAAGTAATTGAAACAAACGCAGTTTTCATTCTTATTGCTTTGAGTAAGGAAAATATTTTCAAGAGTAATTTTATTTCGTTCAATCACCTCTCTTGGTATTTTCCTTTTCGCAAACCAGAGATAAGCATTCGCACTTGGTGGGATTGCTTTTGTTGGAACAGGTTTAGGAATGAATTTTTTCTCTTCTCTCAAATTTAAGCTACCACTCCAGCTACAATTATGACAGAACCACGTTCCTTTTTCCAAATTCACGGCAAGGCATTTATCAAATTTTTTCTTACGTTGGGCAGAACATCGTGGACATAAAGTACGCTGCTCTACTACGCCGTTATTTGATATGCCTGTAATTCCAAAATCTTCAAATTTTAGTTGCATTTCACTCCACTGATTAAATTATCATTCTATCTTCTATGGGATAGCCATCATCATCGAAGCGTCCATATTCTTCATACCAAATTGAAATTATATTAGCTGGCATCCAGTTCGTAAAACTATGCGTACTCTCAAACTTAAGCATAGTACCTCTAAACTCTTTTACTTTCCATTTATTCCTCACCATTATAGCAATAGTAGCATCAGCTTTTTTTCTATACATACTTTTCTCATTAAGCAAATCTTGCTCTGGGAAAAGAGCATCCATAATTTTTAAGAACTGCTCTTTCTCAACATGCCCAATCAGGTCTTTCGTATTGGTAATTTGAGCTTGTTCCATTGTTGTTATTCCTTTTCTTAAATTGTGGTAAAAATACATCGTAATAGCGAGTTCCGTCTTTCGATTTGTTCCGTAGCTTGCATGCAGATAAGAAATGGTTACTCCAGAATTCATCTTTCCTTGCCCATTCAGTTACTTTGTATATTTCTTCTTTTTCTCTTTTATCTTCTTTTACCAAATCTTCGAATGTTTTCGCCCATCTTTTCATATCTGAATCCGTAACTTTTTGAGTCTGAGGTAAAAGTTTTTTAAAGAAAATAGCATATTGCTCACCTTCACTAATTTCTGTTTCAAAAGAAGAAGAATTCGAATTATCAGAAAATAAAATATTATTTTCTTTTTTATTTATTTTTTCTTTATTTTCTTTTCTTTTACTTTCTTTTCTTTTCTTTTGTGCGGTTTCTGTCAGATTTAGGGTAGTTTCTGTTCGATTTAGGATAGTTTCTGTATGCAATAACTCTCTATTTTCGGCAGAAACGTTTGAATCATCATTTAGAATCCAGTAAACCAATTCATTATTTTTTATTCTCCTTTTTGTTGCTTCTAACCATCTTTTTTGAATTCCTCTACTTGTCAGGACGCTAAACGAATTAAACACGGCTTTATCGAAGAAGCCCCATTTAACTAACCCAGCGATAACTTCCGACACGAGAGTGGCTGGCTGACCTGATTGTTTAGCAATTTTATATTTAAATGCGTCAGAACACTCTGCAAAATAACCATTTCGGTATATCGCACAGAGAACCCTTATAACAATACATTCGCCTTTTGCGCCATACTCGCTTGATACAGGAATGACTTTTTCGTCTTCAAAAATATCAACATCTAAAGGAAAATATTCTAATCCATTTTTTAATGGTCTTGCCATAATTTTACATATCAAAAGAATAATTCACAGCTTCTTTTTTAATAATATCCAGTAAAGTATCGTAAGTTAAATTCTTGCTTAATTTAACTAATCTAATGTCAATATCGTATCCGAATATCAAGTAATCATCAAATTCAAGTATATTGTTATCTTCATAAATGAGTTTGTTTGGTATTTGAGCAAAAACTTCCGGCTCTGAAGTAATGAGTTTTTTTAAATTGTCTTCATTCAGTTCGATAACGTTATAATCATCAAATTCAAGCGTATAATTTACGTAGGGATTAATATCTTTCACGTCAAGTAATTCAAGAGTTTGAAGCTGGATTGTTATTTCCTTTTTCAGTTCATGGTCGATAAAATGTTTGCAGGGAACATCCAGCATTCTGTATTCATTCGAGAGAATAGATTGGATTTCACGTCTCTTTGTTTTCGCATACATCATCTCCGATTCTTTCGTTTTAATTTGAGATTTAAGAGTTTCCCGAATAGATTCGAGTTCATCTTCGTATTGTTCTTCTTGCTTTCCGTAGTACAGCAATTCTTTTTGCAATTGCTTTTTATCTTCTTCGGAGAGCGGGCATTTTTTCAAAAAGTAATTTTCCATTAAGCACCTCATAATTATTGATTTATAAATTGTAAATTTTTAGTTTTCTAAATTTTTAAGTAATTCTACTTTAAGGAACTCAAGTTCATCAAGTGCTTTTTTACTTGAGAGGAATTCGTTAAATACCAATTTTTCTTCGAGTATCAGTGCGATAATTTTAATCATAATATTTTCAGTTTTCATTTTGATTCCCTTTTATTTCTTCTAAAAGTTTAATAGCTTTCTTTTTTAATTGTTTTCTGGAAAATTCATCGTTGTATATTACTGCTTTATTTATTTCTTCTTTTAATTCTTCATCAGCTTTCGCTATAATTTTTTCTGCTTCTTCTAACATTTTATCCTGAATTTTCTTTTGATAATATTGCGGTGGTGTTATTCCCATTATATCACTATCCTTTCATTTCAAAGAATTCATCACAGGCGAAGAAGTTTAATCGTATAATACAAACCTCTCCTTTTTTGTTTTTTCTTGCATTGCAAACATAAGTTTTATGCCCATTTACAGTTACAAATTCGCTATGTTTGCAGCTTCGGCAACGTAATCCGTCCTCAGCGTTCTTGCCATACATATATTGCGGTATGATTTTATCTCTTGGACTGAAGTTATCTATTTTATGATTCTTTATTAATACCATTGATTCTATCCTGAATTTCAAAAACATAATTTTCATCATACTGCATAAGTTTAATTTGCAGTGCCTTAATAAGCTTATCCTTATGGAACAGCGTATTATTCCAATCGGTTTGACGTCTTTTCCAATAGTTGTCAATCCCTTTCAACTGGAGTAAATCATTTTGCAAATTAAGGAGTTGCCAATCCTTTTCCTGCAACATCGTTACAAGTTTTTTAATTGCTTTTTTCATTTTTCTATTCCTTTTATCCATTCAATAAATTCAATAGTATTTTTAAAAATGACTGGTTTGTCTTTTTCGTAAAAACAATGCCCAGTATTACAATCCATTTCGTAAAGATAATATTCAATATTTTCTTCACTTATGCCAGAAACTTCACTTATCATTGAGATAAGCAAATCCACAGCTTTGTTATCAAAATTAATTATGTCTATATTAAATTTATATAATATATCTTTTAATTTATGCTGCTCTTTTTCAAAAGCCCGCAGGTCATCAAGATATTTAGCTATTTTTTCGTTGCTCATTAATTTTCTCCTTTTGAATTTCCTCATCTGCTTCATAAATTGACATACCGAACCACATCCCGAATATGAATATAAAGCCAATAATAAATATTGCAGATAATACGTATAACATTATTCAAATCCTTTCCACTTTCTAATTAAAAAACAAAATATAGCGCAAAGTATAAAGAACATACCTACCCAAACATCGAGCAGCCACGTTACAATACTTCCCCAAGCGAATAGAATAACTGCAAATACGAATAGCAATCTGATAATTTTCTTTGTCATCTTTAATCTCCTTTATGAACAAATATTCTTTGTCTGTCTGCTTTGCAATAACCAAAATCTTTTTTAAATCTGTATTGTTTCATTTTACATCTCCAATTCTATTTTTTCAAGAATACAATCCCTTATAAAGTCATTGAGAACGATAGGCATATTGTGTCTCATTTTTAATTGATAATGATTTTTTGAATAAAAATATGCCACAAAACTTTTATATTTGTAATTTAGATTAGTAGATTTTTCCCACCCCTTAAAAAACTTTGTTATAAGGTCTGGAGTGAAAGGAAGATTATAGAAGTCTTCAATTATATCCTCAATGCCAAATTTCTCTTCTAAATAATCTAAAATATCAAGATATTCTGAAAGTTTAACTTTTAATAATTGTAGTGTCAAATAATCATATACTTTCATTTTGCATCTCCTTTAAAAAATTAATAAGTTCTTCTATTCTATATTGTTCTATAACGTCATCTGTATTAAGTTTTTTCTCCAACTCCTCAATCTTGCTTTGAATTATAGCATTATGATAATTAAGCATAAGTTCTGGAACTTCATATATATTAGTGCAATATTTATTGCAAAACGCTTTTGCAGTTTCTATTGTGTTATTCATCTCCAACTCCAAAATCTGTTATACATTGTTTGCAACGATATGCCGTATAGTGTGATTCCAAAATATTAATTGTAAATAAATTGCAAATGATTTTACTCTCATCACGTTTCGCATCATAATCAAAAAAATCACATGCTATACTGCATAATTTCTTATCTTTGTCTGATGTTTGAATGGTAATTGGTATATGTTTTGTTATTTCCATAAAACCTTTCTAATTAATTTAACTACTTCAGTCCCTTGCTTTATAATTATAATTGTTACCTATTTTTTTTAATTTCATATACATATTTAAATCCCCCATACTAACATAATTGCGTCTATTATGTCTTGATTTTTTACTTTTATGCCAGTTAAATTTTCTAAATAGTATGATGTATATTTTTTTGTCTTAGGTATTTTTAATTCGTAGTTTAACTTATATTTTTCACAATATTCAACTAACAATTTACCAACTTGATGGTTACTTCCAACATTCTTTGCTATTCGTTCTCCAATTAGCTTACTTTGATATGGTCTTGAATGATAATTACTTTTTTTATTAAGCCAGCCAGCTTCAATAATAAATATGACTTCATAATTTCTTACGTAATAATCAATTTTTTTTATTAAATCCCAAAATGGTAATTTACCATAATCAATTTCTTTTGTTTTATTATCCCAAATAGCAAATCCACTTTCTTTAACATCTGGGTCTATTCCGAAGTAATACATAATTTACCTTTCATTATTTATTAATTTTGTTTTACTATATTTTTTTGATTTTATCATTTCGTTATCTGCTTTTTGAATAGCTTCTATTAAATTTTGATTTACTTCTGAAAATCCAACAGAATAATATTTATTAGTTTTAACTTCATTTTCGTAATTTGAAAACAGAATAAATTCATCACCAGCATATCTTAAAAGCGTTCCATTATGTTTTATAGTTGCTATTATATTTTTCATATATTCGTCTCCAAATGTATGACCTTTTTCGTTAATTTTGTGCAAGTTATTAATATCAATAAAATAAACATACTTTGTCTTAATATTATTAATATTCTTATATAGCCAATTCCGATTAAGCAGCCCAGTTAAAGAATCGTGATAAGCTAAGTATTCTAATTCTTTCCATTTTTTTATTATTTTAAACATAACTCTCTATATTTATTGTTATAATCCCGACAAACATCAAGACACATTTCACGGCATATTTCATCTTTAAAACTATCGTGTTCTTTGAACCATTCTATTCTTTCTTTTCTCATTGCTTCTGAAACTTTGCCTATTGGTTCACCTTTTTCTCTCATATAAATTACGCAAGGGAAATGATAATCACCAGCAATAACCGAATCATCTAAAACTAAAGCGCATTTATTTGAATCCTTTTCACTTATACCTCGAACGTTTCTTCCATTCATAAAATTATTAATTCTATATTTCAATATTGGATGTGCATCTTTTATTTCAGTTTCAACTTCATTCAATCTTGGTATTGGTTCATTCCATTGGGCAGCAGAAATAATACGAATATCTGCTACTCCAAGTTTATGTGCAAAACGAATAGTTTCTATTGTTTTATCAATATTTTCAGGAGTTAAAACAACTCCAACGGTTACGTAAGTTAGTTTTGATATTTCTTTAATGTTTTCAACTACTTTTTCCCAGCTACCTATTTTACCAGACATTATATCACCATCGGCAGAGCAGCAAGCGTCTAAAGAAATTGAGAAATCATTGCAGCCAGCGTCTATTAGTTGTTTGTAAAGTTCTATTTTATTTGAGCCATTTGTAGATATAGCAATTCTTTTTATTCCTTTGTGTTTTGCATATTTAACAATTCCTACTATGCTTTTATGCAGCGTTGGTTCGCCTCCTGAAAATCTAATATTTTCTAACGGTTCGTTTAAACACCATAAATCTATATTGTGTTTTATTTCTTTAAAAGATAGTTCTTTTATTTTCCTTTTGCCATATATATCTGCTTTTAATCCTCTACAATAAGGACATCTAAAATTACAATATTCTGTTATAATCATTTCACATCTTTTCATTTGTGAAGTTCCAGATGTATTTAATACACGCTCATCTGATAATGAATAAAAACCTATTTCTTCTAATTTCATATTTTTTATTTCCTTTCTTTTAAAATAAGGTGCAACTAATTTATTGTATGATTTAATTAAATAATTCTGGAATTATATTTTTATATTGATGTTTAATTTGTAAAACAATTTAATATCTGTTCTGTTATTTTGTTTGCAAGTAATTTAGATACACCTCCAAGTTTAAATCTACTTCTGTCGGAACAACGTCCACAATCAAGTTGTATAGCTTGACAATAAGAACAAGGTTCTTGTGCTATTTTCTCACTGATTATTTCTATATTTTTAATCAAAATATTTGCTATTTCTTCTTTATTTGTCATATTTTTTTTAGTTAAATAATTCTGGAATTATATTTTTATATTGATGTTTTACAAGCTGCTTCAAAATCTGTTCTATGCTCATACACATTTTGCAATGTTACGTTTTTCATAATATTTTCCTTTCTTTATTAATTTCTTAAATACTTTTTTTCTTGTTTGTCAAATATAATTTCATATTGTTTAGTATCTGGGTCATAAATAAACATCTACATTTTAATCTTTCTCCTCCTCCAAACCCCTATCTGATACATAATAATTAATTTCAAGAATATCCTCATATTCTTTGTCAAGATTATTTAAATATTGTTTAACTTTATCCTCCAATTTGTCAAGCTCCTCTTCTGTATCGGCATAAACATCAAAAAAACTTTCAAAATGACAAAAATTGAATAATTGTAAATCATCACATTCTGTTCCAAACTCCATGTAAATTTTATCTATTATATCTTCAATAATTGCTTTTCTACTTTCAACATAATCATCTTTCATAGAATTAATTACATTCCTAATCCCGTCATCCATTATATAATTATCTAAAGATGCCTCTCTTAGTGTTTCGCCTATCTCATCTACATTAAGAACTTCAAATTGTATTTCAAAAACTATTTTCATAATTACTCTCCTGTTGTTATTTCAAAATATTTTAGCAAGCAGTCTATAAGGGCTTCCTTGAATTGTTGTAATATATTATCATCTGATTTTTGACCATAAAAAAATGTTTCTTCATTGACATATTCATCAAACAAAGAAACTTTATTACTATCAATTTCAGCCCAATAACTAAGAATTTGATTTGTATTGATATTGACAAATAACTCCATCAACTTATCAAAGGAAGAATAAATCTCAATTAAATCTTTTTGTGTTTTTAATTTATTTGTTGATAAATGTTTATATTCCTTCAAATTACTATAACTATTAATTTGTTGCCAACCGTTATACTTAGCTAATTTTAATGCTTTTTCTGCTATTTTAGTTCCTTTATAAATCTTTCCCGCCTCTTCAAATATATCTTTATATTCTTTAATTTTTGAATTTTTGTTAATATTATAATTATATTCTTGTATATCACTATAATTTTTATATAGCATATTAATTAATTTTGTTTCATTTATACTTTTCAATTCAGAATTTTCCTTTAAAAGAGCTTCATTCCTTTCTTCGAGTTCTTTATATATTTCAGAAAGAGTATTATATTTCATAATTAAATCTATATGATTTTCACAATCTCTTTCATTAATTCCTTTCAATTCAGAATTTTCTTCTATCAAAGAATGAATTTTCTTTTGCATAGCTTCATTCTTTTGTTCGAATTCATTTTGAAGTTGATTCTTTTCTTTCATAAGTGCAATTACTTTTTTAATGAAATATAAATATTGCTTTCTATTTCTCTTTTGAAGTGCTTTAATTATTTTTTCCATTTTAAAACTCCTTTATTTATATTCATTTTGCAAATCTTTAATTTCTTTTTCTCTTATTTCCCTCAAATCCCAAATACTTACACCACCTCTAACTGAAGCACACCAGCAAATTGAGATAAATACATTTTCAAACATTGCACTTTTAATATCTTCATTCCCTGACCAGCCACCTGTAATAAGTTTCAATCTTTTATTGTTATTACTCCATTTAGCTTTGCCGTAGCCAGAAGAATGAAAAGCATCTGCAATAGTTGAAAATATTTCTATAATATTTACTTTAGCATTTTTTATATTTTCCAAAAATTCTATTGTAGGATAACCTTCTGAATCTAATAAATCAAACATCTTTAATCTCCTTTTCTTCTACTTTTACTAATTCATCATTAAATTGAGATATTATCTCATTAATAATAGCACACCGCTGTTCTGGGCTATATGAAAAAAGCTTACCATTATCTTGAATATATAAAGAATCTTTTGCTATTTCCAGTAATATGTAAATTTGTCTTTCGGTTATTTTCATAATATTAATCCCATATTGTTACTTCTTTTTGAGTAGCAAATTTTATTGTTGTTAAATCGTATTCTTCAACGTAACAATTATAATTTTCACTCCTATAATTTACAATTATAGAAATAAATTTATCTTTAATTTTGTAAATATGTTTTTCTTTTTTATCCATATACACTTTTTCAATAATTTCCGATTGAATTAACTTAAAGTGCCCGCTTTGCAAAAGTAAGATTATTGTTGCTGTATTATAATCTTCTACTGGCGGTATATCGCAAAACTCTTTCACCGCTTTTTCAACATATTCTAATGCTTCGTTCATAAAACCTTTCTAATTAAATAATTCTGGAATTATATTTTTATATTGCTTTTTTACAAGCTGCTTCAAAATCTGTTCTATGCTCATACACATTTTGCAATGTTACGTTTTTCATTTTAATTTTTCTCCTTTTTGAAATGGTATGCAGTATCACCCGCCTACCACTTATTTTTTTAATTCTTTGCTGCTTTTTTCAATTATAACGGCTCTCAGATTTAATTAAATAATTGATAAGGAAATTGTTAATTAGAGAGCCGTATTTATGAAATTTGACTAAACACGAACAAGCAATATCTTGTATATTTATTTAGCATAAATGCTAATCCAACTGCTATATGCTAAATCATCATATCATAACTCACCTCTTAATAATTATTCAATTTTTTCCATAATGAAAATCTTTATTGGTTTTGTTCTGCTTCATAATCTTTTTTATAGTTATTGTTGTAATTATTATCGTAATGCTTAAAATTGTTATTTTTATTGTAGTTATTATATTTCTGCTTATAAGTGATATTCTCAATTATTTTTGTTAGATTATCAAATGCCTTACCCTGTGAATTCAGTATGTTTACTGAAATTTCATTTATCGTTTCAACTTTGCCTTTTAAATAAGGTATTTTATAATAAAGTAATATTATTGCTATTGCGAGCAATACCATTGCAGTTATCAATATGATTTCAAATGTAGTCATAAAGCTCTCTCTTTTAGTTTAAAAATCTACTGTAATCTTCGCTGATTTTCCAGATCCAGTAATCTATTTCTTGTTTACAATATTCAATATATGCTTCTTTCGTTGCGAATCCACCTTGATGAAGTATCCACAGGTCAATTATAGATAATTCTTTAATATTCTGATAAGTTAGTATCATTTCTTCTGCCAACTCAATCTTTTGCTTTCTGGCTACTTCGATAGCCCGAGCAGCTTCTTCTTTTGTCATTTTCTTTTTAGACAGCACTTTACGAAACCACTTTTTTGGCTTTGGAAATAATTCGTTATTCTTATCAATTTTTTTCATATTCTAAAATAATATGCAGTATAGCAGCTTGTTAAGAAGTTTGCAGCATAAGGGGAGGAACTGCTATACTGCGAGTTCTTTATTAATTAAATTGTTCGCTTCGTATTTTTAATTCACTATTTGCAACCTTGGTTACTATCATCTGTAATCCCGATTCAATAGCTTTCTTTTTGAATTCTTGATAGGTTTCATTATCAAGTCGTTCAATACCATCAACACATATAATTCCGATGTCTTTTGCTCTTAACTTTGCAATTTCAACCGATAATTCGACCTGTTTAGCAGTATTTAGTTTATCGAACATAACTTTGTTATAATAAATATCTCCATCAAGAATCTCAAGCCCCGGCAAAGGTAAATCGTTCAGCAAATCGTTTTTCAAATCATTTAGCTTATTAAGAGCTTCAGAAAGGTTATTGGAATCTTTCTCAAGTTGATCGCACTCAGTTTTAAATTGATTTAAAATTTCTTTTTGCTTTTCGAAAGATGATATATGAGAGTATTGTTCATTTAATTTCGATAGTTCTTCAATCAAAGGTAAATACTTCTCATTAAACTTTGATTGGATACTCTGTTTGTTTGTTTCGAATTCTGTTTGTATTTGTTCTCTATTCCTTTCGTGCAGTTCTCTAAGTACTTTCATTGATTCCTGAAATTTTTGCTCTTCTTCATCAAATCTGCTAATTCTGATATTAGTTGCTTTTTCCAAAAATTCATTTTTTTTGTTTTCCATAGATTGCTTTTCATTGTCCAGCACTTTGAGTTTTTCTTTTAATTCATTGCCAGAATAATTGATAACAGGTATAGATTTTTCCATTTGTGATAAAGTAGCGGATTTTTCTTTCAATGCTCGATTAACGCCCGTTCTTTCATCATAAAATTGTTTATGAATTCTTGTTATTGCTTCAAGAGCATGTCCAGACAAATCATCTTTTACTTTCTCACCCATACCATTCAGAGAATTTTCAATTTGCTCTTTTGTTAGCTTCATCGGAATTGCTTCAAGCAGGCAATTAACTCTATTCTTTTTATCTGCAGTCAAAAATTGAATGGGATTAACAGAAAGAATATCTACTAAGGTATCAATATAAGATTTTGGCTTATCAAGTTTATACCCTTCGCTATCTACAACTAAGAGTTCTGATTTCTTTTCAGTTACAGTTTTTGAAAGTCTTACTCCATCATCAAGTATCAGGACTACTTCGCCTTTTTCTGCCCCGTTACGTAATAATTTAGCATCATGTCCTCCATTTAAAACTGTTTTTATTGATTCAAGTACAGAAGTTTTTCCACTTCCATTTTTACCTTCAATTTCAGTGAATATCCCGGGTGAGAATTCTAATTCTTCTATCCCGAGTATATTTGATATTCTAATTCTTTGAATATTCATTTTTGGTTCCTTTAAATTTATTATATTAGATTTATTAAATAATTCTGGTTGTGTTGTAAGAAAATAATCTTCTAAATTTCTCAATTTTATATATTCTAAAAAGTTGCTAACTAAACTGGTGCAATCATAGTTTAATGAGGGATAGTACTCGAATGTATATGTATCTTTGCTAAGAAGTTCAATATCTTTTTGTTTATCGGACATCGTAAAAATATTGTAAACTGCTTTTTCCGATTTGAATACATAAAGATAGAATCGCCATTGATAAGAATCGTAGTATTCATAATAATCTGGCAGTTGTTCCCAGCGTGTTTTATTTTCAAAAACAATATCGCCATACATTAAGTCGGCTTTAGCAACAATCTCAACATCGTTATTTCCAATAGAAATAATTCTTGTAGTTTTAATTTCTTTTGTTGCAACATCAAAATCAAGTTGTTTTTTTAAATATGCCCAGCATTCAGTTATTAATTCATATTTGAACTCAACTTTGTTTTTCGCAATGAATTTATTCCCATCGAATCTGTCATGAATATTTTCGATTATATCGTGAAAAGCAACTCCATACTTCATTTTTTGAGAAGGAATAAACTCGCCTTTAATTTGCTTCACTAATTCTGCTTCATCCATCAAATCAGCTGAATATCTTCGAAACGCTTCGAGTGTAGTTGTTGATATTCTATACATTACATTTACTCTCTTTCTTAGAAAATGAAATCAGAATCATCAGCTACAACTTTGTCAGTATTATCTAAATACTCATCAATATTATCTTGTTCGAGTTCTTTGGTAGTGGTAACTTCTTCCTGCTTCGCTACGAACTTCTTTTCTTTCTTTAAGAACTCAAAACCAAGCTGATTTGCTTTCTTTTGCATATTTTCCCATAGCTGAACTTTAACACCATTTTTAAGGTTGCTCATTTCGCTCATTAAAAAATTGAAATCTTCTGGCTTCTTTGAATCTTGGATTCTTTGATTGTATTTCGTAATAGTTATAACTGATTCTGCTTGAGCTTGTGTTTGCTTGTTGATTGAATTCTTCATCTCAATAATTAGATTAGATAAGAAGTCTGGGTTAGATTTAAAGTCCGGGACTTGCAATTGGTCAAATTTAGCAGAATTCTTTCCGAACCAGAAGTCAGTAGGATTAAAATCAAGAGTTCTTTTGTTATCCTTAATAAACAGGTATCCAACAAAATCTGAAAGTTGCATCACCCGGTCATAGCTCCCGCCTGTTATTGCAGGGCGCTTGATTCTTAAATCGCCTTCATCTTTTTCTTTCATATGTGCGAGACATACAACATCTTTACCGAGTGTCCTTAATCTTCCTATTAATTTTGCGAACTCGTCTTTCAAAGAGCCATAAAACTGAAGTTTATATTTTGGCTGTGAATATCTGGGAGTTTGCTCTATTATCCAGGCGCCCATATAATCAAGCAATGTATCTACGGTGTCGATAATTATTGTGTTGTAACCACTAAGCAACTTCATAAAGTCATTCATATTGTTATTAACAACTTTCCAGTTTTCAACAACAAATACATCTTTTCTGTTATCGCTCCTGTGGATTCCATTATCAAAATCGAGTGTAAGTGGATTTATAGCCGTATTAGCTAAGCTGGTTTTACCAACTCCTGGCTCGCCATAAATTAATATATTTACATTCTTAATTATTAGTGGCTCATTAGCTTTCACTATATTAAACATGTCATTCTCCTAATATTGTTAAAAAAATATAAATAATTATAGATAATGCTAAAAATAAGCTTGCATATATAATGCGTTGAGCTTTGCGTATTACTCTCAATTCTATAGGAGAGAGATAATGCAGTTTTTTTACTTTCACTGGTCTCATAATCAACTCTTCATTCTTGAAAAAAGATTGTAAATAGTTTGGTCTTCTTCATTCCTTGCCTGAATAAGCAGCGGAATAATAGCTTCGCTATTTGCTTTGTTGATTCGTTCGTAAATCTCAACTAATTCTAACTGGAGTAAGTCGGATTCTACGTCAGCAGGGATTAATCCATCTCTTTGAGTTCTTTCAATTGTGCTTTGTATTAGCACTCTGCGGTGCGAATGCTTTTCGATTTGCTCGAATAAATTATTCTTTTCTTCTTCTGAAATTTTGTTTGGCATTTTCGTAGCCCTTTCGTATATTTGTGGTTGAAACTTATTTAGTTTTGCCCTTGCTTCCTTCTAACTTATCAGCAGGGGCTTTTTTATTTAATCTTATACAGCCAGCTAAAAGATGCAACGCGTTTAGATTCAAGTTTTTTGTGCATTATTAGTTTATTGAATATGCGTTCTGCTTTAATTGAATCGCATTCTTCAAATTTGGCTATATTCTCAATAATCGTATTCTTATCCAGATATTTTGGATGTTCAGTATTAAATTTATTTGCTTGCTGAAATATTTTAAACAGGAGCGCTGCTCCTAGAGTAGGGCTAATTAATTTATCATATTTAGTTCTCATAAAAATAACGATTTCGTTTTAAAACACGGGAGCTATTGCTAGCTCCCGCTATTGAGGAAAAATATACGTTTTCCCACAACTTAAAGGAGTGATCCTGTTATGAGCGAACCTTGAGTTTATCTGCATTCAAAATTTGGAGTGAAAGAATGCAGTCGGCGATGGCTATTATCCCGATTGCTAGGGAACTCAAGCTACCCTGAATATATTCTCTGATTCTTTCTTAATTTTTTCAGAAAACATTTCTGCTTCTGCACTTTTTTTCCGTAACCAAAAAGCAAGATGCCTTTCTGTTGTAACATATTTGTTACCTTCTTTCCAAGCGGGGATTTCACCTGTAACAAACATCGTCCTGATTTTGTTTATGCCAATGTTCCCACCAAAGAATTTATGAGCATCCGTTGCTGAATACAATCTTTGTTCTATTTTATTTTTTATATTCTTAAGCATAAACTTCTTAAAGTAATCTCCATATAAAATATATTGCAATAATTAAAAATGCGATAAATTTGATTAATCCACTATTCCTTGCTATTTCTTTACGGATGATGAAAGAATAGTGCGGTCTTGTGAATTTAGCATAACTTATTTTCATAATTACCTTATGCATATATTTCTTTTTGTTTTTTTACGGTATAAATTGAATTAGATTCACAGTTTTCTATATGTTCTTTCACGTCTGCCAGATATTTCATTCCAGCTATTGGTAGCTGATATTTCTGTTCAGCTTTTAATTTCATTGCTTCTATCATATATTCAGCAACTTCATCCCAATGCTCTATATGCATCACTCTTGCTATATTTTCAACTGCAATATCCAATAGCACCCGGATATTTTTTGGAATTATTATTTGGTTATTCATAATTTTTTCCTTATATTTGTGATGGTTATTCGTAATATAAAAAAAGCCCTTTGATGCCCCTACATCACTGGGCTTTTTCCTTGAATTGAAATCTCATAAAGCATATCAATTGCACCACGCAAGAATTGTGAATCTTTTCTAATGTTGAGTGATTCCTTGATATCTGTTAATTTTATCTGGTATTCTTTGTCCAGAACAACGTGGAAATCTTTTGTTCTTTCCCGCTCTTTTTTCGTATTCGAAAAAAATTCTTTATATTTTGTAGTTTTTTCCATTTTTTTTTCTTTTGCCTAAAAAATATGTCCAAAATATTTGCACAGAATTAAATAATTTTGTAAATTGATATAAATTTGACTAACATTTGAGAAAATATGCAAGAGATTACATATACTTTAATCAAATATTTACGGAAGCAGAATAATATTTATATAATAAATATTAGTTATTTCTGAGCAAAAGTTGGCTCGCACAGTTCTAAACCTTTTCGGAGCAGACGACTGCTAATATAAGACACAGTTCTGTCTTCGGTTTCGGCCATTTCTTCTATTTTTTGCCGAATTTCCTGAGGAACTGTCAAGCTAACAACTTTCATGCTGTTCTTTGACCTTACATATTTTTTCATTTAAGCACCTGTAATTTGTTATAAAAATTAAACATTTTCAAAATGTTATTTTCTTTATTACTAATATACGTAAAAAAAATTTGTTTGTCAAGTATTTTTTTTTGTTTTTTAAAATATTATTAAAATAATTTTATGGATACTTCAAAACATACACCAGCGGAACGTTTAGAGATATTTCTAAATTTAAAAAAAATATCATTTGATGATTTTGCTAGATTAATTAATGAAGATAAATTAGTTTCAAACGCCAATAAATATGTTGGGAACGGGAAAAAGAATGTTTTTAAAAAGCAGCTAGATAAATTACACCTTGCTGGATTAAATAAAAATTGGTATTTAACTGGCGTTGGTGATATGGAAATACAGGAGTTTGAAAATAATAATATCGTTAACATATCAGATAAAGATACTATTTCCGATATTGCAAATATTAAGCTTTACAATTTTCCTGTAAATGCTAATTTAGGGACAGCCGTTCATTTTGACGATTTACCATATACTTATATGCCGTTATCTGTCGGTTTAAAATTAGATATGAATAAGTGCATTGCATTAAGAGTAATTGGTGATTCAATGCGGGACGCTCATATATTTGACGGCGATACAATAGTAATAGAAAAAGACAGAAAACCAATAAGCGGGAATTATATTTTTGCATTGCATAATGGAGTTCCAATAGTAAAAATGTATGAAAAAAATGAAAACAGTTATTCATTATATTCAATGAATGGGGGAAAATTGCAATATCCTGTATCAGAAAACGATGTAATCAGTATATTTGGAGTAGTAAGAATTGTATTAAGAATTACATAAATATAGATTAGCAGTATTTTAGAGTATTTTTTTTATTTAATATTTAGGAGATTTGATTATGGATTTTAAAGACCAAATAAAACAACTGTTACATACAGAGAAGCTTGGAGTGAATACAAAGAAACATTAGTGCATAAAGCAATGAGGACTATTGAAAGTTATGAATCCTCTTTTAAAACGATTATAAAAAATATTGATGATTATATTACTTTAACAAATGTTGAAGCGTATATCTTGAATTATTTAAGGACTACAAAACATTCTAAAGTAACAATCAATATAAACCTTACACAATTCCAGATTTTTCTGAACTACTGCACCGAAAGAAAATGGCTTGAAAAAACTAAATTCAAATCCAAATATTCATTCAAATTAGAAAGACATAATGCTCTATCCTATACTCGAAATGAATGTTACAGTATATTGAAATATTTTTTGTTGCATAATAAAGAAATGGCATATTTTATTTGGTTACAATTGGAAACAGGTGCAAGAGTAGTTGATTTGCTGACTTTAGAATGGAAACAAATAGATTTTTTAAATGAACGGATTACTTGGCTCAATAAAATTACAAAACTTGAAGAAGCCCGGCCTGCGAGTAAAAAAGCTATTAAGATTTTACTTCGTTTGAAAAAAATGAATAAAGCGAAGGTGTTTTCTTGGAGTTATTCATCGCAATCGAAATTAACAAAAAGATTAAGCAAGGCAATGATATCACTCGGAATTGAAAGAGGTAAAAGGAGCTTACAGGAGTTTAGAGTTACTTTCAGAATGCGGATGGCACAAAGGGGGATGCCAGAGAATTTGATTGAATATTTACTTCGTCATTCGAGCAGTAAATTGATGGACAATTACTACACAGATTATGTCCAGCTTGATAAAACAATCAGAGCATATTTAAATCCAGTTCAGTCAAATACTCCTCAAAAATTTTGGTAACTCTAATAAAACAAAATATAAGCCGACAACTCTTAATCAGTGGGCCACAGGTTCGAATCCTGTAGGAAGTACCAAAGAAAAGCCGATGAAACCTAATTCATCGGCTTTTTTCTTAATTAAGAATTTTCACAAATCTTCACAAAACTTAACGTATTTTAACACTACTTTAGTCAAATATCAGTCAAGTTTATATCCCCTCAAATTTACATCCAACACAATTTTTCACTTCCCAATATGGTGGATTAAGCGGTATATAGATATCCGGATTGCTCTCGCAAGGTATTGGTCTAAAAATTCCGTCAGTTGTTTCTTCAAATTCAATTTTTTCTATAGCTCCAAATCCCCTGTTACGTTTCTTCCCTAACGAAAAGCAATATGTGTTGAGTATTCTTTTTACATCTTCAATATTTTCAGTTTCAAAAACGAACCAACATTTATCAATATTTTTTGTTTCATAAGGCAAGTTATAGCTTTTGTAAGCCCCTTGATTGATTTTAAAAGTCTTTTTGTTGCCAACTAAATATTGATGTGATTTATGCCAGTGTTTTGTAAAATTCGTTATATCGGTGATAAAGTTTTCTTCATACTGCATAACAGAAGCCATATAAACTCCGCTTGAATGATGATTTAACAAGTCAAATTCAATCGGCTCATCTATTGACATATTGCTTGGAACGAATCCGATTTTATCTTTGATATAGCAATATAAAAGGAGTGAATCGAAAAAGAGTGGCTCATAAAAGATAACTGGCGACTTTAAATGGAATGTTGCTTTATATCGCATTAGAATTACTTTCATTGTTTTTGATATAATATATTATTTTTTGCCATTTTATCAATGAAAACGGCTAATTTCCTTTTTATTAACTCTGTCCCAACAAATTCTATATTTAATTTATGGCTTGCTATTGCTGTAAGTCCACGCCCCATACATAAATCAGCTACTTTTTTAGGATTTTCATTTAATATAGCTATCTCCGGTGTTAAAGTGTCGTCATAATTATTTAAATCTTTTCCTGTAAAAGGTTTATTTCCACCTCTAATTAGGTAGCATATAAATTTATTATAGTATTTAATTTCCCATTGTTCTATATAGCTAAATATTTTTGACATTTTTGTAATAAATAAATTTATATTTTCTTTTCCAATTTCTAAGTAACAAACCTTTGGAGATACGTTTTTTATGTGTAGAAAAAGATGAGAATAAAATTCTTTGTAGTCATTCATTTTTTGTCTTCCAGCTTTTTTATTAAACATATTAACGTTGCCTAATGTCCAAGGCGCATCAGTATAAATCATATCTGCTTTATACATATAATCAGGCAGCCCTTTTGTTATGTCTTGCACTGAAATAAAGTTTTCTTTATAGCTCCAAATTTCATTTTCTTCAATAGGATATTTTTCCCATGAGTTTCCATACATCATAATTTATCCTTTCTTAATAAATAACCTTTTTTGTAATTTTTAATTACTTTAAATCCAATTTTAATTAAATGTTTAGCTGCTTTAAAATATGCACTTGCTAAAATCGGGTAATCTTTAGGATATTCTAATTGATTTATTCTATAATCTACCATTTCTTTATATATACCACGTCCCCTAAATTCTGGTAATACGAATGCTGATTTTAAAATTGTCTTTCTATTTTTAATTATTGCACATATTCCAACTATTGCATTATTAAAATAGTAAGCATAATACTTAGCATTTAACATAAATGATATATTTTCTTTTTTGGCATTATTTATAATCTCTATTGGAATATTATTAAATTCTATATCTTTAATCATTGCTAGGTATAGCTCCTTAATTCAGGGTGAATAATACATAACTTTTTAAATATATTTGGATAATAATATCGTAGCCAAGAGGCATTCCCTTCGCTTGCCCTATTGCCCGGTAATATCCAACTTTTTCTTATATCCTCAGGACTATTGACAAAATTAGTTTTAAAATAAACTGGTAAAATTGGTATGTTGTTTAAAAATAAATAAGCAAATACATCTTTTGCTGTCCATTCTGCTATCGGCTGGCAGAATACTTGCTTAAAATTTTGATTGTAATAAATATATCTATGAACTTTGAGATTCATTAAACGTCCCCAACTCTCACCAGCTCGAAGTCCAAGAAAAATCCCCTTATATTTGTTTTTTTCAGAATATCCTCTTAATAAATCATAAAAATATTTTTCTGAAAAGTCAATTCCTTTTGAATGAATATCCTCTACAATATTATGATTAATGATTATATCCCACAAATTCACATCAGGAGAAATAATATCAATATCAATATTATACAATTTAACAATTTCATTTAAATATTCTTTTTCTTCAGGGAAATCCATATCGTCTTTTTCAGAAACTACTTTTATATCATTATTCAAATTCAAAATTAAGTGCATCATAGCAGTTGAATCTTTACCGCAACTCCAACTAATATATGATTTAATACCTAATTCTAAAAATTCAGAAATTATATCTTTACTCTTTTGTAAATTCTTTTTAAAACTATTAGTTTCAGAATGAGCAAGATATAATTTCTTCCAATATTCATAATCTTTATTCACCTGTTATATACCTTCTTATTTCTTCTTTGTTCCCCTCCAAATGCTGATAATATGCTTTTACCTTCAACAAATCAATATGCTTTTCAAGTTCAGATAAATCAATATCGCCAAGACCACGTGCCGATTTGCCACCAATTCTGTGATAATCACAAAACAACTTTAAAGAAGCGTGAAAACAATTTTCAATATATGGGTCTTTCGATTTCAATACAAATGAATGTTCAAATTCTGCCCCCTCTATAATAGTCTCCATCCAGTATTGCATTTGTTGAGTTTGCGAATTGGTTTGTTCAATATTTATATCTCTTTCTGTCTTTTCACTATCCAAACGACTATGAGCAATATCCTCAATCAAACTCCATAGTGAAATATCACCATTCCCATTTTCTTTGCAAACAAGCCGTGCATTGCTAACAATCATTTCACTTTCTACCATTGCATTTACAGTTGCCGAGCCAAACAAACGTAACGGAGTGCAGTAATAAGCTAGGGCATCATCTTTTTTCAAATCTATTATAGAATTATCATTCCCAGCAAGTTTAAGCTGATGGTCAATTTCCTTTTTGAGTTTATCTTCCATTTTCCCAGAAAACTCAGCAAGTTTTTCTGTGAATTCGTTTTCTACTTTTGTTGTCAAACTCCCACCAGTGAAAAATGTATGATACGTAAAATCAAGCAAATCGTTCAATTCAATTCGTTGGAAATAATCAGCCATAACAATACGCCTCATAATGCCAGCAATAGAATTTCCACTGAATAACGGCACTTGCTCAAAATCTTTACTAAATACCAATTCTGAATTAGTTACTTCATAGCTTTTCACATCAAACAAAAGCCCTGTTTCATTCGTTTCAAGTTGTTTTTGCTCGTTTGCCAAATCATCTATTTGCTTTTTTCGTTTTTCATCTCCAAACATATCATCTTCTTTATAATCTATGAGCAGCAATTCCATTGCTTTTTCAATCTCTTTTATTTTCTTGAAATTATTGTTTTTCGATTCACGCGTTAATCTCATTTTCGTAATAAGATAATCAATATTGTCAGTCAAATATTGCAAAAATTCTGAATTGTCAAACATTTCTAAATATTGCAGTATTTTGGTATCATAGCATCCGACATCGAAACGAGAAGCAAAACGTGAAATGAAATTTGATATTGACTTGCAGCCAGCAGCTTGCAGCAAACCACTTTTAAACTCTTTCCAAATATCCTTCCCCCGTTTCATTCGATAATCTGGAGATATATGAGCGTATAGCATTGTCAATACATCTACAAAAGCAAGTTCCCTATCCGTTTCATTTATAAATTTTGATATGACTTTTGTAGGATTCTTAATTTTTACTTTTTGCTTTCGAAGCTCGGATTTGATTCCGATTTGATTGCCAGCCCCGGTATAAAGAGGGCTTTTTGCTGTCATTTTGTATTTTATTTCCATAATCATAACCTTTTAATTATTAATAATATCAATAAGCCCAAAACCTTGAGCGTTTTTACTTCCGAGTCCACAATTAGCAGCCACATAGAGATAATCTTTTGAACCGATAATTTGGAATGCCCCTACCCAGCCCTTAATTATAGTATTTTTATACGTAAAACTTTTTTGATAGTCATTTGAATTGAATTTTGGAATAATATTAAAATACCCGTTCAAATTCATATCGTAAAAAGATTTTGCCTTCCTAATCAAATTTTCCTGAACTACCCTGCTAAATTCATTGCTAAATGCACTCAAATAATTTGTATTGAATTTACCGTTGTATAATCGAACTGGCTTTGAAACTACAATAGGAGAGAGTGTTTTGAACGTATTAGATTTGATTTCTTCTATTTCCTCTACTTCATAATTTTTTACTACTACTGTTTGGTTGAAAAATCTAAAATAAGCTCTTTTGTCTATTAGTTCCTGTATTGAATTGATTAATTTCGGATAAGGGCTTGCAATCCAAATATGAATTGGAGCGTGATACAGAATAGAATACTTCTTAATTTCTCTTGCTCCGTAGATATGTGAATAAACAAGTGGTTTGTATGACCTGCCGCCGTTATTCATACCTTCATTATGCAGCCAGTCTTTTTCAGAATAATTCTGGAGCAATTCGTAAATGAAAGTTTGATAATCTTCCAAGAAACGAAAAGGAATAATTAACTTTCCATTAAAATCAAATGTTAATTTTATTCTCACGATTCACAAACCTTGTCAATAGTTCTAAAATTAGTGTATTGCGATATTTATTTAAGATACTAGTTTCTGAATAGAATTTTTCAAACCCATAACGTTCAATATTTCTTGTATTGTCAGTTCCGAAAAGGATTTCACCTTTAGTAAAATATGTTTCTGTGGTCTTCATACTTTCTTCAAAAGAATACCAACTTTGAATAATAGGAAATAACAAATCAAATATTTCCTTTTTAATTTCAATAATTCCATTTATATCCGTAGTAACAAATATATTTGAAGTATTGAAAGTAATTTTAGATTTAAAAGTTGTATGCTTTTTGTTGTTGTAAGTATATGCAAAAACGAAAGGTGGAGATGGTGGATTTTTGAGTATTTCAATACAATCTTCTCTTGCAAGGAGTTTAAGCTCTTTTTCAGTAGATAGATAAGAATAGTTCCTTAATGAATTTAAGCGTCCTTCTTTGTTTGATGAAGGAATAACCGGCATAATACATTTTGCAATTTCAAGTGAAACATAATCACTCGGATATTTTATATATTCAATATCCGTAAAATTCACCCCTACGATATGCTTCTTATGGATTCCTTTCGTAATTGGTTTGCCAGTGAAACAGCATATAGTATTGACGCCTTCTGTTTCTTTCAGTTCTATATCTATATGTTTTGATATTAGTTCAGTTGAGCGCATAGTGTTATATGTTTATTACACTTGTTATATATTTTTTACAAATGTAGTGATATTTTAATTATTATGCAAATTATTTTTTATTTTTGTATTTATGATTGATATAAAGAAAATAAAAGAATTGTCGCCGATATTGAATATATCGGCAATATCACGTGAGACTGGAATAAAAGAACTTACTTTATTGGCAAAAATCAGGCGTGGGACTGAACTAAACGTAAAAGAGGCACAGTCCATTGAACTATGCCTCAATAAATACGGTATAAAAATAATTGATAAAGATTAGTTTTCTTTGGGTATTTCCTTTTCAATTGTCTCAAATGCGGTTATACTCTTTTTGTTCTTTTTTTCAAGCATTTCGGCAATTTTGTCAAGCAAGCCGTTTGCTATGTCGCTTGAAAAAAACAAAGCATCTTTTCTACACGTTCCTCTCAATTCTTCATTGTCATCAAGTTGCTCAATTTCTTCGCTTGTAGCGTTGAAACAGCAATTGTCTTTTTGTAGAATTGCTTTTGTATACCATTCGACATTTTTAAAGCGGCGGATATGCAGTTCATAGTCATCAAAAAGTTCCATCCAAGAAAGCAACTCTCCTGTAATATACAATCCACCTGACCTGTCTAAATCTATTACCGCATCTATTTGCTCCGCGATAAAATCAGCAACTTTGTATGTTGCATCTTTGAGTTTTTGAACCGTCTTTGAACCCTCACTGCCAGCTCTTTCGAGTTTTTTGAGTGCGTTCAAAATACTGTTTCCTTGATTTGTTTCTGCGTTTTCCATTTCTTTGCACGTTTTACGCCCGCCGGCATTTAATTTTGTGAATTAAGTTTTATTAAATTTTGATAAAACTCTTGAAATGTGTCAAATTGAATTTCTGGCTTTTTGACAAAAAACATTTCAATAGCGTCAAGCAAACAAAGACGTTCAGCTATTGACATTTTTTCAATTTTCTCAAGCAACGTTTTTCCCTCAACGGCAAAACGTTCATCAGCTTTATTAAGTTTGATATTATCTTCAATATTCAAACTAAAAACACGAGCATAAAGGAGTGGGTCGCTTTTGCTCGGAATAACTCCGTTGTAGGAGTCGCAAATCAAAATAAATTCTTCTTTGCTAATATCAATATTCCTTGCAATGAAAGATAAAAGTGAATAATATCGTGCAATGTCCCGCTCTGTAACAAATGGACGCCTGCTTGCTACCTCTGGATTAATTCTTGCTTCAGTATTAAGTAGCAAGAACTCATCTGCATCAATTTTGTATTGTTTTCTTTCTTTCATAATTTACCTTTCAAAATAGTTAATAAACTTGAGCCGTTGGGGGAGTCGAACCCCCCGTGCTTCCAAAACGGCTATATATCAAATCTATTATTATTAAATATATGCAAAAAGACGTCTGGGTATTTCTCCAGGAACCAATCAACTTCATCATTTTCAAAAACCCTAATTTTATAATTATCATAATTAAAAGCAGTATCTTGCCCATTAACCCAAACAATTTCTTTACTATTCGAACTATACCAGCCCTCGCCAGTGTAGAACTCGTCATCGTAATCTTCATCATCTTTTTTGAAATTTTTGATAATTTCATCATCGTAATACATATAATCATCTTTATTCGATAAAGTATTGCTTATAAGTTCATCAACTTCTTTATTTTTATTGCATTTAAATGCAAGTTGAATACTATCTCTTTTAAAAAGAGCTACGATAAACTTTGGATTTTCCATTTTTTCTCCTATATAAAAATTAAACAAAATCTTTGAAACCGCCGGGGGACTCGAACCCCCGTGCTTCCTAAACGGCTATAATTTATCTAAATTGATTTCACCTTCTCCAAATCCATCAATATATACGTGAGAAGTAATCATATTCCCTTTTTTCCAAATATTTAAACTTGAGTCGTTTTCTACTTCAGCTATCAACTCGGCTTTTTGTTCATCATTCCCCTCGAAATAATCTTCAAAATAAATTGAATATAAATCTTCTATCGGATTTGATTTGATGCCACGCATTTTGTAAATTGCCTTTAAGCAATCAATCCCTATTTCAATTTCGTCATATCCGTTGTTCGCAGCATCCCATCTTTGAATATCAATGCCAGTGAATATTTGCCAATATATAAACCATTCTTTTTGTAGAAAATCATTAAAATCGGATATTGCTGTAAAGTTGCTATCATCAAAGCCCATAGTTTCGGGCAATGAGTAATTAACCAAATATTCAGTCCCAAATCCAGTGTCTTGATCTTCTGCATATACTTCATACTGAATTCCATATTTTTGAACTAAATTGTTCAAAAACGAATACATAAAATCTTCGTTATATTCTTCTGAATCAGGGACGAAGATTTCAAATCTGCCAAATTCTGTTTGTTTTTCTGTGTTTTGATTTGAGTTTTTCATTTTATATCTCCTGCGTTTTACGCCCGCCGGCTTTTGTTTTTAATGTTTCACAACTTTGTGAAACTTTCTAATACAAATATAACACATTTTTATTTAATATCCAAATTATTTTTTAATTATTTTCACTTTTTTGTGAAAATATACGTTTTTTTCCACTTTTTTTTGATAATTTTACGAAGAAATTAGAATTATTTTTATTTTTTATTAAATAATATACAATAAATACCGATAAAATAGAGTAGGTGCGGATTTATGAGTTTTAGAATATTAATTAAATAGCTGTAAAATAGAGTAGATGTGGTTTTTTATATTTTAACCGGATAATATTTATTCATTTTTCCTCAATATCTAAATAATCCGTCATAACTATCTTCATAAACCGAAGTATTCTCCAATTTATCAAAATATTCTTTACTTAAAAAGCTCTTTCCTGCAAGTAAATGATTCAGATAATCCCTTGTTGGACGCAATCCTTTTGCCGTTTTGCTAGGATGAGCAATATAAGTAATTGCATTTACTTGCTTTTCCTTTACCAATAATGTAACTTCCCAACGTTCATAATGAGTTGGGAAGCCCTCAAAAATGTCTAATTTCTGTAAGTCTTCGTTTGGAATATTGTATAAAATACCTTCCACATTGTTAGACGGATGCAGCTGGATATTAGCATATCCCTGATTATTGTTGTAACAGGCAATTTTATTGAATACTAATTGGCAACCAGGTAGAATTGCTTTTTGCTTTTTTGAAAATCTAATATCCCTTTCTTCCATTCGTTTTTCGTTCATATTCGAACCATAAGCGAAGTATTGAATCATTCTTATTCTCTTAATTTGCAAATAATTACACAGCCAACGTAAGGTTTTTATTTGAGAAAAGCAAGGGTTTTCTTAAATTTTAACACATTTCTCTTTCCCTTTCGAGAGGGGGAAGACACAGCCCTGACCATATCTTTTAATTTTATTGTTTGTTATTGTTTATTAGCAGTATTTCACTTGTTTCTTGTTCTATGATTTCTTCCAAAGCCAATATCTCCCCCAATTCATTTTCAAATTGATAAACAATTTGGAGTGGCTCAAGTATTTTGGCTATAGTTTCTAATCCGATGATGTCCGGATGCAAAGATAAATGCACTGGAACTAAATTGCTTTTTAAAAAAGTTGTAATATTTGGAATTAACTTTTTCTCACCACCTTCAATATCAATCTTGATTAAGCCAATATTTTCAATCTTATACTTATTAATTATATTTTCCAGCAACTCCGTTTCTACTTCATTACTCTTATATTCTTCTGGATTTACATTAATTAATGAAGATATAGAATAACCAAACTGGTCAGCATAAAGTTTAGCTTTCCCCTTGCTATCTGACAATGCAATATTTAATAAGTGAATATTTTTGAAATTATTTAATTCAATATTTTCTTTTAAATCCTGATAAGCAACGTCATCAGGTTCGAAAGCATATACTTCTTTGCACTTTTGACAGGCATAAAGAGAGACTGCCCCATTCCAAGCTCCAACATCCAAAAAACAATTATCTTTATTCAGATACTTATCTATTGCAGCTAAAATAAATGTTTCCCATTCGTTCTCGTAATGATGCCACCAACCGAATTTGTTCGTTTCTTCCGAAACTTTAAATTCAATATCGTTTTTTAAAACAATCATTTTATACCGAATAAATATAAATAGTGAGTATCATCGTTTACCTATAATTTAAATATCAATTAAGTTCGTAGTGCAAGTATGAATAGGAATATTCCAGTTTGTATTCCTTTGAATATACCTGTGATATTTATTTCTTTTGAAAGATACCATCCCAGTATTTTTCCCTCTCGTTAAATTATTATTATGGACTAAATAGAAAAACAAATTCTTTTTTAAATAACGAAATGGGATATTGTTTTTTTCGCATCGAATCATAAATTCATAATCTGCTGCACATACCCAGGGAAGAAAGCCACCTGTTTCCATAAAAAGCTTTTTACTTATGGCGAATGACCCCATTGCATAGAAGGGATTCTTTCGGAATTTTGTATTTACAACAAATTTATTATTTTCTTTGCTAACTTTATTAAAACAATATCTCGTTATTTGGTATTTGTTGAAGCAAGGAGCAAGTGTATCCAGCATAATCGGTTGCATAAAATCATCTGAATCAAAGAATAGAATATTTTCTGAACTTGCTTTATTGACAAGTGAGTTCCGTATAGTATAAGTTCCTACATTTATATCTGAATAGAATATTCTAAGGAAATTATAATTACCTCGCAATTCATTTATTTTTTTCAATGTATCTGGGCAGCCATCAATCCCAAGTAATACTTCTACTTCATTATTTTTATTTTTCAAATATGTCTGTTCTTTTATCGAATTCAGGCAGGTTTCTAAAAAATCCTGACTTTGATATGCGGTAATAACTATTGATATTTTCATTTTATCTGGTGATTTATTTTGCCATTTTTGAGCTGGGAATCGTTTTTTTAATATATCAGTTATAATTTTTATTTTCGATTGTTCATTATTCTGCGTCCATATCGTAGTGGTTTTATCTATTTCCTGCTGCTGAATCCAACCCCGATTTCTTTTGGCACATATTACAGGTATATTATTTTCTGCTGCATAAATACCTAACCAATAATCAACTGTGTTTTTGACTTCAAAATAATCTAATCCGATTTTCACTAAGTCTGTATGAAAGCACATAACT
>JAAYAN010000314.1 GCA_012719345.1 Ignavibacteria bacterium | reverse complement strand
AATCAATTTCTCCTGTTTCATGGAGAGCCCTCTCCATGTCTTCATTATATTCAAAATAGCAAAAGGTTATGTTGTTATATCCTGCAGCCTCACAGATTTGGGAGAACTCCCTCTCTCTGATGCTTCCCGTTCGAATACCTATTCGGGCTTGCATATTCTTGTTAATGTTATTTTTTTGAGCATCGGCCGTGAGCATTTCATACGCTATTCCTGCTCCAAAGCGCGAAAACAAAAAATGCCTTTCCCGGTCTGGAGACTTCCTGACACTTCCGACTATGTCAAGCTCTCCCTTTTCAAGCATTGTTAAAGCACGATCATAGGAAAGAGGGATCATGCGGCCGGTTTTATTACCGCTGCTGTCCTTCTCCGGAATTTCTGTAACAAATTCATACTGCCAGTCGTTGTATTTTTGAATTTCCCGTAAATACTCATACCCATAGCCTGAAAACTCGCCGTCTTCAAGATTTTGAAAACCGGAGTATAAAAAGTAACCCACCCTTATCTGTTTTGAAAAAAGAATCTGTGAGAATAGAAGAGAAAAAAGAACGCATACTAACATTCTGCGGCAGTTCACTTTAACCTTCCTCTTCCTTACTTAAGAAAAAACAGATTCCAGCCTTACAGTAGTATTTTCATATTCCTGGAAAATATTCTTTACCTCATTAAAACATTCCAAAAGCCCCTGGGAAAAAACTCCGCATTCCCCGTTATTAATCATTCTAACAGCTTCGTCATGGGTGAAGGCTTTTTTATATACCCTTTCGCTTACGAGAGCATCATACACATCTGCCAATGAAACAATTTGCGCCCAAAAAGGAATCTCGTCACCCTTTAAATGATCAGGATAGCCCGAACCGTCATACCGCTCATGATGGAACCTGCAGATGTCGTAGCAGTACTTATAAAACTCTGCATCATTTATATAATGCAGGCGGGAAAGAATTGAGCAGCCCTGAAGCGTATGATTTTTCATAATTTCAAATTCGTCCGGGGTAAGTTTACCGGGTTTTAAAAGGATGTAATCTGGCGTGGCTATTTTACCAATATCATGCATGGCAGACGCATTAATAATCTTTTCCTCTGTCTCAAGTGAAGGACAATCAAATAACCCTTTTTCCTCGGCCTTCTTGAGCAGAATGCGGGTGAAGGTGCGGATACGGAAGATGTGTGCACCCGACTCTAAGTCGCGGAATTCCACCACAGTACTCAAGGTATCAATGACAAAGTCATTTGTTTTTTTCAGCCTTTCTGCCTGTTCCTTAATTTTCTCCGTCTGTGCTTTTACCATGCGTTCAAGATTGCGTTTATGTACATATAAACTGAGAACATTTTCAACACACCGTTTTACTATATAAGAATCATAGGGTTTTGTAATAATATCTGAAACACCAATTTCATATGAAATTTTCTCATTTTCTTTACTGGTAGAACCAGTGATGAGGATCACAGGAATAGATGCCAGGTATTTTTTCTCGGCCATAAGCTTTAAAACATCAATACCCGTTAAACGGGGCATTATAATGTCGAGAAGGATTACAAGAATGCGGCTTTTTTCCTGTTCAAGCAGAGAGAGAACCTGCTGCCCGTCGGCAGCCTCTAGAATATCGTATTCGTTTTTAAAGAGTT
>JAAYAN010000197.1 GCA_012719345.1 Ignavibacteria bacterium | reverse complement strand
TACAATATAACCCGGACCGTAAAGAACTTTTATGTTGTCTGCCGAATCGAGCTTTTACCCGGCGCAGTCGGGCAGCTATCCGTCAAATGTTCGGCAAGCCGAACAGCCGGATCTCCGCTTCGCTACGCCAGGCAATAACCTAACTTAATTACCTTATTCATTTCCAATATAAACAGCATCTGAAAAACTGACATCGGTAATCAATTTTTTCTCTTGCAATGAATTTAAATTTAATATATACAAGTCTGTTGTCTCGCCGTACTTTAATGAAAACGTAGGATTACCGTAGATAAGCGAATTATATGGTTCTATGAAAACAACATTTTCGCTTACATAAACACCCAAATCATTCTTTTCATTATTTGCAATATCTATTGTTACCAGCTCTTCACTTGAATCAGAAATTCTGAATACGTGAGTTGAGCAATATAACAAGTTATCATTTGAATTATAGAATAAAGGATAATAACCTTTAAAACTCAACTTCTTTTTTCTCTTATTAACAGGATCATATTTGGTAAGATAATCATCCGGATCGTTATATATAACCGAATTATCAGGTAACTTAACAATATTTGCCAATCTTTTATTAACCTGGTAATCTGCAATTTTTGTTTTTATGACTGACGTATCCTTTAAGGATACCTGATCTAAAGAAAGTATAAATAGTTCCTTTTTATGTTCATATAGAAAAAGTTGATCCCCTATTAAAAAAGGATTTTCTCCGCTGTAATAAAATTCTACGGTTTTATTATCTAAATTCAATTTTTTAATTGTAGGTTCAATTCCATACTCGGAAAATGAAAATAAAACTAAATTATTATCGATTTTTTTTATATTTAAAATTCCAGCGACAATTTCATTTTCAGTATATATTATTCCTGATTCGAGTGTTTTTAAATCTAAAAATTTAATTCTATTAGTTCCATTCACATATACTATTTTACCATCATATTCGCCTTTTTTAACTTTGGAACAACTACTTATTATAAGGCAAATGGGACAGACTAAAAAAATCAAGTAAAAGAATTTTATGGACATGGGTTCTTATCCTCCATTTCTTTCTTTAATCTATAATACTCTTTTCTTGCAGCATCAGCCCAGTCCTGGCAATTAACCCCTGCAGTTAAACTTGCTCCATGAACATTATAATTATCACCTGACCATTGTGTGTTTTTAATAGCCTGCTTCATAATATTATCATCAAAATATTCATCTTTAAAATTATAATGACTATATTCTTCGGCATCTTCTGAAAACATACCTTCGCCCCCATATCCAGTATTATCTTTATTATCATACCAATAATGCTCGTGAGCCAACATATAGTTATTTGCTTCATCAATTGGGCCACCCAAAACAGGCGGATTAAACCAACCCAAACCTAAATTTAATCTTCTATATCCAAATCGACCAAGACCGATTTTATCCGTATAAATTATTGGTGCGTTATTTACATAAACATAGAAGTTTGTTTGTAAACCGCCGAAACCTATCGGGTCTTTGGCTGTCCAGCGTCCAATGCTTGCATCGTAGTCACGGGCACCAAAACGTGTTAAGCCGGTTTCAGCATCGTATAAACCACCCGCGAAACCAAAATCCGTAAACTCCCTCCTTCGCTTCGCTGCGGCGGGCAGGCTATTTTCATTATGTAAAGAACTAACGTTGCCAAATTCATCATAATCAATGTTTTGTACTATCTCTCCGGTTGCGGCGTTTACTATAAGTTTTACAGAACCCAAATGGTTTGTTATTACTCTGTAAGTTGTATCTCCTTTAACAATGTAACCGGGTCCGTAAAGAACTTTTATATTGTCTGCTGAATCGAGTTCAGCAACCGGTAATAAACCACCGGAATATAACCATTTTTTCTCAATTACGCCATCTTTCAGTTTCGCAATTCTTTGGTTGCTTGCATTTATTTTGTATTCAATAATGCTGCTATCCGGTTTTATTACGGAACG
>JAAYAN010000196.1 GCA_012719345.1 Ignavibacteria bacterium | reverse complement strand
TTTTTTGAGATTTCTTTAATTCACCTTGTTTTAATTTATCAACTTTATTAAGGATAATTGTACGGTTAAAATTTCCTTTTTTTAAGTAAGAATCAAGTTCAATATCTAAAGGCATTGGTTTATGCCGGCTGTCAACAATATGAAAAACCAGAACTATATTTCTTTCGGAACAGAAATAATCGTTTATCATTTTTTTCCATTTCTCTTTTTCAACCTTGCTTACTTGTGCGAATCCGAAACCAGGAAGATCAACAATGTAGATTTTATCTTCTACTTTGTAAAAATTTATTGATCTTGTTTTACCTGGTATTGAACTTGTTTTAGCAAGGTTTTTCTTATTGAAAAGTGAATTTATAAATGATGATTTTCCAACATTGGATCTTCCGCATAAAACAATTTCAGGTAATTTGTCTTTGGGAAGTTCGTTTAAGTTAAATACAGATTTTGTAAATTCTATTTTTTTCATAAAAAAAAAAGAGTAATCTTCCGACTACTCTTTTTATCTAATCGTATGTTAATAATTTATTCATCTTTTTTTTCTTGCTGACTGCTTTCTGTATCGTCAGCTTCAGTAGTACTTTCTTCTTTTGTTTCAACAACAGTTTCTTCAATAACTTCAGCGTCTTTAATTTCCGATTCTTCTGTTTCTTTTACAGGAGTTGTAACCTCTTCTTTTTTAGTCCGTTTTTTAACAGGTTTTTTTTCAACAGAACCTGAAAAATCAACAAGCTCAATAATTGCAATATCAGCAGCATCACCTTGTCTTTTACCTAGCTTAACAATTCTGGTATAACCACCTGGTCTGTCGCCTACTTTTTCTGCAATTTCACTGAATAAGGTTTTAACAGCTTCTTTATCGTTAATGCTTTCCGATATTATTCTTCTGTTATGTACCGAATCAACTTTTGCTCGTGTAATCATTCCTTCAATTAAAGGACGTAAAGCGCGTGCTTTTGCATCTGTTGTTTTGATTTTTTTGTTTAAAATCAACCCGGTTGCCAAAGATGATAATGTCGCTTTTCTATGGCTTGCTGTACGTCCAATCTTATTTCCTTTTACTCTATGTCTCATTATCTTACCTTTAACAGAATTTTAAGATTCTTTATTATCCTTTAAATATTTATCAACATCCATTCCGAATTCCAAACCGTAAACATCTACAATATCATTTAACTCAGCTAACGATTTTCTTCCAAAATTCCGGAACTTCAGCATTTCACTTTCATCACGTTTAACAAGATCTCCTAAAGTTTTTATATTTGCAGCTTTAAGACAATTATGAGATCTTACGCTAAGTTCGAGGTCATCAACACTTGTAGTAAGAATTTTTCTCAATCTTTCAACTTCGGCATCTTTTTCGTTTACTACTTTTTCTTCCTCATGTTCAACATCAAAATTTATAAACATATTGATGTGATCTTTTATAATTTTTCCAGCTCCCGAAAGTGCATCTTGGGGAGTAATTGAACCATCGGTAAATATTTCAAGTGAAAGCTTTTCAAAATCATTTTTTTCACCAATTCGAACATTTTCAATTTCGTAACGAACATTTTTAATTGGTGTAAATATAGAATCTATTGGAATTATACCAATAGCTTCTTCTGGCAATTTTTGTTCATTTGCAGGAACATAACCTTTTCCGAATCCGTAATAAAGCTCTAAATTGAATTTTGCTTTATCGTTTAATGTTGCAATATGCAAATCAGGATTTAAAATCTCAATATCATTACAATATTTTAGTAAATCACCAGCTTTTAAATCAATAGGTCCGGTTAATGGTATTTCTATTTTTGTATTATTCTTGTTAAGAACTTTCATTCTTATTTGTTTCAAATTCAAAATAACATCACTTACATCCTCCAAGACACCAGGAATTGATGTAAATTCGTGCAGCACATTATTAATTTTAATTGCAATAAATGCTGCTCCCGTAAGAGAAGAGATTAAAACTCTTCTAAATGAATTCCCTAATGTTACTCCGAATCCTCTTTCTAATGGTTGTATTGTGAATTTTCCGTATGTATTTGTTGATGTTGTGTCGTCAAGTATAACGCCATCAGGCATCTTTATGTAAGGATAACTCATTTAGGATCCTCTTCAATTTTTAAAAATTATTTAGAATATAACTCTATGATCAATTGTTCATTAGCATTCAATGGTACTTCCGATCTTTCTGGATACTGTAAAAATGTACCTTTAAGATTTGCCTTATCAACTGAAAGCCAATTGTAAACACCGTCTTTTACTCTTCGCAACGAGTTATGTATGATGTCTAATTTTTTACTGTTTGTTCTAACACTTATAACCTGACCAGGTTTAAATATAAATGAAGGTATGTCTACAGTTCTGCCATCAATACTAAAATGACCATGCATAATTAATTGTCTTGCGGCTTTTCGTGAAGGTGCAAAACCTAATCTGAACAATACATTATCAAATCTGCTTTCTAAAAGTCTTATGAGGTTATCACCCGTAACACCTTTTTGCTGATTGGCTTTTTCATAATAACTTCTGAACTGTGTTTCTTGTAAACCGTACATTCTTTTTATCTTTTGTTTTTCTCTAAGCTGAACTGCATATTCTGAAAACTTCATTCTGCGGCTTAAACCATGCTGCCCAGGGGCATAATTCTTTTTATCTAAAGGACATTTTTCTGTATTACATTTTGTTCCTTTAAGAAAAAGTTTCTGTTTTTCTCTACGGCATAATTTGCAACTTGCTCCCGTATATCTTGCCATCTAATATTCTCCTATTATACTCTTCTTCTTTTCGGTGGTCTACATCCGTTATGCGGAATAGGTGTGATATCTTTTATTGATAATATTTCAAGTCCGGCTTGATTCAAAGCTCTAATTGCAGCTTCTCTTCCAGCACCTGGTCCTTTTACATAAACATCAATTTTTCTTAACCCAAGATCATGGGCTTCTTTTGCAGCCGCTTCCGATGTTATTTGAGCCGCGAAAGGAGTATTTTTACGTGATCCTTTAAACCCGTTTTTACCGGCAGACGACCACGATATTGTATTTCCGTAAATATCGCTTATTGTTACAATAACATTGTTAAAAGAAGCCTTAATGTGGGCAACACCTACTGCATCCACATGAACTTTTTTCTTAGTTTTTTTAATAACTTTTGCCAAAACTTACTCCGCTTTTATTATATTCTATTTCTTAGGTGCTTTCTTCTTTCCAGCAACTGTTCTTCTTCTTCCCTTACGGGTTCTTGAATTTGTTTTAGTTCTCTGACCACGGCAAGGTAACCCTCTCCTGTGTCTTAAACCTCTATAACAGCCAATATCCATAAGTCTTTTTATATTTTGCTGAATTTCACTTCTAAGTGCTCCTTCAACTTTGTAATCAGCTGTCATTATAGCTCTGATCTGTGCAACTTCCTCTTCTGTCAGATCGCCAATTTTCTTTTCAGGATTAACCTTTGCTTTTTCGCATATTAATCGTGCAGTATATTGTCCTATACCGTAAATATAAGTCAATCCTATAAAAACTTTTTTCTGTTTTGGTAAATCGTTTCCTGCAATACGGGCCAAATCATCCTCCTAATTTCTATTATCCCTGACGTTGTTTATGTTTTGGATTTTTACAAATAACTTTTACAACGCCTTTGCGTTTAATTACTTTACAATTTTCACAAATCTTTTTAACCGAAGATCTAACCTTCATATATACTCCAATTTCTCTATTTATATCTGTATGTAATTCTACCTTTATTTAAATCGTATGGCGACAATTCTATAGATACTTTATCGCCAACCAATATTTTAATAAAATGCATCCTCATCTTTCCGGAAATATGTGCTAATATTTCGTGACCATTATCTAATTTCACTTTAAAATTAGCATTTGGTAAAGTTTCTGTAATTATTCCATCTACTTTAATCGGTTTTTGTTTCGACATATTCCTTAACTAACAGTTAATATTTCAGCTTTTCCATTTATTATTGCAATTGTATGTTCAAAATGCGCTGAAGGTGTATTGTCTTTTGTAACTACAGTCCAATCGTCAGCTGCAACTTTCACATTATATTTTCCTAAATTTACCATAGGTTCAATTGCTAAAGTCATTCCATCTTTTAATAACGGTCCAGAATTCTTTTTACCATAATTCGGTATTTGCGGATCTTCATGCAAATGTTTACCGACACCATGACCGCATAAATCTCTTACTATCGAATATCCATTGCTTTCAACATACTCTTGAATAGCATAAGATATATCATGTAATCTTGCACCTGGTTTAACAGCTTCTATTCCAAGATATAAAGATTTTTCAGTAACATCCATAAGTTTTTGTTTATCTATACTTATTTTACCGATTGCTGTTGTAATTGCTGCATCACCATAATATTTGTTTTTAACCACACCAATATCAATTGATAGTATTTCACCATCTTTCAACATTCTTTCACTCGGTATTCCATGAACAACTTCATTGTCCACTGATGCACAAATTGTTGCTGGAAAAGCTGGCGATCCGCCTTGCGAATATCCCTTAAAAGCAGGATAAGCATTATTGCTTAGTATATAATCTTCAGCAATTTTATCAAGTTCCGCAGTAGATATACCAACTTTAGCATGTGCTTTAACTAATTGAAGAGTTTCTGCAACAATTTTACAACTTTCTCTAATGTAATCAATATCTTTTTTAGATTTTATTAAAATCATTTTTCAGCCTTTAAAGAACTATCTTCTTCCTCTTATACGTCCCGATTTCATAAATCCATCGTAATGACGCATAAGTAGGTGAGATTCAATTTGTTGTAATGTATCTAATGCAACACCCACAACAATCAATAAACTAGTACCTCCAAAAAATGAAGCAAATGCATAGGATACTCCCGTATATTTACTTACAAATGTTGGTAATATAGCTACAATACCAAGAAATATGGATCCCGGTAATGTGATTTTTGTTAAAATATTATCAATAAATTCAGATGTTTGTTTTCCAGGTCTAATACCAGGTATAAAACCTCCCTGTTTTTTCATATTATCAGCAACATCTTTTGGATTAAAAGCAATTGCTGTATAAAAATACGTGAAAAATACAATCATTAAAAAATAAATAACAGCATATGAATATGATTGATAATCAAACCAGCTTGCAAACGTAGCCATAAAATCATATTGTGGAAAGAAAGAATATAATGTGCTGGGAATAAACATAATAGATTGAGCAAATATTATTGGCATTACTCCAGCTGTATTAACTCTTAAAGGTATATACTGAGTAACCCCGCCATATACCTTTCTGCCAACTACTCTTTTTGCATATTGAACAGGAATCCTTCTTGTGCCCTGAGTAACGAAAATTACACCTGCAATAATAAAAACAATTAAAACAACCAGAATAATTTCAGTAATAATATTTCTCAAACCTTCGCGGTACTGTTCAAATTCAGTGATTAAAGCAAAAGGTAACCTGTCAATTATTCCAATAAAAATAATCATTGATATTCCGTTACCGATTCCTTTATCTGTAATTTGCTCACCCATCCACATCATAAAAAGTGTTCCGGCAACTAAAAATATGATTGTAGAAATCATAAAACCAATACCTTGAATATCAGCTGGAACTATAGGCATACCGTTTGTTTTCATATTCTGCAAATAAATAGTCACTCCAAAAGCTTGAAAAGCTGAAATAAGAACAGTTCCGTAACGGGTTAACTGATTCAATTTCTTACGCCCGTCTTCACCTTCCTGCTGTAAACGCTGTAAAGTCGGGAATACAGCTCCACCTAATTGTATAATAATTGATGAACTGATATAGGGCATTATTCCTAGTGCAAAAATTGCAGCGTTCGAGAAAGCTCCGCCAACAAAATAATCGAATAAACCGAATAATCCCCCAGCACCGTCAGAAGATTTCATTGCAGAACTAAGAAGGAAAGAATCGATACCCGGAAGTGTAATATGTGTCCCGATTCTCACAATAATTAGTAATGAAAGAGTATAAAGAACTCTTTGCCTCAATTCTGTAATTTTGAAAATATTTCTAAATGTATCCAGTAATTTGTTCATTTGATATTAATCTCTTTAATAGTTCCGCCAGAAGCTTCAATTTTTTCTTTAGCAGTTTTACTTACCGCATATGTTTCAATATTTAATTTTGCAGTTAAATTTCCATCACCTAGTATTTTGTATGGCATAACGGCTTTTGATAATAACCCGCTTTTATAAAGAACTGCAGGATTTATAATACCATCAGAAACTATTTTATCATCCACAAGTTTCTGAAGTTTAGAAAGATTTATTGATTGATACGATACTTTAAAGATATTTGTAAAACCCCTTTTAGGAATTCTTCTTTGAAGCGGCATTTGTCCTCCTTCAAAGAAAGCACGGAACTTATGACCAGATCTTTGTTTCTGACCATTATTTCCTTTAGTAGCCGTTCCGCCATGTCCGCTTCCTGTACCGCGTCCTATTCTTTTTCTGTTCTTAATAGAACCTTCTGCATATTTTAAATTACTTAAGATATCCATTTTAATCCTTAATCTTCAATTTCTTTATATTTAACTAGATGTAATACTTTATTGACCATTCCACGAATCTGAGGTGAATCATTATGCAATACTTTGTTATTCGGTTTTCCAAGTCCCAAAGCTTTTATAATTCTTTTCTGATTTTCTGAACGATCAATAACACTTTTTGTCTGTGTGATTTCTATTTTCATTCTCTGTATTCCAAATTATGCATTAAACATTTCTTTAACTGATATTCCTCTTTTTGATGCCATTGCTCTTGCATCAATTAATTCCATTAATCCTGATAAAGTAGCTTTAACCTGATTATGAGGATTGCTTGAACCAAGTGATTTTGTTAAAATATCTTGAACCCCAGCAGCTTCTAAAACTGCTCTCACACCACCACCGGCAATAAGTCCAGTACCAGGTGTTGCAGGTTTTAATAATACTTTCCCTGCTCCGAATTTTCCAATTATTGCATGCGGAATAGTTCCGTTTGTAATTGTCACTTTGTAAACATTTTTTTTAGCATCATCAATTCCTTTTGAAATTGCATCTGTTACTTCATTTGCTTTTCCAAGTCCTACTCCAACATGTCCGTTTCCGTCGCCAACTACAACAATTGCATTAAAGCTGAATCTTCTACCTCCTTTTACAACTTTTGCAACTCTATTAATGTGAACGACTTTTTCTTTTAATCCGTCTGCTATTGTGACTTTTTTATGTCTCAATTTACTCTCCGTAAAAACAATTATTTACAAATTATTTAATGTATCAGCTGCCGGGAGAGGACTCGAACCTCTTCAGACGCCTCCAAAGGGCGTAGTCCTACCATTAGACGACCCGGCAAGAATTTTTAAATCTTTAATCCGCCTTCTCGTGCTCCATCAGCTAAAGCTTTTACTCTTCCATGATATGGATATCCATTTCTATCGAAAACTGCACAAACAATTTTAGCATCAGCAGCTTTTTTAGCTAGATATTTTCCAACTACTTTACCTTTTTCAGTTTTATTTCCAGCTGCTTTTATTTCATCAGCAATCTCTTTTGATAAACTTGATGCAGATACTAATGTTCTACCACTTTTATCATCAATAATTTGTGCATAAATCTGAGTAAGACTTTTTGTAACTGTTAATCTAGGTCTTTCTGCAGTACCTGATACTTTTTTTCTTACACTAATTTTTCTGCGAACTCTTCTATCAATCATTTATTATCAATCTCCTAACTTAACTATTTACCTGCTGTTTTTCCAGCTTTTCTGATTATCACTTCATTCGAGTACTTTATACCTTTTCCTTTATATGGTTCAGGTTCTCTGAATGATCTGATTTTAGCAGCAATTAAACCTACTAAATCTTTATCAACACCGCTGATTTTAATCTGAGTTGGTGATGGTACTTCAATCTTAATGTTTTCAGGAGGTAAGAAACAAATTGGATGTGAATATCCAATTGTTAATACCAAATGATTACCTTTAGATTCTGCTTTATATCCAACTCCAACAATATCAAGTGTTTTTGAAAAACCTTCTGTAACACCTTTTACCATGTTCTGAAGAAGAGCTCTTGTTAAACCGTGTAATGCTCTATTTTGTTTTTCATCGTTTGGTCTGGTAACAATAATCTCTTCAGCATTAATATCAACCTTTATATTTGGATGAGTTGCTGCTTCTAATTTACCTAGTTTTCCGTTTACTATTATTACATTCCCTTCACGGCTAACTTTAACATCTTTAATACTAATCGGTTTTTTACCTATTCTTGACACTTCTATACTCCGTCGCTATATTACCAAATATGGCAGATTACTTCACCACCAACAGCTTCATTTTTTGCTTGTTTATTAGTCATTAATCCTTTATTTGTCGATATTATTGCTATTCCTAATCCATTATATACGCGTGGAATATTATCTTTATCAACATATTTCCTTAATCCTGGGGTACTTATTCTTTCTAAACCGCTGATTGAAGAAACACCTTTAACGTATTTCAAATCAATTTTAATAACATTTTGTTTGTTATCTTCAATAACAGCATAATCATTAATAAACTTCTGCTCTTTTAATATTTCTGTTATTCTGATTTTCATTTTTGAAGAAGGAATCAGTACATTTTTTTTATTTGCATTTATAGAATTTCTTACTCTAGTTAAGAAATCTGCTACTGGATCTGTAACAGCCATTATATCTCTCCTTAAATATTACCAACTTGACTTTTTAACACCAGGAATTTCACCACGAAGTGCCATTTCCCTGAAAACCAAACGAGATACTCCGAACTTCCTGTAATATCCGCGTGGTCTGCCAGTAAATTGACATCTGTTATGTTTTCTAACAGGCGAGGCATTTCTTGGCAACTTTTGTAATTCCAAATATTCGCCATTTTCCTTTAATTCTTTTCTTATTTGAGCATATTTTTCAGCAATTCTTTGCTTTTTAATTTCACGAGCTAATAAACTTTTTCTGGCCATATTTACCTAATTAACCTTATTTAACTTCTTTTTTACGAAACGGAACACCAAAAGCTAAAAGCAACTCGTAGGCTTCCTGATCATTTTTAGCTGTAGTTACAAAAGTAATGTCCATACCAAAAACTTTAGTAACTTTTTCCGGATTTATTTCCGGGAATATAATTTGTTCTTTAATTCCAAGAGTATAATTTCCTCTTCCGTCAAAAGCTTTATCCGGAATACCTCTAAAATCTCTAACTCTTGGAAGTGCTATTGTTATCAATCTATCAAGAAACTCGTACATCTTTTCTTTCCGTAAAGTAACTTTAGCACCAATTTTCATTCCTTCTCTTAACTTGAAATTGGAAATTGCCTTTTTTGCTTGTCTGGGTGATGCTTTCTGACCTGTAATGGTTTCAAGATCTTTTATTGCTTCATCCAATATTTTGGAATCTGATGCAGCTGCACCAACTCCCATATTAACTACAATTTTTTCAAGCTTAGGAACCTGCATAATACTTTTGTAGGAAAATTGTTCCATTAATTTAGGAACAATATCTTTTTTGTATTTTCCAGTTAATCTTGGTGTGATTTTTTCAATCGCCATAGATTCGTTTTTATCCTGAACTTTTTCTGTTTTTGTTTCTTTTTTAGCCATAACTTATTACAATCCTTAATAGATGTTGAATATTACAACATTTCTCCACTTTTTTTGCTGATTCTTTCCCGTTTCTTTTTACCGGTTTTATCATCAATAATTATTTTTGCACCAATTCTCGTTTGTTCATTTTTCTTACGATCCAATATCATTACATTCGATACTTCAATAGCAGCTTCTTTTTCAATAATGCCACCTTGTGGATTAGCTTGATTTGGTTTTGTATGTCTTTTACGAATATTTACACCTTCAACTATAACTCTATTTGTCTTTGGAAACACTTTTAAAACTTTTCCTGTTTTTCCTTTACTGTTTCCCGAAACAACTTTAACTGTATCATCTTTTCTTATTTTCATTTTCCAGAATCCTATCTTTTATAATACTTCAGGTGCTAATGATATAATTTTCATAAATTTTTTATCTCTTAATTCTCTTGCAACAGGACCAAATATTCTAGTCCCTCTTGGTTCATTTTGAGCATTAAGAAGTACAGCAGCATTTTCATCAAATCGTATATATGATCCGTCTGTTCTTCTTATTTCCTTTTTTGTTCGAACAATAACTGCTTTCGATACTTCACCTTTTTTTACATTGCCGCCAGGAATTGCAGTTTTAACCGATACAACTATAATATCACCAACACTCGCATATCTACGATGACTACCTCCAAGCACTTTAATGCATTTTACTTTCTTTGCGCCGGAATTATCTGCAACTACTAAATTTGTTTCTGTCTGAATCATTTTTTATACTCCTTATCGGTGCTCTTACTTAGCTTTTTCTACAATTTCAACCAACCGCCATTTTTTACGCGCGCTAAGAGGTCTTGTTTCCATTATCTTAACAACATCACCTGGGTTGCATTCATTTTTTTCATCGTGTGCCATCAACTTAGTAGTTTTCTTAAAATATTTCTTGTATATCGGATGCGCAACTTTTCTTTCAATTGCAACAACAATACTTTTCTCCATTTTATTACTAATAACAACACCAACTCTAGTTTTCCGAAGTCCTCTTTCTTCCATTGCGTTTAATAAACTCCTTATTATTTATTTTCTTTAGCTGATTGAAGTTCTCTTTGTTTTAGCACAGTCTTCATCCTTGCTATATCTCGGCGAACTAATTTTAATTTTGCTGTATTTGTCAATTGTTTAAGCTCATGCTGAAATCTTAAATCTAATTGATTGTTTTCTTCTTCAGCAATTCTTTTTAAAATCTCTTCAGTACTCATTTCATTTATTTCAGTAATCTTCATCTCAAAAACCTTTTTTATGATTCGTAATCTGGTCTTGTTACAATCTTTGTTTTAAGCGGTAATTTATGAGCTGCAAGCATAAGTGCTTCTTCAGCTATTTCTCTTGATACCCCGCCTATTTCAAACATAACCCTTCCTGGTTTAATAACAGCAACCCAAAATTCAGGCGCACCTTTTCCTTTTCCCATTCTTGTTTCAAGAGGTTTCTTTGTAACTGGCTTATCAGGAAATATTCTAATCCACGATTTACCATCTCTTTTAGTTTTTCGTGATATTGCAACTCTACAAGCTTCAATCTGTCTGCTTGTAATCCAACCGCATTCAAGTGACTTCAAACCAAAATCACCAAAATTAACAGCGCTTCCACGATAAGCTTTCCCTTTTCGTCTACCACGATGAACTTTTCTGTATTTAACTCTTTTAGGCATTAACATAACAATAAACTCCTGATATTCTTACTCTGATAATCTTTTTCCAAGTATTTCTCCGCGACAAATCCAAACTTTTATACCGATTGCACCGTAAATAGTATTTGCAGTTCCCTGTGAATAATCAATATCGGCTCTTAAAGTATGCAAAGGAATTCTCCCTTCTTTATACTGTTCGGTTCTTGCCATTTCAGCTCCGCCAAGTCTTCCTGAACACATAATCCTTATTCCCTCTGCACCCATACGCATTGCAGATGTGATCGAAGATTTCATAGCCCTTCTGAAAGAAACTCTTCCCTGTATTTGAGATGCAATATTTTCAGCAACTAGATATGCATCTAATTCGGGTCTTTTTATTTCATTTATTTGAATTTTTACTTCTTTATCAGTAACCTGCTTTAATTCTTCTTCAAGTTGTGCAATTTCCTTACCGCTTTTTCCTATAACTACACCTGGTCTGGACGTATGAATAGTCAGAATTACATTTTTAGATGTTCTGTCAATTATTATTCTGGATATTCCGGCTTTTTTTAATCTTTTTCTTACATAAATCCGTAATTTTTTATCCTCTGCGAGTTTATTGGCATAACTTTTATTTTCATACCAATTAGATTCCCATCCTTTGATAATACCAACTCTTAAACCAATTGGGTTAACTTTCTGTCCCAAAAATCCTCCTTAGTTATTTCCTTTGTTTGCAACAACTATAGTTAAATGATTAGATCTTTTTCTAACTCTGAATGCTCTTCCCATAGGTGCAGGTAAAAGCCTTTTTAATTGCGGTCCTCCATTCACAAACGCTTCTTTAACATAAAGATCACTTGTTTCAGGTTTTTGGTCCTCAAATTTTACAAATAAGTTAGCAACAGCTGATCTTAAAACTTTTTCTGCATCTTTTGAAGCAGCCTTTGGCTGGAAATGCAATATCTCCATCGCCTCATTAACTTTCTTGCCTCTAATAAGGTCAATTACCAATCTCATTTTTCTTGGCGAAGTTCTGATATACTTATGTATAGCTTTTGCTTCCATCATCAATTCCTTAATTATATTATTTAACCTTCGAAGCTTTTTCAGCTTTTGTACCTGGATGACCTCTGAATATTCTTGTTGGAGCAAATTCTCCAAGCTTATGTCCAACCATATTCTCACTTATATAAACAGGTATCATTTTGTTTCCATTATGAACGGCAATTGTGTGACCAATAAATTCAGGAACAATTGTACTGGCACGCGACCATGTTTTAATAATTTTTTTCTGATTTGTTTCATTAAGCTTATCAATTTTTTCAAGTAACTTAAAATTAATAAACGGTCCTTTTTTTACTGATCTTGGCATATCACACTCTATTTATTTCTTCTTCTTACAATATATTTATTAGATGTTTTCTTTCTTTTTCTTGTTTTTAATCCTTTAGCTTTTTGTCCCCATGGAGAAACTGGATGTCCACCACCGGAGGTTCGTCCTTCACCACCACCCATAGGATGATCAACTGGGTTCATAGCTACTCCTCTTACATGAGGTCTTTTTCCCATCCATCTTTTCCTTCCAGCTTTCCCTAAGCTTATATTTTCGTGATCGCTGTTACCAACAACTCCGTAAGTAGCTAAACACTCAACATTTACTAATCTTACTTCACCCGATGGCATTTTAAGCTGAGCGTATTTCCCTTCACGTGCCATCAATTGAAGTGATGCTCCGGCACATCTTCCAAGCTGTCCACCTTTTCCCGGTTTTAATTCAACATTATGAATAAAACTTCCAATAGGCATATCTTTTAATTTAAGAGCATTCCCAACTTTGATTTCAACATTATCACCAGATATAACTTTATCACCAACTTTCAACCCTTCAGGTGCAATAATGTATCTTTTTTCACCATCAGCATAATGAAGTAATGCTATTCTTGATGTTCTGTTAGGATCATATTCAATTGAAAATACTTTTGCTGGGATTCCAAACTTATTTCTTTTAAAGTCAATTACTCTGTATTTTCTTTTATGTCCTCCACCTCTGAATCTTGAGGTAAGTTTTCCTTCACTATTCCTACCACCGCTTTGCTTTAGCGAAACAGTTAAGGATTTTTCTGGCTTTGTTTTAGTGATTTCATTAAAAGCTGAAATCGACATAAATCTAGTTCCAGGTGTATTCGGTTTTAATTTTCTTATAGCCATCTAATCTAACTCCAGTCCAATCGCTGTTTCTAAACTTCTTTATACAGGTCTATAGTCTGACCTTCTTTTAATTTAATAATTGCTTTTTTATACTGTGGTTTTTTTCCTTCGAATCGACCTTTTTTGGTAAATTGAGTTTTTCTCTTACCACTGTAACGAATAGTATTTACGTCAATAACATCTACATTAAATTTATCTTTAACTGCTTTTGTTATTTCAATTTTATTCGCTTTAACATCTACCATAAAACCATATTTACCTTCTTTTTCAGATACATTATTCATCTTTTCGGTTAAAATGGGACGTATTAAAACTTTTCGCATAACTGACCTGTTCTATTTCTATTATTTTAATGTATTAACAATTTCTTCAACAGCACCTTTTTGCATCACCAATATCTGATTATTTAACAAATCATATGTTGATGCTTTTCCAGCTTCAATAATACTAACCTTTTCAATATTTCTTCCGGACCTGAAAACATTTTCATTTATTCCATTTGTAAGGAATAATGTCTTTTTTCCATAAACTTTCAGATTTTCTAAAATACCTGCGAATTCTTTTGTTTTTGGTATATCTAATTTAAAATCTTCTACAACCAATAATTGACTTGCTTTTGCTTTATAACTTAAAGCGCTTTTACGAGCAAGATTTTTAACCTTTTTATTTATTTTCTGTCTATAATTTCTTGGTTTTGGTCCAAATATTGTACCTCCACCAACCCATAAAGGAGATCTTGAAGAACCTGCTCTGGCACCTCCACGACCTTTTTGACGCCAAGGTTTTTTTCCACCGCCGTTAACTTCACTTCTTTCTTTAGATTTAGCAGTACCTTGTCTTTTATTTGCAAGATGAGCTTTTACAGCTAAATAAATAACATGATCATTGGGCTCTATCGCAAATACTTCATCACTCAATTCCAGCTGTTCGCCAGATTTACTTCCATCTATTTTATAGACATCTACCTTCATCTTTTACCACACATTACTTAATAATTTTAACAATTGAATTTATTGAACCAGGAACACACCCTTTAATCAATATAACATTTTTCTCTGGCAATATTTTAATTACCTTTAAATTCTGAACAGTAACACGATCACTGCCCATTCTACCAGCCATTCTTTGACCTTTAAATACTCGTGAAGGATAGGAGCTTGCACCCATAGAACCTGGTGCTCTTAATCTATTATGCTGACCGTGGGTAGCTGTACCAACACCACCAAAATTGTGACGTCTCATAACACCTTGAAAACCCTTACCCTTGCTTGTACCAATAACATCAACAATATCGCCTTCCTTAAAAGAATCCACTTTTAATTCATCACCAATATTGATTCCTTCAATCTCAACATTTCTAAATTCACTTACAAATTTAGGATAATCCAGATTATTCTTATCAAAATATGTTTTTTGAGCTTTATTAACTTTTTTAGCTTTTTTCAAATCGAAACCAACTTGAATTGCAACATAACCATCTTTTTCTACTGTTTTTATTTGAGTAACTTTACATGGACCGGCTTCAATAACAGTAACAGGGATACTGTTCCCATCTTCCGAAAACATGCTAGTCATTCCTATTTTTCTTCCTAATAAACCTGACATTTTTCAATCCTTATAACTTAATCTCAATATCTACACCCGCCGGAATATCTAATTTACTTAAAGAATCGACGGTTTTATTATTCGAATTATGAATATCTATTATCCTTTTATGCGCTCTAATTTCAAATTGTTCTCTAGACTTTTTATCAACATGTGGTGAACGCAGTACCGTAAATACTGATCTTTTTGTAGGTAACGGTATAGGACCGGAAACAACTGCACCTGTACTTTTTACAGTTTTAATAATCTTCTCAGTTGATTTATCAATCAAAATGTGATCGTATGATTTTAATTTAATTCTAATCTTCTGTCCAGGCACTTCCAACTCCTTATTTTCAAATTAAGAGCAGGCATAACCTGCTCTTTATATTTTTTACACTATAAATTATTCAATTATTTTTGTTACTAATCCAGCTCCAACTGTTCTGCCGCCTTCACGAATAGCAAACCGAAGACCTTCTTCCATAGCTATTTCAGTTATAAGTTTAACAGTAAGTTTAACATTATCACCTGGCATAACCATCTCTGTTCCGGCAGGTAAATCGGCAACACCTGTTACGTCTGTTGTTCTGAAATAGAACTGCGGTCTGTAACCATTAAAAAATGGAGTATGACGTCCGCCTTCATCTTTTGAAAGAATGTAAACTTCACCTTCAAATGTTTTGTGAGGAGTTATTGAACCTGTTTTAGCAAGTACCATTCCTCTTTCAATTTCTTTTTTATCAACACCGCGTAACAATATTCCTGCATTATCACCAGCCTGAGCAGCATCAAGTTCTTTTCTGAACATTTCAATACCGGTAACAACAGTTTTCTTATGAACACCTAAACCTATAAGTTCAACTTCTTCCTGAATTTTAACCTGTCCTCTTTCAACTCTACCAGTAGCAACAGTTCCACGACCAGTTATTGAAAATACGTCTTCAACAGGCATCAAAAATGGTTTATCAACATTTCTTTCTGGAATTGGAATATATGAATCAACAGCATCCATAAGTTCCCAAATACAATTCATTCTTGGATCTGTAGCAGGGACGCTTTCATCATTAGCAGCTTCTAAAGCATGCAACGCAGCACCTTTAACAATCGGTATTTCGTCACCAGGAAACTCGTATTCAGTTAAAAGATCTCTCATTTCCATTTCTACTAAGTCAATCAATTCCTGATCGTCAACCATATCAACTTTATTCATAAATACAACTATTCTAGGAACACCAACTTGACGCGCAAGAAGAATATGTTCTCTTGTCTGCGGCATAGGCCCATCAGTTGCAGCAACTACAAGTATGGCTCCGTCCATCTGAGCAGCACCAGTGATCATGTTTTTTACATAATCAGCGTGACCAGGACAGTCCACGTGAGCATAATGTCTGTTAGCAGTAGTATATTCAACGTGTGCAGTTGCTATTGTAATACCTCTTTCTCTTTCTTCAGGAGCGTTGTCAATACTATCAAAAGTTCTTTTTTCTGATAAACCTTTTTTACTTAATGCCATTGTTATAGCAGCTGTTAATGTTGTTTTACCATGATCTACGTGACCGATTGTTCCAACGTTAACGTGGGGTTTACTTCTGTCAAATTTTTCTTTAGCCATTGAATTCTCCTTTGTATTTAACTTCTAATTTTTTTATTTACTTAATCCGTATTTGATGACCTTTTACTTTGTACTTTTTCTGCAATTTCATCCGAAATACTTTTCGGTACTTCAGAATAATGAGAAAATTGCATTGTGTAAATAGCTCTTCCTTGTGTCATTGATCTTAATATTGTAGCATATCCAAACATTTCTGATAGAGGAACCATCGCCTTAATCACCTGAGCATCTTTCCTTGCATTAAACCCTTCAATCTTTCCTCTTCTCGAATTCAAATCTCCCATAACATCACCAAGATATTCTTCTGGAGTTATAACTTCGACACTCATCAATGGTTCAAGTAATATTGGTTTAGCTTTTGCAGCTCCGCTTTTAAATGCCATAGAACCAGCAACTTTAAATGATATTTCATCAGAATCAACATCATGATATGAACCGTCGTATAATTTTGCTTTTATGTCCACAACTGGATAACCTGCAATAACACCGTTACGTAATGCTTCCTGAATTCCATTTGATACAGGTTGTATATATTCCTTTGGAACAACACCGCCTACAATAGCATTCTCAAATTCAAAACCTTTACCTGGTTCATTCGGACTGAGTTCAATCCATACGTGACCATATTTACCGCGTCCACCCGATTGCTTAACAAATTTTCCTTCCGACTGAACCGTCTTTGTAATTGTTTCTCTATAAGCCACTTGAGGTTTACCAACATTTGCTTCAACCTTAAATTCTCTTTTCATTCTGTCAACAAGAATTTCAAGATGAAGTTCCCCCATTCCGCTTATAAGTGTCTGACCGGTTTCTTCATCGCTTTTAACTTTAAATGTAGGATCTTCATCAGATAATTTCACTAAAGCTTCAGATAATTTATCCTGATCAGCTTTTGTCTTTGGCTCTATTGCAATTTGAATTACAGGCTCAGGAAATACCATTTTTTCAAGTACAATATTATCACCTTCTAAACATAAAGTATCACCTGTACGTGTATATTTTAATCCAACAATACCAACTATATCTCCAGCTCTTACATCAGCTATTTCTTCTCTATGTTTTGCATGCATTTGCAATAAACGTCCAACTCTTTCTTTTTTATCAGAAATTGTATTATATATGTAAGAACCTGATTTTAACTGTCCAGTATAAACTCTTGCAAAAGTAAGTTTACCTATAAATGGATCAGTCATTATTTTAAATGCTAAAGCTGTAAACTTTTCATTTTCGGATATTTTTCGAGATATTTTATCATCCATATGAGTATGATGTACTTCTAAATCACCAACATCTACTGGGGAAGGAAGAAAATCAACAACAGCATCCAGTAATTTTTGTATACCTTTATTTTTGAATGATGAACCGCATAATACAGGAATTATTTTTAATTCTATAGTGGCTTGTCTTAAAACGTTTTTAACTTCATCTTCAGTAATTTCCTTTCCTTCAAGATATTTTTCTAACAAAGAATCGTCAACATCAGAAACAGCTTCAAGCATAATAGTCCTGTATTTATTTGCAGCAGCAATTAAATCCACAGGAATTTCTTTATCCTCAAATGTAAAACCTTTTGTATCTTCATGAAACATTCTTGCTTTCATTGTAATCAAATCGATTACACCAGAAAACATATCTCCTTCGCCAATAGGGATGGCAATTGGTACTGCATTTGCTCCTAAACGCTGTTTCATCATTTCAACTGCATTAAAGAAATCGGCACCAATTCTATCCATTTTATTAACGAAAGCAATTCTTGGAACGCCATATTTATCTGCTTGTCTCCAAACGGTTTCAGATTGCGGTTCAACACCGCCAACTGAACAAAATAATGCAACTGCTCCATCTAAAACTCTAAGTGATCTTTCAACTTCAACAGTAAAATCAACGTGACCTGGTGTATCAATTATATTTATATGATGGTCTTTCCAATAACAAGTTGTAGCAGCACTTGTTATAGTAATTCCTCTCTCTTTTTCCTGTTCCATCCAATCCATTGTAGCTGCGCCATCATGTACTTCACCAATTCTATGCAATTTACCCGTAAAAAACAATATTCTTTCGGTTGTAGTAGTTTTCCCAGCATCAATATGTGCCATGATACCGATATTACGCATTTTATTTATTTCAACTTTCTTTTCAGCCATTATATTCTATTCTTTTCCTATTCAAACTATTCATTTACCATTTATAATGAGCAAAAGCTCTATTTGCTTCAGCCATTTTGTGAGTATCTTCTTTTTTCTTTACAGCAGGTCCTTCATTATTTGCAGCAGCTAATAATTCAGCTGAAAGCTTATTTACCATTGATTTATCAGTTCTTTTTCTTGCATAAGTTTTAATCCATCTCAAAGCAAGAGCGATTCTTCTTTCCGGGCGAACTTCCATTGGTACTTGATAAGTTGCACCGCCAACTCTTCTGCTTCTAACCTCAACAAGAGGCTGTACATTATGTATAGCCTGCTTAAATACTTCAAGTCCTGGCTTTTTAGCTCTGTTTCCTATTTTATCCAGACTTTCATAAACAATTTTTCTGGCAGCTGATTTTTTTCCATCAAGCATAATGTAATTGATAAATTTTGATACCAACACATCATTATATTTAGAATCTGCCTTTAAGTATTTTTTTTCTGCTCTTCTCTTTCTCATAACTTTTTACTTAGCCTTTGGTTTTTTTGCACCGTATTTTGATCTTGCTTTTTTTCTATCATCAACTCCGCTTGCATCAAGTGTTCCGCGGACAATATGATATCTTACACCAGGTAGATCCTTAATTCTGCCACCTCTTATAAGAACAATTGAATGCTCCTGTAAATTGTGTCCTTCACCAGGAATGTATGCAGTAACTTCAATACTGTTCGTAAGTCTTACTCTCGCAACTTTTCTTAACGCCGAGTTTGGCTTTTTAGGGGTAGTTGTATATACCCTTGTACATACTCCTCTTTTCTGAGGACATGCATCCAATGCTGGTGCTTTGTTTTTCGACGTTACTCTTACACGCCCTTTCCTGATTAACTGGTTTATAGTGGGCACTAAATTCCTCCAAAATATATCGTTAATAATACAAAAAATTCAGACTTCTAATATATTATTATTCGGTTTGTTTGTCAAGCAAACAAACCGATTTTTTATATTTTTATTCACTAACTTGCTGTTTTTCTTCAACTGTTTCTTCTTGCTCATTTACCGAAGACTCATTTTCGAGAACTATTCCTTTATATTTTCTCAATCCGGTACCAGCAGGGATTAGGTGACCCATTACAACATTTTCTTTTAATCCAATTAATGTATCCACTTTTGCCTTAATTGATGCATTTGTTAATACTTTAGTTGTTTCTTGGAAAGAAGCAGCTGAAATAAAGCTTTCGGTAGATAATGCTGCCTGAGTAATTCCCAATAAAATATTCTCAAATGTTGCAGGCTCTGCGTCTCTTGCGGTTATTTGAGCTTTTTCTTTACGTACAAGGTCAGCATTTATTTCTCTTAATTTACTTTTTGTAATAAGCTGGCCTGCTAAATATTTCGACTGTCCCGGTTCTTCAATAAATACCATATTTCGTATTCTATCGTTTTCAGCATTGAATAAAACACGATCTACAAGATCCTCATCAATAAAATCAGTATCGCCTGAAGAGATTATTCGTACCTTTTGAAGCATCTGTCTTGCAATTACTTCAATATGCTTGTCACTTATTTTAACTCCCTGTAATCGATAAACATCTTGGATTTCATTTACAAGATATTCCTGAACAGCGTTAGTTCCCTTTATTTTCAATATATCATGAGGATCAACTGGACCATCGGTAATTTTTTCTCCGACAGGAATTTCATCATTTTCCTGTACAAGGATGTGTTTTCCGTAAGGCACGCTATAATTCATTTCAATTGAAGAATCTAGTGATTCTATTACAATAGTACGCGATCCTTTTTTTCTTGCACCAAACTTAACACGTCCTTCAATTTCAGTAACAACTGCAGGATCATGCGGACTTCTTGCTTCAAATAATTCCGTAACTCGAGGCAGACCGCCTGTAATGTCGCGGGATTTTGAATTTGACTTTGATATTTTTGCCAATACAGTTCCAGGCTGGATTTTTTCATTCTCGTCAACTGATATATTTGAACCTGTAGGAAGATTGAATACTTTTTGTGTTCCATCATCACTTGTAACAATGATACTTGGAGTCAGGGTCTTATCCCTGGAATCAATAACAACTTTTTGAACGTGACCTGTTTGTTCATCGGCAACTTGCTGAAGAGTATTGTTATCAACTAGATCCTGGAATGCAACACGACCGCCTATATCCGATAAAATAAGAGCATTATATGGATCGTGATTATAAAGCGCTTGACGTTTTTTTACTTCTTGTCCTTCGTTTACAAGCAATTCAGCACCATAAGGGATATCGTATTTTTTAATTTGTCTGTTATCATCATCGTAAATACCCACTGATCCTCTGCGCCCTATTACAACTTTTACTTTGCCCAGAAAATCAGATTTTTCTACGTAGTTTATTTTTTCGTAACGTACAATACCTGCAATAGCAGTCTCAACTTGTGATTGAGATGCAATACGCGAAGAAGTACCGCCAAGGTGGAATGTACGAAGTGTAAGCTGTGTACCAGGTTCACCTATTGATTGAGCAGCAATTATTCCAACTGCCTCACCGATTTCAACTAATTGTCCAGTAGTGAGATTTCGTCCATAACATTTTGCACAAACACCTCTCTTAGATTCGCAAGTCAGTACTGTACGAATATAAACTGAGTCTATACTGGCATCATCAATCCTTTCTGCAGAAATTTCATCAATTAATTGTCCTGTTTCAACAATTATTTCATCTGTACGCGGGTCGTAAATATCCTCTTGGGCAACACGTCCAATTATTCTTTCTGCAAGAGGTTCTCTTTCAACTTCTCCATCTTTAAGAGCACCGATATATACACCTCGGATAGTTCCACAATCATCTTCCGAAATAATTACATCTTGAGCAACATCGCAAAGTCTTCTTGTAAGATACCCGGCATCTGCTGTTTTAAGAGCAGTATCTGCCAAACCTTTACGTGCACCGTGCGTTGATATGAAATATTCGAGAACCGATAATCCTTCTTTAAAATTCGCAACAATCGGATTTTCAATGATTTCACCGCTCTGTCCCGTCAAGCTTTTCTGAGGTTTCATCATTAATCCTCTCATTCCTGCAAGCTGACGTACCTGTTCTTGCGAGCCTCTTGCTCCGGAATCAACCATCATATGTAAAGAATTAAATCCGCCTTGGTCAGTTTTTATTTTTTCCATAAGCGACTTACTTACATTATTTGTTGTATGAGTCCAAATATCAATAATTTTATTATATCTTTCAGCATCTGTAATAAGACCTTGTTCGAATTCGCTTAATACTTCGGCAACTTTTTTATTTGAATCGGCAACAAGATTAATTTTTTCTTCAGGAATAATCATATCGCTAAAGCTGATTGATATTCCAGCAGCAGTTGCATACCTGAAACCAAGTTCTTTTAAATTATCAAGAAATTTCGCAGTAACTTCATTACCCATTTTAATAAACATTTTATAAATAAAACCGCTGAAGATTTTCTTTACAAGAAGTTCATTGAAAAATCCCATTTCTTTTGGAACTATCTTATTGAAGATAACTCTTCCTGTTGTGGTTTCAATTAATTCTCCGTCAATCTTTACTTTTATTTTTGCATGAAGTTCAATTGCGCCTGAATTATATGCAATCATCACTTCATCCATATCATTAAATATATTTCCTTCGCCTTTTGCGCCTATCTTCACTTTTGTAAGATAATAGCATCCTAAAACTATATCCTGAGTAGGAACAACAATCGGACTTCCGTTCTGAGGAGAAAGAATATTATGACTGCTCAACATTAATAACGAAGCTTCAAGCTGTGCTTCATAAGACAGCGGGAGGTGAACTGCCATCTGGTCACCGTCAAAATCCGCATTAAACGCAGTACATACCATCGGATGAAGCTGTATAGCTTTGCTGTCAATAAGAAGTGGTTGAAAAGCCTGAATTCCCAATCTGTGCAAAGTTGGAGCTCTGTTCAATAAAACTGGATGCCCGCTGATTATTTTTTCTAATATTTCCCAAATAATTGCATCTTTTCTGTCAACAGCTTTTCGGGCACTTTTAACTGTTTTAAAATGTCCTCTGTCAATAAGTTTTCGGATAACAAACGGTTTAAATAATTCAATAGCCATATCTTTAGGCAAACCGCATTGATGAAGTTTTAATTCAGGACCCACAACAATTACAGATCTCCCGGAATAGTCAACGCGTTTTCCTAAAAGATTCTGACGGAAACGTCCTTGTTTACCCTTTAACATATCGCTCAAAGATTTTAATGGTCTGTTTCCATCGCTTCTTACAGCGCTAGCTTTTCTTGAATTGTCGAAAAGTGCATCAACAGCTTCCTGAAGCATTCTTTTTTCATTCCGTAAAATTACTTCCGGAGCTTTTATATCTATTAATCTTTTTAGTCTGTTATTTCTGATAATTACTCTTCTGTAAAGATCATTCAAATCGCTTGTGGCAAATCTGCCGCCTTCAAGCGGTACAAGCGGACGTAATTCCGGTGGTATAACAGGAATTACACTCATCACCATCCATTCAGGTTTATTAGGTACTTTTCCTTCTTTTTCTCTGAAGGCTTCAAGAACAGCAAGTCTTTTTAAAATATCGCTTCTTTTCTGCTGCGATGTCTCTTCTTTAAGCTGTTTCTTTAATTCCAAGAAAGTTTGTTCAATATCAGTTCTCTTTAAAAGTTCCTTTACAGCTTCGCCACCTATTTTTGCAATAAATTTTTTAGGATCGTCATTTTCCAGAGCATCATTATCATGCGGCAGTGAATTCAGTATTTCGAAATACTGATCTTCGGATATAAGATCTTTTACACTTAAACCTGTTGTACCTGGATTAATTACAACATACGATTCGTAATAAATTATTTTTTGAAGTTCTTTCGTCGATACCCCGATTATGTTACCAATTTTTGAAGGCAATGCACGAAAAAACCAAATATGAACTATTGGAACTGCAAGTGCAATGTGTCCCATTCTTTCGCGACGAACACTTTTTAATGTAACTTCAACACCGCAACGATCACAAACAATTCCTTTATAACGAATTCCTTTATATTTTCCACATGCACATTCCCAGTCCTTTACCGGACCAAATGTCTTTTCACAAAACAATCCGTCTTTTTCGGGTCGGAATGAGCGATAGTTTATAGTCTCTGGTTTAGTAACTTCACCATGCGAACGTGATAGATGATCATCTGGACTTGCCAAACTGATTGTTAATTTTTCTATATTTTTAATTTTTGTTTCTTGAGTTCTAAATCTCATAAAACTTTCTCCTTAATAAATAGCAAATTAGCTAGTTTATTTTTATATCAAGACCTAAGCCCTGTAATTCTTTAATCAATACGTTAAATGACTCAGGAATACTAGCTTCGGCAATATTTTCACCTTTTACAATTGATTCATAGGCTTTAGCTCTTCCAACAACATCATCACTCTTTATGGTAAGCACTTCCTGAAGAATGTTTGCAGCTCCATAACCTTCCAGAGCCCATACTTCCATTTCTCCAAATCTCTGCCCACCGAATTGAGCTTTTCCACCAAGCGGTTGCTGAGTAATTAATGAGTATGGTCCAATTGAACGGGCATGAATTTTATCGTCAACCATATGACCGAGCTTAAGCATATAAATATATCCACAAGTAACTTTCTGATGGAATTTTTCACCTGTGCGCCCATCATACAAAGTAGCTTTGCTTCCTGAAGGCAATTTAGCTTTTTCAAGCCATTCTTCCACATCTTTATAACCTGCTCCATCAAAAATAGGTGTTTCAAATTTAAGTCCAAGCTTTCTTCCTACCCAGCCCAAAGCTGTTTCGTAAAGCTGACCGAGATTCATACGCGATGGCACACCAAGTGGATTCAGAACAATATCAACCGGAGTACCATCTTCGTGATAAGGCATATCTTCTGCTGCAACAATTTTCGCAACAACACCTTTATTTCCGTGACGTCCCGCCATTTTATCGCCAACGGATAATTTTCTTTTCTTTGCAACATATACTTTTGCAAGCTGAACTATACCCGGAGGTAATTCATCTCCACTTTGAATTTTAAGCTTTTCTCTCTTGAATTCTTCATCAATTTCCTGTTGCAGTTCGTAATAATTCTGGAATAATTTTTTTATCCTTGAATTGGCAGTTGAATCTTCAAACCAATCTGATGTATAATCAAGTTTTGTTACGTCTTCAATTGAATTAATCAATTCTTCAGACAACTTTATTCCTTTTTTAATTACCATTGATCCGCCAAGTTCACGGATTCCGGAAGAATTAAGACCATTACATATTCTTATCATCTTTAAAACAAGTGTCCGATAAAGCTCATCTTTTTTCTTTCTGATTTGAGAATCAATTTTATCAATTTGCTGTTTTTCAATTTTTTTGGAATCAGCATCTCTTTTTTTACGGCTGAAAAGTCTTGTTTTAATAACAATACCTTTAAGTCCGGGAGGTGCCTTTAAAGAAGCATCTTTAACATCACCAGCTTTATCTCCGAAAATAGCCTTCAGAAGTTTTTCTTCGGGAGTTGGATCAGATTCACCTTTGGGGGTAATTTTCCCAATAAGGATATCACCTTCTTTTACTTCGGCTCCTTCACGAATTATACCGTTTTCATCAAGATTTTTAGTAGCTTCTTCACTTACATTGGGAATATCCCGGGTTAGTTCTTCTTCGCCGCGTTTGGTTTCCCTTACTTGTAATTCAAATTCTTCAATATGTATTGAAGTGAAAACATCTTCGGCAACCAATTTTTCATTTATTATTATAGCATCTTCAAAATTATATCCGCGCCAAGGCATAAAAGCTACAGATATATTTCTTCCTAATGCCAACTCTCCGTTTTCAATAGCCGGTCCGTCAGCCAATACTTGTCCTTTTTGAACACGCTGACCTGTAGCAACAATAGGTTTCTGGTTTACACAAGTTTCCTGATTGGTTCCGTTGAATTTAATCAAATTATGTGTAACTCGTTTTTCATCATCAAAACCGCAGATTACGTTTTCATCATTAAGATTTACATCATACTTAATCACTATCTTCGACGAATCAGAAAATTCAATTATTCCGTCATCTTCAGCAACTATAATATTCCGTGAATCTTTTGCAATGCGACCTTCCATGCCTGTTCCAACAATAGGAGCCTGAGGTCTGAGAACAGGAACTGCCTGACGTTGCATGTTCGAACCCATTAATGCTCTGTTTGCGTCATCGTGTTCCAAAAAAGGAATAAGCGAAGCGGCAGCACTTACTATTTGTGCTGGAGCAACATCCATATATTGAGCTTGCTGTGGTGGAACAACTGGAAATTCTCCTTTATTCCGGCATTTTACTCTAGGATTGATAAAAGAACCGTCTTCATTGATTGGGGCATTTGCTTGCACTACAGTAAATTCATCTTCCTGATCGGCGCTCAAATAATCGACATTGTCAGTAACAATACCTTCTTTAACCTTTCTATACGGAGTTTCAATAAAACCATATGAGTTAACTTTGGAATAAATTGTTAAAGAAGAAATAAGACCGATGTTCGGACCTTCGGGTGTTTCAATAGGACAAAGTCTACCGTAATGCGAATGATGAACATCGCGCACTTCAAATCCGGCTCTTTCGCGTGTTAAACCGCCAGGACCTAAAGCAGAAACTCTTCGTTTATGCGTTAATTCCGATAATGGATTTGTCTGATCCATAAATTGAGATAACTGATTGGTACCAAAAAAAGCATTAACTACACTGCTTATTGTTCTGGCGTTAACCATATCCTGCGGCTGTAAATTTTCTGTATCGCGCATATTTAATCTTTCTCTTATAGTACGCGACATTCTTGCAAGTGCAACATTAAACTGTTGAACAAGCTGTTCACCAACAGTTCTAACTCTTCTGTTTCCAAGATGGTCTATATCGTCTACGTTTACATTTCCGCCTTTAAGTTTTATGATATTCTTCATAATTGCCAAAATATCATCAACTGTTAATATTCTTATATCATTAGAAATTTTAAGACCAAGTCTGTCATTCATTCTAAAACGACCAACTTCACCTAAATCATAACGTTTTTCATTAAAAAATAATTTATCAATTAAACCTTGTGCAGTATCAACATCAGGAGCTTCACCGGATCTTAGTTGTCTGTATATAGCAAAAAGAGCTTCTTCCTTTGTAACTGCAGTATCTTTTTTCAAAGTGTTTAGTATCAAATCTTGGTCAAGTGAAGTTTCTGCAGATATGAGCTTTAATTTTTTTACAGTAGATTTTTTTATTTCATTAACAATTTCTTCGGAAAGTACACTTTCTTTAGAAACAAATATTTCACCAGTGGTAACATCAATAACATCTTCAGCAGCTACTCTGCCAATATGTTTTTCAACATCTAAATCTTTAATGTCAATCTCTTCTATTAAATTAAATAGATTTAGTATTTGTTCTTCACTCTCATATCCAAGTGCACGCAGTAAAGTTGTTGATGGAAATTTCTTTCTTCTATCTATATACACATATAACACGTGATTAATGTCGGTTGCAAATTCAACCCACGAACCACGAAATGGTATAATTCGCGCTGAATAAATAGGTGTACCGTTAGGGTGAACATTCTGAGAAAACGCAACGCCAGGAGATCTGTGTAATTGACTAACAATTACTCTTTCAGCTCCATTTATAATAAATGTTCCTCTGTCTGTCATAAATGGCAGATTGCCTAAATAAACTTCTTGCTCAACAGAATTAATGTATTCGTTGGTTTCATCATCTTTTGTGGACAATCTTAACTTTGCCTTTAATGGAGCAGCATAAGTCAGCCCTCTTTCCTCGCATTCTACTATCGAAAAACGAGGTTTTTCTATATAATATTCTACAAAATCGAGTCTATAAAATTCTTTATTATCCGAAATAGGAAAATTTGTAAGAAAAACATTCTGCAATCCTTGATCAAGTCTTTTTGAAGCCGGTGTTTTTAATTGCAGGAATTCTTCGAACGACTCTAGCTGTACATTCAGCAAATCAGGAATTTCAATCGCCTTTCTGATTTTGGAAAATGAAATTCTGCTATTATTATTGTTGTTCAATCCTAACCTCCCAAAATATTCGCTTTTTGGTACAAATATCGTTTTAAGTAAAATAACAAAAGTGATAATGGATTTTTTCCATTATCACTTTAAAAATTATAAATGAAATTTAAAGCCGATTACTTTAATTCAACTTTTGCACCAGCTTCTTCTAATTCAGCTTTAATTTTAGCAGCTTCATCTTTTGATGCTTGTTCTTTTACAACTTTCGGAGCACCGTCAACAAGATCTTTAGCTTCTTTCAAACCTAAACCTGTATGAGCTCTTACAACTTTAATAACGTTGATTTTTTTGTCGCCTGAATTAACAAGAACCACATCGAATTCTGTTTTTTCTTCAGCTGGAGCTTCTGCAGCAGCACCGGCAGCGGCAGGAGCAGCACCCATCATCATAGGAGCAGCAGCTGTTACACCAAATTCTTCTTCTAAAGCTTTTTTTAATTCCGAAGCTTCTACTAATGTTAAAGCTTTTATTTTTTCAACAATTTCAGTTATTTTTTCTGACATTTTTTTATCTCCTGATTATTTTCTTCAATTTAATTTTAAATTATGCTGCCTTTTTTTTGGCAACTTCATCAATTACACTTACTAGATCTCTTATTACAGAATTCAAAGCTCCAACAATTCCAGAAGCAGGTGCAGCTATACTGCCAACAATCGATGCCATAATTTCATCTTTTCCTGGCATTGAGGCAAGCATATTTAGTTGATTTGATCCGTAAAACTGAGAATCTATAAAGCAACCTTTGAAATTAAGTTTCTCAGTAGCCTTATTATATTTTTGAATAATCTTTGCAGGAGCAACGATGTTATCTTTAGCAAAAGCATAACCAGTCATTCCAACAAGTTCATCAAAACATTTGTCATAGCCACCAATTTGCTGGGCAGCTTTTTTAAACAAGGTGTTTTTAAATACTTTGTAAGTAATGCCGGCTCCTCTGAATTCTTTTCGAATCTGAGTCATATCTTCAACATTAATACCTTTATATTCAACAAGGTACATTGCATCGGAATTACTTAACAGTTCTTTAATCTGAGAGACAATTTCCTCTTTTTCGCTTTTTTTCATTATTCTCCCATTTCTCTTTTCACAATAATTAAATTTAGAAGCATTTAATTTGAGTGCGTAAATTTTTATTTTATATTCGACAACACGTTATCACGATCTATTTTCATCCCCGGTCCCATAGTGCTGGACAGGAATAAACTTTTAACATAAGTTCCTTTTGCAGAGGAAGGTTTCATCTTTATAATTGTATTGATAAAAGCTTTTGCATTATCCGCAAGCTGATCTACTCCGAAGCTCAATTTTCCAAGTGAAACGTGTATAATACCAGTTTTATCAACACGGAATTCAATTTTTCCTGCTTTAACTTCCTTAACCGCTTTTTCAACATCTGTAGATACAGTGCCGCTTTTAGGATTAGGCATAAGTCCTTTTGGTCCGAGAACACGTCCTAACTTTCCAAGTTCCGGCATAGCATCTGGTGTAGAAATTATAACATCAACTTCTGCCCATCCGCCTTTTATTTTTTCCAAATAATCTTCGTAGCCAGCATAATCTGCTCCGGCATTTAACGCAACATCAGCAGGAGTACCTTTAGAAATAACAAGAACTTTTACTTCTTTTCCTGTTCCATGAGGAAGTGATACTGTACCTCTTACCATCTGGTCTGCATGACGCGGATCTACACCTAATCTAATAGCGCAATCAAAAGATTCATCAAATTTCACTTTAGATACTTCCTTAAGGGTTTGTATTGCTTCTTCAAGTGAATATTCTTTATTGGTATCTACTTTCTTGCTTAATTCTTTATTTCGTTTGGTTACTTTCATCTTAATTACCAACTTATAATTATTAATTAAATTCTTATTCTTCTACTGTTATTCCCATACTTCTTGCAGTACCTGCAACCATACTCATTGCAGCTTCTACACTGCCAGCATTAAGGTCGGGCATTTTTAACTCAGCTATTTCCTTAACCTGCGTTTTTGATACTTTTGCAACTTTGGTTTTGTTTGGTTCTGCTGAACCGCTTTCAATTTTTGTTGCTTTTTTTAATAGCACAGCAGCCGGAGGCGTTTTTGTGATAAACGTAAATGATTTATCCTGATAAACCGTAATCACTACAGGAATAATCAATCCGTCTTTATCAGCAGTTTTTGCATTAAACTGTTTGCAAAACTCCATAATGTTTACACCCTTCTGACCTAAAGCCGGTCCTACTGGCGGAGAAGGATTTGCTTTTCCTCCAGGAATCTGTAACTTAATGAATCCTGTTATTTTTTTTGCCATATCTTAACCTACAATTAACTGTTTATTTTTCTAGTTCTGCTTGAACAAAATCTATCTCTACCGGAGTTTTTCTTCCGAAAATAGACACCATAACTTTTATTTTCATTTTCTCTTCGTTTACTTCCTGAATGTAACCCGAAAAATTATTAAAAGGTCCATCAATAATTTTTACAATATCTCCGTTCCTGAATATTGTTTCTGTACGTTCCGAATCGTTGTCTTTGCTTATTCTGCCAACTATTCTTTTTACTTCATCAGGTTGTAGAGGATTAGGATTGTTTTTGGGTCCTAAAAAGCCCATAACAGACTGTGTGTTTGATACAAAATCTAAAACTCTGTTATCTAAATCTGCATTTAATAAAATATACCCAGGGAAAAAGTTTTTATTTTTTGTTTTTTTCTTCCCGTCTTTAACTTCAAATACTTTTTCCATCGGAACAAGAACTTCATATATTCTTGCTTTTAGCATTTCGTTTTCTTTCAGTTCGGTATCAATAATATTTTTTACTTTATTTTCGTGACCTGAAAACGTTCTAACTACGTACCATCTGCCTTTTATTTCTTCGCTCAATTCAAATCTCTTTTTTATAATAAAGCTTATTATGATAATTTAAATAACTGTGCAAAAGCTTCACCTATTCCTAAATCAATAACCCAGGTAAACAAAGCTAATATTAAACAAACAACTATAACTATTGATGTTGATTCTTTTAATTCTTCTTTCGACGGCCAGGTAACTTTTTTCATTTCCTTAACTACGTCATCCTTAAAATTCAAAATTTTTTCTTTCATAATAAATTATCTTTTAATTTATGTTGCACGTCAGGAGGGACTCGAACCCCCAACCTGCGGTTTTGGAGACCGCTGCTCTACCAATTGAGCCACTGACGTAAGTATTATTTGGTTTCTTTAAATATTACGTGTTTTCTTACAACAGGATCGTATTTTTTAAATTCAACCCTGTTAGGATGATTTCTTTTATTTTTTTGCGTTGTGTAACGATATCCAGTTCCTTCACTGCTTTCCAGTGTTATCGTCTGTCTTATGTTTTTTCCTTTAGCCATCTAATACTCCGTCTTGACCTTTATAAATCTTAAAATTTTTATTTATTCGAGCTGACGACCGGGATTGAACCGGTGACCTCATCCTTACCAAGGATGTGCTCTACCGACTGAGCTACGTCAGCCTTTATATTTCAGGATAATATTCCTGTAGTAAACTCGTAAAAAATAAAAAGAACATCGGCTGAAAACTTCAACCGATTTGTAATATTTTATAACTCTGAGCGGGAGACGGGACTTCCCGACCTGTCGGGACGACCAACCTAAGCTTGGAAGGCTTTTCTTACTTTTCCAGCAAACTCAGAATTATATCAAAACAAAAAGAACATCAGTTGAATACTAACTGATTTTGAAACTTTTTTTGTAACTCTGAGCGGGAGACGGGACTTCCCGACCTGTCGGGACGACCAACCTAAGCTTGGAAGGCTTTTCTCATTCCATTAAACTCAGAATCATTTCAAAATAAAAAGAACACCGG
>JAAYAN010000195.1 GCA_012719345.1 Ignavibacteria bacterium | reverse complement strand
GCTGATGAAAAACTGGTAAGCATTTCATTTATTAACAATACAAGCGGGTGGGCATTAAGCGAGAATGGGAATGTATATCATTATGGAATTGAATAAAAATGAAAAAGCTTTCAATACTTATTATTTTTCCCGTCCCGGCAGGAGTAACTCCTGCCGGCTTTTGTTTTGCATTAACTCCGTATAGCACAGTATTAAATCTTCCCCATTAATTCAAACCGGATATTGAGTGTTATCTACATTTGCGTATAACGCTTTTATCTTTCCTACCAAAAAGTAGCTTTTCAAAATAGCATATTTGCGAAAACAGCTTAAAAACAAACATTTATCAGTGTGGCACAAAGCTTGGATTTATGCGCTAAACTATTTATTCATTAAAAAAGAAAAAACACTATGAAACTAAGCGCAAGAAACAAATTGAAAGGAAAAATCCTAACTGTTGATGAAGGACTAATAACTGCAAAAGTAACTCTCGATCTCGGGAACGGGAATGTAATTTCATCTATTATTTCGAAAGATTCAATCGGCGATCTTAATCTTAAATCCGGCGATACCGCTTATGCAGTTATTAAATCCACCGAAGTAATAATAGGGATTCCGTGCAATTGTGATAACAGCGAATGTGACTGCAAGTGATTTATGACAGAAATTGAATGCAGAATATTAATAAAACGTGATGGCAAATCGTTTCTTTGTCCTGTTAAAATTGGACTTATAAAAGAAATTATAAAAACCGGAAGCTTACGGAGCGCTGCAAAAATTTTGAACATTTCATATCAGCATGCCTGGGAAATAGTTGAAGAGATTAACAGCGCTGCGCCTGCGCCTTTAATAATAAAACAACGGGGCGGAGTAAACGGCGGCGGCGCGTTTATATCGGATTACGGAACCGGTATTTTAAAAGAATACAAATCAATCGAAACTGAAATAAGCAAGATTATAAAGCAAATAAATATTGAAATAAATCTTTGATTTTTTTTGCCCTGCGTTATCTATATGTATTTATAACGCTTTTTAAGATCAGAATAATAGGAACCTGAATATGAAAACGAATATTATATATCAGCCGATCGGGATAATACGAACTCCATTTAAGGAGATAACAGGAATGCCCATTCAATCCTGTGCCGCTACCGGTACCGAAGGAAAGATTGAACTTGAACCCGAATTTGCCGCAGGTCTGTTTGATCTCGAAGGATTTTCGCATATAATATTGCTCTACCACTTTCATCTGGTAAAAGGTTATAAACTGTATGTAGTTCCGTTTATGGATGATAAACCGCACGGCATTTATGCAACCCGCGCTCCGACCCGTCCCAACCCGATAGGATTATCAATTGTGGAATTGAAAAGAATTGAAGGCAGCGTTATTTATATTGACGGAGTTGATATGGTTGATGGAACTCCGCTTTTGGATATAAAGCCTTTTTTCGGAAAAATTGATAACCGGGAAAATGTTACAAGAGGCTGGCTTGATACGGTGAGTGAACAAAATGTAACAAAAATCAAATCAGACGGAAGATTTTATTCAAATAAAAGTCCGAAACTCAATCGGTGCGAATGATTGGGAGTTCCAGACTATTAAAATTCATAGAATTCTAACACTTAAAGGTAACGAAAATGAAGAAATATTACACACACTTATTATTAGTATTATTTATAATGGTTAATTCGGCAGTTTTATTTGCGCAGGTAACAATTGATGCGGAATTCAGACCAAGAACGGAATTTATGCAGGGATATAAAAAACCGCTTGCTGATACTTTATCGCCTGCTTTAACTACTTATCAGCGTACACGTTTAAATGCAGAATATAAAAGCGAAGAACTGATTACGCGCATTTCGCTGCAGGATGCCCGTATTTGGGGAAACAGCAATAATAAAACCAGCGCTTCTAAAATTGAAATGTATGAAGCATGGTTTGAATATATTTTCACTCCTGGGTTTTCGGTAAAAATGGGTCGTCAGCCATTAGCTTATGACGATCAGCGGTTATTCTCGGCAAGTAACTGGAGCAATACCGGAAATTCGCACGATATTTTGGTACTTAAATATTCAGGTTCAATTCTGGATATTCATTCCGGATTTGCCTACAATAATTCCAAAGATACGCTTAATATTATAAATTACAGCTACACTCCAAAGCAAAATTATAAAGCATTGTGGTATTTGTGGCTTTCGAAACAGGTGTTTAAAGGCGCAAGCGTTTCATTAATGAATGTTTACGAAGGTTTTGAAAAGACGAATGATTACAAAGTTCTATATCCGAGACTAACTTACGGAATTTATCTGTCGTATGCTGACGATTCTTCGGCTTGGACCGGAAGTATTTCCGCAAATTTGCAGAGAGGTAAAAATCCGGGTATTAAATACAAAGGCGGTTATGCCGACTTAAAAGCGTATTTTTTTGCCGGAAAACTTTCATACAAATTTAATCCGGTTATATCCGCAACTATAGGAGTTGATTATTATTCCGGTTCCGCTGCCAATCTTGAAGCAGGTAAATCAAAAACGTATAACAGATTATATGGGTCAAATCATTCGCTGAACGGGTTTATGGATTACTATACTAATTTGCCGGCACAGGGATTAATAAACTATTATGGAGGTGCAGCAGTAAAACTTTCTTCAGTCGTTTCGGCTGAACTGACAGGTCATCTTTTTTATTTTGAAAAGGATTTTGTTTTTTCGGGTGTAAAAACCGCTAAAAATTTAGGAGGCGAAGCAGATTTAACTTTGAACTACAAGCCTTCAAAAATAGTATCATTACAGGGAGGTTTCAGTATGTACTTTAATTCCGGCGCTACTAAAAAGTATTTCAAGTTAAATAATACAGACACACATCAAAACGAATGGGCTTATGTTATGCTTACAATACAGCCGCAGTTATTTAAATCAGACAAGTAAATAAAGACTATAAATTAAAAAGGAAAATTAAAATGAAAAAGTTACTTTTATTATTTCTGTTGATTTTAAGCTTTAATCTCAATGCACAGACCGTTAAAATTGCAGCGGCAGCAAATCTAAATTTTGCTATTGAGGAGATTAAAACAAAATACGAAAGTCAGAATCCGGGAACTAAAGTTGTGGTCAGCTTGGGTTCTTCGGGCACTTTGTATCAGCAAATTACAAACGGAGCAGAATTTGACATATTTATGGCAGCAGATAAGAAGTTCCCGCAGAAATTAAAAGAAGAGAATTTTGTATCCGGCGAAGTTAGAACCTACGTTTTGGGTAAACTGGTACTTTGGAGCAATATGGTTGATGTTTCAAAAGGAATAGAAATTCTCGCTGATAAACCGGTTAACAGGGTTTCAATTGCGAAACCTGAATTGGCTCCTTACGGCGACAGGGCTTTACAATGCCTGAAGCACTACAATCTTTTTGAAAAAGTAAAAGATAAAATTGTTTATGCCGACAATATTTCGCAGGCAGCCCAATTTGCACAAACCGGTAACGCCGAAGCAGCTTTTATCGCTCTCTCTTTGGCAATAGCTCCCGAAATGAAAGGTAACTATTTCGAGCTCGATCCTAAAAGTTACACTCCAATAGAACAGGCTTTGATTCTATTAAAAACAGGACAGGATAATCCTGAAGCAGCTAAATTCCTGAAATTCGTGTTCAGCAGCGAATGTAAAGCAATTTTTGAAAAATACGGTTATTTGGTTCCTTAACACAGATTAAAATGAATAAATTGAAAGGTAAAATAACGAATATCCAGCAATCAGGCGCAGTAATGCTGATTGATTTAGAAGTCAACGGGCAGGGCTTTTCAGCTCTGCTCATCGAATCGGCAGAAAAACCGGAATGGCTGAAAACAGAACAAGCTGTAAATCTTGTATTTAAAGAGACTGAAGTTTCTTTAGCGAAAAAGTTAGCAGGTCAAATCAGCGTAAGGAACCGGATGAACTGTAAAGTTATAAATATTGAACGAGGTCAGCTGCTTAGCAAAGTTAAGCTTCAATTCGGAGATTACCCAATTACCTCAGTGATTACAACCCGCGCCGCCGATTCTCTTTTAATTGCAGCGGGAGAAGAAATTGAAGCTCTTGTTAAAGCGAATGAAATATCATTGATGAAAATTACAGGAAAATAAGATGGATCCGGAATTTTTCCAGACAATAACACTTACATTAAAACTTGCACTTTTTACAACAACTATACTCGTTGTAATCGGGTTTCCAATAGCTTATTGGCTGGCATATTCAAAGTTAAGAATAAAACCTTTGATTGAAGCCTTGGTAAGTATGCCTATGGTTTTGCCTCCATCTGTAATAGGATATTACATGCTTTTAATTTACAGTCCCCGTAATAGTTTCGGCGAATGGCTTGGCAATGCTTTTAATCTGCGGCTTGCATTTACTTTTGAAGGAATTCTGCTTGCGTCAGTTATTTTTAGTCTGCCGTTTATGATACAACCGCTTCATAACGGATTAGTTGCTTTACCGGAAAGTTTTCGCGAAGCTTCATACACTATGGGAAAGTCGAAAACCGTAACTTTTTTCAGAGTTTTAATTCCGAATATCAAACCGTCAATAATCACTGCCGTTGCCCTCACATTTGCTCATAGCATAGGCGAATTCGGGGTTGTACTTATGGTCGGGGGAAATATGCCCGGCGAAACCAGGGTTGCTTCCATTGCAATTTACGATGAAGTTCAGTCGCTCAATTTTTCGACGGCAAACCAGTACGCGCTCATTTTGTTTCTAATTTCGCTAACTCTTTTAACTACAATTTACAGCGTTAACAAAAAAAGTAATATATGGAAAATGAAGTAATACATATTGATATTGAGAAAATGTTGCTCACTTCCAACGGTAAAACTAATTTAACAGTTAAAACCGAAATTGATGCAGGTGAACTCGCAGCTCTTTTCGGTCCTTCGGGAGCGGGTAAAACTACTCTTTTAAGAATTCTTGCGGGATTATTAAATCCGGACAGGGGAAAAATTGTGTTTGGCGGAAAAGTATGGTTCGATTCAGAAAGAAGAATAAATATTCCGCCGCAGGAAAGAAATATAAGTCTGATGTTTCAGGACTTTGCATTATTTCCTAATATGACAGTAGAGCAAAATATACAATTCGGGCAGACGGTAAAAGATGCCGGGAAAGTAAAAGAACTAATTGAAATATTCGGGTTAGCCGAATTTAAAAAGAACAAACCCGGCGGGCTATCCGGCGGACAAAAACAGCGTGTGGCATTAGCGCGCGCTTTAGGCCGTAAGCCAAAGTTATTGCTGCTTGACGAACCTCTCTCAGCACTCGATGCCGAAATGAGAACTCTGCTTCAGGATGAAATTGCTGTTGCGCATAAATTGTCGGGTGCAACAACAATTATGGTAAGTCACGACCTTGCCGAAGTATTTAAACTTTCCACAAAAGTTATTTGCATTGAAAAAGGCTTAATAAGCCGCAGCGGAAAACCCGAAGATGTTTTTTCGGATAAAAGCGTCAGCGGCAAAGTGCAAATTACAGGAATTGTTGCAAGAATTGAACCGCAGGAGACTTTTTTTATTGTAACAGTTATTTCGGGCGGTAACCAGATTATTAAGGTTATTGCCTTTGCCGATGATATTGAAAATTTGAAAATGGGCGACAGCGTTCTGGTTTTTACAAAAGCTTTTAACCCTATTATAAGCAAACTAAAATGAACCGGCTTTAAGAAATATAACTGAGTGCGAAATCAGCATTAAGGAAAAACAAGTTCACTTGAAAATATTAGTGAGCGTACTGGCGAAGAAATCTGGAAACTAAAAGAAGAAACCCGTCAGCAAAAAATTACTTTCCGGTTCCAATCCAGGTTAATTTATGCCAAATAGTTTCCAATGGTCCTTGTTTATGATTTTTCATCCACCAGCTGCTGAAAAATCCCTGTAAAATTGCAAGTACAATACCTATAAGCAGACAATATGTTGCTCCGGTATATTTATATAAACCCAAACCAAATCCGTAATAAATAAATGAACCGATAATTGATTGGATTATGTAGTTTGACAAGCTCATTTTTCCGTAAGAAGAAAAGACATTCAAAATGCGGTAAAAAACTTTTGTCTGAAACAAAAGCACAAAGCCCGAAACCAGAATAAACATAAACGCAAGATTCGACCACGTTGTTTCTATTGTTAATAAAGGACGTTTAATTGCTTCGCTTTCAATCCAGCCGCCAAGACTGTCTTTTATTATAAATAGCGGAATAAAAGCAATGGCTGAAACAATTAAAACAGTCTTCCAAAACTTTTTATTTTCGTCAGAAATTTTAAAAAGAGATTTTCGTCCGGCTAACATTCCAAGCATAAACAAAGATATTGTCTGGAAAAACCGTCCGTTTTCCCAATTCCATAAAATTATAGCTTTTCTTCCATTTGTAAGATTACCGAAAAGAGTATTTATAATTGAATTTCCTTCAATATATTCTTTTATATTTCCGAAATATACCGACGAGCCGGGGTCTGCTAATACAGCGTTCTGGTTTTGGATACCCCAGACAAAATTTATCCACTCATAAGGTTGAAACATAAAAACCGCAGCAATTATAAACACAACTTTATTATTAAGTTTTGCAACCGGAATAAGAGAAAATCCTAAGGCGGCGTAAATCATAAGGATATCGCCTTCGTAAAATGCCGAGTTTATTAAGCCGAATAATAAAAGCAGAGCCAGTCTCCAGGCAAATCTCAGTCGGAAATCTTTTCCCTTTTTCTTCTGATTATCCGATTGAATAAAAAATGTTAAGCCGAAAAGCAGTGCGAAAATTGCATACGATTTTCCCCCGAACAGAAAAAACATACTATCCATAATGAAACTGTCTAAAGTCTGCATCCAAACAGGTAAACCGGCGGGGATAAAATAATAATCGAAGTGTTCGAGGTTATGCAGCAACATTATAGACACAATTGCAAAGCCGCGGAGTGCATCTACAATGTGAAGGCGGGCAGAAGAAGAATTCATAAAACCATTCCAATGTTTGCTTTAAATACAGATAAAAAAGAAAAATCCCTCTCGGAGTATTTTAATTTTGATTTTCTTTTTTCAGGATTGGTTTAATTTTATCCGACAGCATTTTTAACTTACAAACAGATATTACAAGGAGAAAAACAAAAAATGCCTTTGCCGAGTTTTTAAAAAACATTCCGTTATAAGTAGGGAAAAAACCTGTTCGCCAGGGAATTTGCCAGTTAAACCCTGACATAAAATTGCTTGATTTAAGCGACATATCGTCGAGATGCCGTTTTAAGCTGTAATTGTAAAGTATTTGTCCGGGAGAAAACTCGCAATAATCTTGGTTGTATGCTATTTTTATAGAGTAATGAAGATCTTTATAAATTACGCCGAGCAAACCGCCAATACAGTTATTATCCGCTTTTAAAATATTTACATCAAATTTAAGTCCGGTATCCTTTTCATTCATCAATCCGATGTAATAATCCGTAAGATCCCGGTTGCATAAAATTGCCGAACATTTCCCTTTTTTTCCTTTCCATCCCGAAGCTTCCAGTTCAAGAAAGGAATAAAAAAGATTGTTTACAGTCCCTTCTGTTTCTTCGTAAATAAAATCAACCTTTTTCTCGGAATGTATTTTCCTGTCTAAACGCGAAAGATTTCGGCAGAATTTTTTAGATTTGGAATCCATAAGCGCTTGGTAACCGGAACTTTCAATGTAATCGATTCTGCTGCTTTCTTTTGCCAGTTTAAACTTACCGGGGAAAGAGTTCAGCAAACCTGATAAATATGAAGGGGAATGATAGTAAAGGCAGACAAACACATCCCATTTTTGATTAAACGAATAAAGCACTTCCCAAATTTGCTTTACGATTTCATCTTTATCAGCTTGCTTATTAATATAGATGTCCCTGTAGTTTAATTCCTCGTGAAAGGGCAGTTCAATAGATTTTAAACTTATGCCGAAATACTTAAATAGAGATGTTTTTAGAGGAACAACAGCAAGAAGTTTATTTTCATCTTCCCAGAGGGTGATAAAATAAAAATGGTGACTGTTTTTTTCTACGGTGGAAAAAAATACTTTATACCAAATGGGATGATGAGTAATATCAGTTTCTTCATCTTCCTGCACGGTACGGTTCCAAATATCATAAAACTCAAGAAGACCTTCGAGACCGCAAAACACTTTATGTCTGAATTTATTCACAAAAGTTTTTATATAAAGGTTTATTTATTTATACAAAAAATAAGAAAATATTTATAAAAAAAATATTTAAATAGGAAAATTAACAAATGGTAATATCGAAATGTAAATATACTTTTATATAAAAAACATTTCTCTGCAATAGCCGGAATTACTCATATCTTTCCAACTTGAATTTTTCTCCGAGATAAAGCTTGCGCACCTGTTCATCGTTTGCGAGTTCTTCTGCGGTTCCGTTCCGGAAAATTTTCCCTTCTATCAGGATATATCCATTATCAACAATACTTAAAGTTTCGTGAACGTTATGGTCGGTTATAAGGATACCGATATTTCTGTTTTTAAGGTTTGCAACAATTGTCATTATATCTTCAACTGCAATGGGGTCAACCCCGGCAAAAGGTTCATCCAAAAGAATAAACTTCGGGTCGGTAGCAAGCGCCCTTGCGATCTCTGTTCTGCGCCGCTCTCCGCCGCTTAACTGATAACCCATCGATTTTCGGATATGTGTGATATTTAAATCCGTAAGAAGTTTTTCCATCTTGTCATTCCGTTCTTCGCGGCTTAATTTACGCATCTGAAGAACTGCCATAATGTTATCTTCCACGCTTAATTTCCTGAAAACCGAAGCTTCCTGCGGAAGATAACCGATTCCCATCTGGGCTCTTTTATACATCGGCTCACCGGTAATTTCGGTTTCATCCAGAAATACTCTGCCGCCGTCCGGCTGAATCATTCCAACAATCATATAAAATGTTGTAGTTTTTCCGGCTCCGTTAGGACCGAGAAGTCCGACAATTTCGCCTTGTTTAACTCCTACCGAAACATTATTTACAACGTTTCTTTTCCGATATGTTTTTATAAGTCCCTCGCTTCTGAGCGAAAGAGTTTTATTATTTCTGTCCATAAATCTCTTGTCTTTTTTTGATAAATGCTTTATCCGGTCTGCCGCTGTATATTATAAATTTCGGCAGCGTGAAAGACTGCTCGTTACTTATAACAAGATTTTCGGGATGATACTCGCTAACCGGCATACCGTAAAGTTTAACGTCGATTATTGTTGTGTCATTAAAAAAAATCACTGCATTTTTGGAACTTGATTTTATAAGTCCGTTTTCTTCTTCCTTTTCGAACATATAATAGATGCTTAAAACGCTTCCGTCAATATCGGTGCGCTTCAGCTTGCGGTCTTCAAAAAACATTTTAATACGGTCGCCTGAAATCTGATCGAAACGATACCGGTAATTGGCATTCTGCGAAATAATCAGACCATTTTTGATTATATCCATTTTTTTTAATTCGTTCTTTTCAAGATAGATAAAAATTGTATCTCCCGAAAGCTGCGAATAATTATACCACATAACCGGCGGTTCCTTGTCCTCTTTTTGGCGGGGCATATAAATTTTTTCTTCGTCGCGGAAATAATACGATTTGGAGTTCCTTCCCGAAAATGTTCCGCGTAAAATTTTCACGGAATCTTCGGCAATAATCCGTTGCGAAGAATCCTGTATTGCCGTCATTTTTTCTGCAAGGATATAAAGCGTATCAATAGTTCCGTTTTCGGCTGTATCAATTTGTGTAAAAAAAGCATTGCCCGAAACTATTGTTGTCTTTTCAGGCGAAAAATCTTCCAGATAATCACCGGTAATTACAATTCTTTCTTTTGGATTGATAATTTTTACGTTGTTATATCCGTATGTAATTTTTGTATCACGGAAATGAATTAGACTGTCGGCAATAACAACAGAGCCTGTATCGCGCACCTCCACATTTCCTGTAGCCACAGCACGGGCTTCGTTTTTATAATAAAGAAGTTTGTGCGATTTTAAATTATTAATTTCGTCCTGCATCCGTACTTTACCGTAAAAATCGGCAATTTTATCGTTCATATAATAAAAGCCCGAATCAGCATTCAGCGTCATATGTCCGTCTTCTAAAAACACGCCGTCGTATGAATATGCTGTTTTGGTATTAGCATCATAAAAACCCTGCTTGGTAAAAATGCGGAGACTGTCTTGATTGATAATTACATTCCCGATAAGCTGTGCAGAATTAGTTGATAAAAATTGTATGGCTTTATCGCAGGTTATATTAACATTTCCCTGAGTCATTATTACATTCCCGTTCACTTCTCGTATGCGCTGCCCGTCTATGTTTTTACCAACAAGACTATCGCCGATAACAACAAAAGTTTCAGGTTCTTCCTGAGGTAAAATGTTTGTAATAAAAAAAGCGGACAATATGAGCAAAAAGAATAATCTATTCATTATTTTTAGGTTTGTTGCCTGTGTAAGTTATATTAAAAATTATATAATTTTTCAAATTCTGGTCCGATTCGAAACCGTAACCCTGTATTTCTTCGTCGGGCGAGGTAATAGTTACAAAACGGTCTGTTACAATTTTCCGGTCCGTATTTCTCCACATCAGCTCATCGGTTTTAAGTGTTACTCCGCTGTCGTTTACTGCAACAACGCTGTCGATGGCATACATATTATTTGTGCTGTTATCAACTTTCCCGCGTTTACTTGTAAGTTTGGATGCCTTAACCCCTTCTTCATTGTAAAAATCAATTTTAACGCCTTCAAGCAGAGTTTCCTTATCTTCATCGTAAGCCATTAAATGATTGGAAAATAAAACCGCGTTCAACTTTCCGTTTTCAGTAAAATAAATATTCGAATTCCAACTTTCCTGAGTTGCAATCCTGCCATTAATCATTTCGGTTGCAATAAGAGGTTTTATTTTTTTATCCGAACAGGATAAAAAAAACAGCAAAATAATTAATATTGAAATTATATTTTTCATCTTGCCTGAAGTCCTATGTTTACAAGATCGTGAAGATGCACAATTCCTACAGGTATATTTTTATTATCGGTTACAATTATACTGGTAATTTTAAAATTTTCCATCTGTTGAAGCGCAAAAGATGCAAGATATTCTTTTTTTGTTGTTTTAGGATCAGGCGTCATTAAGTCTTTTGCCGTAAGATTTTTTATATCAAGCGTTTTTTCCAGAAGTCTTCGCAAATCGCCGTCGGTAATAATTCCTTTCAGCGTTCCGTTTTCATCAACAACACAGGTCATCCCGAGCCGTTTTGAAGTGATTTCGAAAATTGTATCTTTTATTGAAGTGCCGGGTGAAACTTTTGGAATTTCATCGCCTTTTTTCATTGTTTCTTCAATTCGCAGCGAAAGGCGTTTTCCCAGACTTCCGGCAGGATGAAGCATTGCGAAATCCTTTTCGGTAAATCCGCGTTTTTCCAAAAGGGCAACTGCCAAAGCATCGCCCATAACAAGCGCTGCGGTTGTAGAAGCTGTAGGGGCTAAATCTAAAGGACAGGCTTCTTCTTCAACATTTACCTTAAGAATAAAATTGCTGGCTTTTCCTATTTTCGAATCGGGATTTCCGACCATTCCTATTATAATAACATTCATTCTTTTTAACATCGAAACAAGATCGGTAAGTTCTTCGGTATTTCCGCTTTTCGAAACAAGAATTACAATATCTTCTTTGCGCACCATTCCCAAATCTCCGTGCAGTGCATCGGTAGGATGCAGAAATATTGAAGGAGTTCCGGTGGAATTTAAAGTGGCAACAATCTTTCTGGCAATCAATCCCGATTTTCCCATCCCGGTAAATACAACTCTTCCGGCGGAATTATAAATTGCTTCGACGGTTGAAACAAAATCTTCATTTATATTATTAATGAGATTTTTAACTGCTTTGATTTCAGTTTCAATAACGTGTTTTGCGGTTTCAATAATTTTATTCTCGGTCAAAACTATTCCTCCAGAAGATTAAGATCAGGATTAAGAGTAAGATTAAGAGTAAGATTAAGAAAAGGAGATAATTCTTTTCGCTCTTTCTTACTCTTTTTCCTTACTCTTACTCTTTCTTATTTATTTCATCAATTTTTTTAATTGTAATTAATAACTCTTTCAAATCGCTTAAAGGCAATTGGCTTGCGGCATCGCTTAAAGCTTTTGCCGGATTTGGATGAACTTCAAGAAAAAGAGCATCAATTCCTACTGCAGCCGCTGCTTTTGCCAAAGGCTTAATAAATTCAGGTTGTCCGCCGGTTACATTTCCAGTTCCCGGCATCTGTACAGAATGAGTTGCATCCATAACAACCGGATAACCCAGATTGCGCATAATAACAAGCGAGCGCATATCCACAACAAGATTGTTATATCCGAATGTGGTTCCGCGTTCGGTAAACATTATTTTACTATTTCCGGAAGATTCAACCTTTTCGGCAGCGTGTTTCATATCTCCGGGGGCAAGGAACTGACCTTTTTTAATATTAATAATTTTTCCTGTTTTTCCGGCGGCAACAAGCAAATCAGTTTGTCTGCAAAGAAAAGCCGGTATTTGCAGAATATCCGCAACAGAAGCGGCAATGCCGGCATCTTGTTCGGTGTGAATATCTGTTAAAACAGGCACAGAGTATTTTTCTTTTGCCTGCGCCAGAATATTCAGCGCTTCATTATTTCCTATTCCCGAAAAAGAATTTAAATTTGTGCGATTAGCCTTTTTATAACTCGATTTGAAAATAAACGGAATATTAAGTTCATCGGTTATTTTTTTTATTTCGGCGGCAGTATTAAAAATAACCTTTTCGGATTCAACCACGCAGGGACCTGCAATGAGCACAAAAGGTTTATTTCCGCCTATTTCTATATTATTTAGTTTAATCGTTTTCATATTAAAATAAAGTTTCCTCATTGTTTTTGCTTACGCGTTTCCGGTTAAACCTTGCATATCCCAAATCGGTTACTTCGCGTCCGCGGGGAGTTCGTTGAATGAAACCCTGCTGAATAAGAAAAGGTTCGTAAACTTCTTCCAATGTACCGGGATCTTCGTTAACAGCCACAGCAAGAGTGCTTAATCCTACAGGACCGCCTTTAAATTTTTCGATTATTGCAAGAATTATTTCTTTATCCATTTCATCAAGACCGAATTCATCAACTTCCAATGCGTTGAGCGCTTTTTTAGCAACTTCAATATCAATTGAATTTTTATTGCCGAAATCTGCAAAATCCCTTGTGCGGCGTAAAAGTCTGTTTGCAATTCGCGGCGTTCCTCTCGATCTTTTAGCTATTTCCACGGCAGCGTTTTCTTCTATTTTAGTATTAAGCAAGGCAGAAGATCTTTTAATAATTGTGCTGAGGATATCGCTGTCGTAATAATCGAAACGAAATTTTATACCGAATCTGTCGCGAAGAGGAGAAGTAAGCAAACCGGCACGTGTAGTAGCTCCAATAAGAGTGTACTGCGGAAGTTTAATCTGTACCGAGCGCGCATTCGGTCCGGAATCAATCATAATATCGAGCTTAAAATCTTCCATTGCAGAGTACAGATATTCTTCTACAACAGGACTTAAGCGGTGAATTTCATCAATAAAAAGTACAGCTTTTTCTTCAAGATTTGTAAGCAGACCGGCTAAATCGCCGGGTTTTTCGAGGACAGGTCCCGAAGTTATCTTTATCTTTACACCCATCTCATTTGCAATGATGTGTGCAAGAGTTGTTTTTCCAAGTCCGGGTGGTCCGGTTAAAAGTACATGATCTAAAGCCTCACCCCGTTTTCGGGCAGCGCCGATAAATACTTTTAAATTGTCGGTTATTTTTTTCTGCCCGGTAAATTCATCAAATTTTTGCGGACGCAGCGACCTTTCAAATTCTTTATCATCCTGACCCGGCAATGGGTCTGTGTTTTCAGATTTTCTCATGGGCAGTATTCATTTTATTATTATTTAATTTCTTTCTGTGCAATTTATATTTTTCTATACTAATAACCATAATAATCATTGCTGCCCACATAAGTATTACAGCTAAAATTGTCTGTGTTACGTTTAACTGCCGAGCTATGTATCTGTAAAATCCATTATTCCAAGCAGAACCATATAAAATTATCAAGTGAACTGCATATATTAAAAGAGTATGCGTTCCTATCTGGGCTACTAATTTTGGAAGACTATTAACTTTTAAGGAAATCAATGCAGCAAAGCTATTGAAAATAATTACCATCCCTAACCTGAAAAAAGCCACAAAGGCATATTCTCCCCAATAAGGTAACCAGTTCTTAATCAAAGAAATGTTTAACTTGCCCAAATAGGAAAAAACTATAAATCCGCCGCCGATAACAGCAAGCCAGATAACAAATTTTATGTTTTTATGGTCATCTTCTTTTTTTGCCAGGAACTTCCCGAGTACCGATCCGGCAAGAATATATCCTATCCAGGGGAAGAATGGGAAAAGAGAGCCGGTTCGTTTTGTGAAATAAGCTGCAACAGGTGCCGGAAAAATTGAAGACCAATCGATTGTGATAGTTAAGGGATATATCAGAAAGAAAAAAAATGTTCCGGCAATTCCAGTAATGTAATAGTTAAGTTTAATTTTTTCGCTTAGGTAGCTAAGCACTATTATAAAAAGAAGCCCGAACCCGATAAGATGCAATGCATCAACAACAAAAAAAATCTGCCATTGTTTTTCCTCTACCTGACTGTAATCAAAAATATTCCAAGTAGGAAAACGAAGTAAATATCCTATAAACACAAGAAGCAGAAATCTCTTCAATCCTTTTAATACTCGCGGATTATCTTTGAAAGGAAGATTGTTAAGTTTGAAGAGATAAGTAAAGACTGTTCCCGAAGTAAACATAAATATAGGGGCTGTAAATCCTCGGAAAAACTCCCATATGGTGTAACCGGCAGAACTGAATGTACGGTAACTTTGATCGAGCAATGCGTCTGTAGTGTGCCCCTGCACCATCATCATTACAGCAAAAGCCCTCATAATATCAAGAAAAATTATTCGTTTCCGTCGAGCCAAAAATATGTTTCCTTTTTTATTCTGTAAAAATACTTAAAGAATAAATAAAACTGAACACGTTTTTTAATTGCTGCAATATTATAGTATGATTTTACTGCAAAGATATTTAGTTTTTTTTTTTTAAAGCATTGGTCAGGATTATTAAATAAGAATGGGATTAAATACTTTAATAAATATATGTTTAAACAGAATCTGCAAATTACGAAAAGCAATATTTTAGACTCAACTCTTTTCTTGAAAAAAAATATTATTAGTTTGATTCCTTTAAGATTTGTAATTTTATTATGTTTCTGTAAACAAATAAAACCATTTATGCTATCTAAAATAATAACAAGCGCCACAATAGGTATAGACGCCTATTTAGTTGAAACTGAAACCCATTGCGAAAAACAAATCCCCGGATTTTTAATTGTAGGATTACCGGATAACGCGGTTAAAGAAAGCCGCGAACGTGTAACTGCCGCGATTAAAAACAGCGGATACGAATTTCCGGTGAAAAAAATAACCATAAATCTTGCCCCGGCGGATATAAAAAAAGAGGGCAGTTCGTTCGACCTTCCTATTGCAATTGGAATACTTGCCGCAAGCGATATTGTAAAACCGGATTTGCTGGAAGATACAATAATTCTCGGCGAACTTTCTCTCGACGGTTCAATCCGGCATATTAAAGGTGCTTTGCCGATTGCCGTAGAAGCAAAAGCAAAAAATATTAAACGAATTATACTGCCTTCTTCATCTGTAAAAGAAGCCTCGATTGTTGAAGGAATTGATGTTTACGGAATTGATACTTTGCAGGAAGCGGTCAGATTCTTAAACGGGGAATTTAAACCCGAGCCTGTAAAAAGCAATCTCGAAGAGATATTCAGCGCGGTAAATACTTATAATCTCGATTTTAAAGATGTAAAAGGGCAGGAAAACGTAAAACGCGCACTGGAAGTTGCAGCAGCCGGGGGACACAATATTTTAATGATAGGGCCTCCCGGTTCAGGAAAATCTATGCTGGCAAAACGTATTCCATCCATCCTTCCGCCAATGTCTTTTGAGGAAGCTCTCGAAACTACAAAAATTCATTCGGTTGCAGGAATACTTCAAAAAGAAAAAGCATTGGTCACCGAAAGACCATTCCGCAGTCCGCATCACACGGTTTCGGATGCGGCATTAATCGGCGGCGGTTCGTTCCCGCGTCCAGGTGAAGTTTCGTATGCGCATCACGGAGTTTTGTTCCTTGATGAACTTCCTGAATTTAAAAAGAATGTTTTAGAAGTTTTACGACAGCCGCTTGAAGATTATAAAGTAACTGTCAGCCGCTCGAAAATGTCGCTCGAATTCCCTGCTAATTTTATGCTTGCTTCGGCTATGAATCCTTGTCCGTGCGGCTATTATACTGATCCCGATAAAGAATGCACCTGCAATACAGGAATGATACAAAGGTATATGTCCAAAATATCGGGACCTTTACTGGATAGGATTGATATTCACATTGAGGTTCCGGCGGTAAAATATAAGGAATTATCAAGCAGGGAAGAAGGCGAACATTCTGTAAATATCCGCGAAAGAGTTGTTAAAGCCCGCGAAATTCAGCTGAAACGTTTTACAGGATTTAAGAAGATTTATTGCAATGCCGATATGAGCACGCGCGAAGTAAGGACTTTTTGCAGATTGAACGATGCAGGCGAGCAACTATTAAAAATGGCGATGACAAAACTCGGACTTTCCGCACGCGCTTACGACCGGATTTTAAAAGTAAGCCGGACAATTGCAGATTTGGAGAATTCGGAAAACATTGAAGCTGCACATATCAGCGAAGCAATTCAGTACCGGAGCCTTGACAGAGAATTGTGGAATCATTGAAAATAAAGAGGATGGGGTTGTTTTTGAAAAATCTATTTAAACTTAACTGGCGGATATTTGTAAACAGAGAATTTACCGATAAAGATACAAGCAGGTTTTCTGCATCAATGATTATCGGTCTTTTGTTTATGGTCTTTCTCTCGTTGCTTATGGGCATAACTATGGGGTTTACTTTTGTTAATTATGATTTGTTTGGAGATGCACAATTTAATAAAACAGATTTTGTAAATCTTAACCTTTCTGTTTGGTTCCTAATAATTATACTTGTTAAAGTATTTTCACCTAAAAAAATCCTAAGCGGTTTAGAAATTAAGAAAATTAAATACCTGCCGCTTAAGCTGTATGAAATATTTACAGCCGATTTAATTATGGGCTTATTAGATCGCTGGTATATAATGCCGTTTGGAATGATGATCGGGTTATTTGCCATAATCGGTGCTTTTTCAATTTCATTGATTTTTTCTTTTAGCATCCTCTTGGGTATTTTACTTAATATTCTTGTCCTTCATATTGTTTCCGAAACTTTTATGATAATTACAGGGATTATAATCGGTGATTTCAAAAAAATTATCTTCACAGTTCTTGTCGTAATAATTCTTTCCTTCCTATACTTACAGAATATTGATTATAACAGCTTGATTTCATTTATGCCACCTGTGTTATTATTTCAAAATATTTTAGATAATTCAGCAGGCAATTCAGGAATAACTTTGCCAACTCTTTTAATTATTTATTTATCAATAATTTTAACGGGAATAGCCGCATATTATATTTTAAGATGGTATGAATTTAACAAGTTGACTGAAAATCTTCAAAATCCTAAAAAGAATTCAGCTGAAAATTACTCATTCCGTTCGTTGTCTTTTATTAGAAATATTTCACTTAAAAAGGAAATAATTCTAATATTTTTAAGCACAAGATCAAGAAGTGTTTTTTTAGGAGAAATAATTCTTGTTATATTTTTTTTGTTTTATCATAAAGATTTTAATCTCTTTATTGCTCAAATAATCTGCGCTGTTATGATTGGATGGTTTGGCTATTTAAGTGTCTGCTGGGGTTATGATAAAGCGGGATTTGGAACTTATTTGTTTACACCCATTAAAATCAAACAGCAGATTTTGGCGAAAAATTTAATTTTTTTTCTTGTAAGAATTCCTATTGTTGTAATTTATCTGTTAATGACAGCTTTTTTATTTTCATCAGAATATTTGGCTGTTGCTTTTCTTTTGATAATAACCACTATGTTTATTACAACTATTTGTTCTAATTTTTTCTCGATGTATGAGATCAAACCGGTTGAAACAAAAGAACCTGCAATAAAAATGAACACAAATTTTAAAGTTAAATTCAATTTGATTCCCTTTGCTTTAGTTGCCTTTCAATTTATTATTCTTTTAATAATGATTTTTGTTTTTTACACTTTTCGCACAAGTGCAGTTACTTACAGTATTTATATAGCGGTATTTATAATTGCCATTTTAATCTATTATCCAACTTTGAAAAAGGCAGAAAAAGTTTTTCAGGAAAGAAAAGAGATAATATACAAGGAGTTAACTTAAAAAATGATTTCAGTAAAAAATCTTGTAAAAAAATACGGTTATGTCCCATCGGTAAATTCAATATCATTTGATGTAAAAGAAAAAACGATATTCGGATTTATCGGACCGAACGGCGCAGGGAAATCCACAACATTAAACATTCTTACTTACTTAGTAAAACCGACAAGCGGCGAAATAACCATAAATGATTTGGATCATCAAAATTATTCGTTCGATATTAAAAAAATAATCGGCGTTATGCCGGAGAAACTGCCTCTGTTTGATTATTTAACCGGGCAGGAATACCTTAATTATATCGGCGATATTTACGGTTTAACGAAAGATGAAATAAATATTCGGATGTCTGAACTTTTTACTTATCTGGATATTGATGAAGCCAAAAACAGGTTTATAAACGGTTATTCGCAGGGAATGAAAAAGAAGATTTCATTTGCGGCTGCAATTATGCATAACCTGAAATATTTGTTCCTTGATGAGCCATTTGAAAATATCGATCCGCTTTCGCGAAAAAAAATGAAAATTGTACTGAACAAAATGAAAGAAAAAGGCACAACAATTTTTATAACATCCCACGCTCTGAAAGAAGTTGAAGATTTTTGTGATGAAGTTGCAATAATAAATAAAGGAAAAATTGTGTATCAGTCGGAAACAAAAGATATACGCAATAAAATAAAAAACGAAGTTACCAACGAAACTTATCAATCGCTCGAAGAAATATTCTTGGATTTAACTGCTGAAAATGAAAGTATTACCGAGTTAAGCTGGTTGTAAGAAAATATTGAAAATTTATATCGGAGCTAAACGTGCCAGATAAAACATTATTGTTATCCAATTATTACAATTTAATATTGCATCGAAATAACAGGAAAATAATACTGTGGGTTATGAACATTATTTTTGCAATTTTTATTTCATACTTATTTTATGCTATTTGTAAATCAGCTTCAAAGAACATCAACAGCAGTGTGAATTTAATATTCCTTGCAAGTATGTTTTTGTTATTGTTTTCGGAATTGTTTAATATTCTAAATTCGCAGGCAAACCAAAACCTGTTTTCGCGTGCCACAATAAAAATATTCCCTATTTCAAATTTCCAGTTATTTGTTTTTATTGTTAAGAAAAATGTTATCCAATCCCGTTTCTTTCTATACCTATTGCCGTTTTTAGTATCAGTTTATTTTGCAATTCAAAAAAGCATTTTTTCTCTGTTTTTAATAGCTGTTCTTTTTGTTGCGGTCTATTTCTTTTTTAGTTTATGTGTTTCTACGGCTGAATATGTTTATGGAATTCTAAAGGACAAGTTTGACAGCGTAATTGATAAATTAGTGGGTTATTTGTTCATTGGAATAATGATTATTTTGTTTTTATTCCCAAATATTACATATACTTTTGAAAAGTTTATAAAACAAGACACAATGTTAATAAAACTATTAAGCTATTTGTTTGGAGTGTAATGAATTTACTTAGTAAGCTAAAATATTCATTTATTAATGCGTTTCGGGTGCAATTAATCGATCGCTTATTTTTCCTTCTGAATTTAATCATATTAATATACTTTGGTTTTTTTTGGAAAGAAAAGTTAGCTTATATTGCAATTTATTTACCCGCTTTCATCGCTTTTAGCTGTTCAAGTTCAATAAATAAAAATCTGAACATTTTTGAAATGCTTAATTTCCCTTGTAACTTTAAAGAAATAATTCTAACGTTATTTGCTAAACACAGTCTTCTGAATATTTGTATCAATTTAGCTACACTTATTGTTGTAACATTTTTTACCCGGATTGATGTATATTTTATAATAATTGAAATAATATTTTTCAATTTTTATTCCTTCTTTTTTTATTTAATCATCCAAGTTTACTTAAGAATGCTTTTTGAAATTGATTTAATATTTGCATTTTTATTTAATATCAGCGCTTCATTTTTTATGGGAGCGATGTTTTTAATGAATTATATTTCCGCGATTTTTCTTACCGGGTTTATTGTGGTTTTTCTTGTTTTTGCAATCCTTTTCGGTTTATCGGCATTAAATAACATATTAATAACAAAAATATATGAAATATTGGAGATTGACGGATGATAAGCTTCAACCAGATTAATAAAACATACAACAAAAAAAATAAAGCGCTTATTGATTTAACTTTTGATTTGAAACCTGGAATAACAGGTTTTATAGGACTTAACGGCGCAGGAAAATCGACAACAATTAATATTTTATCTGGATTAATATCTGTTGACACCGGGGAAGTAAAAATATTGGGTAATCCTATAAAAGCCGGCGATTGGAAATACAAATCCGAAGTAGGCTTTGTACTTGAAAAAGCTTCTTATCTTGAAAACCTTACAGGCAAAGAATATTTAACATTTGCCGGAATTATGTATAATATGGATAAAAAACTGACCGATAACCGGGTAAAAGAATTGATGGAATACTTCGAACTGCCTTATGATGATAATAAACAGATTAAAGAATATTCCAAAGGAATGAAAAAGAAAATCTCACTTTCCTGCGCATTGCTTAATAATCCCAAATTACTGGTTCTTGATGAGCCTCTCGAAGGACTCGATCCGATTTCAATTAACAGAGCTAAAAAACTTTTACTACAATTAAAAAGCACGGACGTAACAATTTTTATCAGTTCGCACGAATTAGGAACAATTGAAGAAATCTGCGATGATATTATAATTATAAATAAAGGTTTAAAAGTGTTCCAAGGAAATTTTGATGAGTTAATCGAATTCTCAGGTTTATCTGTTGAAGAAGCCAAATCAATATCGCTCGAAGAATTATTCGTAAAATTGGTAGGCGATAACAGCGAAAAGAAATTATCGTGGGTTTAAAATTTAATAGAACAAAATTGTTAATTATTTCGAAAAAGTCCATCAATGCATTAAAAATAATTTTACTTTAAATTTTCTGTTGCATTACGAATAAAATATTTTTATTTTTCTGATCTTCGTTTATACGAAAATGTTATTTAAGTGATGATTGTGTTATGGGGAGGCGCCGAAGTAGGAGAGCCGGGGCAGACTGTAAATCTGTTGGCGTACGCCTTAGAGGGTTCGATTCCCCCCCTCCCCACACAAGTTCTTAGTATTTTGTTTAATCAATTCTTTATCGGCTTACCTTAAAGCTGCCGTTAGAGAGTTACGTTGGAACCGATGTTGGACGGGGAAAAAAGCCGTCCGGTTTAAGAGTAAAATCTTAAATCCATATTGTTTTAGTTATTTGCGGGAGTAACTCAGTTGGTAGAGTCACAGCCTTCCAAGCTGTTGGTCGCGGGTTCGAGTCCCGTCTCCCGCTCAGAGTTACAAAAATATAACAAATCGGTTGAAATTATCATCCGGTGTTCTTTTTATTTTGAAATGATTCTGAGTTTAATGGAATGAGAAAAGCCTTCCAAGCTTAGGTTGG
>JAAYAN010000254.1 GCA_012719345.1 Ignavibacteria bacterium | reverse complement strand
TGAGTTGGGGCCCAACCAGTTCACATGGACTTCCGAGAAAATTGTAAAGGTAAACGACGGAAAGCTCACCACCAGGATCTGGCTGGACGGCGAAGGCAGGGTTGCAGGCCTCAGCGAGATCGTATTTCAGCAAGCCTCCCTGTGACGGGCTATTCTTTTCTGCTGATATCGTAGGCCATAAGGGCATTCCCGTGCCTGATCAGCAACATCCCGCTGTCGATTACCGGATGGGCCCAGTGCTCTGCCGTGCCAAGACGAACCATGAAACGACTGATGACCGTGAATTTCTCAGAGGTAGCATCCACAAGGACCATTTCCCCGTTCCGCTCCGCATAGCAATAATAACGGCCATCGGCATAAATTACCGCTCCACCCCCCGGATCACCTGCCGTATATCTGATTTCCCCGGTATTCAGGTCAATACAATACCATTTGGGCTGGAGGTAAGCCGACATATAAATGGAACTGTCATTCAAGATAGCGCCGCCCGATAGGTTGATGACCCCTTTGTTTCTCCACAATACCCTGACGGAATCGCCTTCCGGCGAGAGACGAAGCATCACCAGCCCTGAACTGTCTTTGCGGGAGGCGCTTGAAACCAGGATATTCCCTTCGTGGTAAAGCGGAGTGTTGGCATGAATATTATTGTCCTGGTACTGGTAAATCTGCCAAAGCACTTTACCTGTGAGGGCATCCAGCCCCAAAATGTGGGAGGCAGTGAGGTTGACTAGGAGAGGACGTCCGCGATGGCGGAACAAAACCGGTGATGAATAGGTAGCCTGCTCTCCTGACCCCGGCGACGCCCATAGGATCTCACCTGTAAACCGGTTAAGGGCGACCATGTTATGACTTTTACCCCCGGGCGTGCAATAGAGACGGTCATCCTCAATCAACAACGATTCAGAAAACCCAAACTGGACTGAATCGGCCCCGAGGTCACTGAAGAAGTCAACATTCCAGATTTGTTCGCCGGTATGGGCGTTCAGACAGTAAACACTCCCGATTCCGCTTTCAATATAGAGATGATCGCCGGCAACGGACGGTGTGGAGCGGGCCCCTGGATACAAGGCGGTGAATTCACTGCCGTAATCTTTGGTCCACAGAACCTTTCCCTTCAGGTCGAAAACGAAAAGCCGGCCCATTCCTGCCAGGGTATCCGGAATGCCGGTCACATAAATTTTTCCTCCGGAAATCACCGGACTGCCCATCCCTGCACCCAATCCTTCATACGACCAAAGCAGCGCAGGCCCCTCCGCCGGCCACTCCTGGAGTAGCGCGTTGCCGGGATACTTCCCGTCACGACCTGGACCCCTCCACTGAGCAACCTCCTGAGCCGGGGAATAGAGGGAAATCCACAACAGGGGAAATAAAATGGTACAACGAATCTTTCCGGTTTTCATTTTTTACACTTATTTTATAATACTCCCTAAAATTTGCCGGCAAGGATAACGACATTAAAAAACCCCGTCATCAACAGGGAAATATGCGACTGAATAAAAAAGTTAATTCCTGCCTTGACGGTTGCCCATTTCTCATGCTCAAAGATGACCGCCACAAAGGCAGCCAGGGTCATCAATTCCCAT
>JAAYAN010000194.1 GCA_012719345.1 Ignavibacteria bacterium | reverse complement strand
TGAAAAATCTCGCGACCCCGTCTCGCGCCGTCGCGCTCCGACCTTGCGAAGCTCCAAGTATTCGCTTCTCACCCCGTTCGGCTTTCTTCCCGCCCGCAGGAGGGGTCTGGGGAGGAATGCGGGCGGGTTTTTGAACCTTTCCTTTTTCGCTTCCGAATTTCGTATTTTGCAAAGCAAAATGCGCCACCAAAGAAGATGTTGTCCTTGACCCACCCAACCCATTCGCGGGCAACGTTAAGGAACTCCCTAAAAATAGTATAACCTATTTTGGGATATACTACAATAGGATATATACTAATAATAATATGGGCAAGTCAATCTATTCAAAAGAATATAAAAAAACCATTGAAAAGCTTAAAAAAGCTAGGATTGAGATTGGCTTAAAACAGGAAGAAGTTGCCGAAAAATTAAGAAAGCCTCAATCCTATATTTCAAAAATTGAAAGAGGCGAACGCAGAATTGATATAGCAGAATTGCAAGATCTTGCGAAGGTATATAAAAAAGAAATAAATTATTTTGTTTAAAATATGTATTTAGAAAAATTTGATAAATTTTTACAAACAGTGCCACTAAAAGACTATAGAAAAAAATATAGTAGTATTAAGATTGTTGAAATGGATTTACCAAAAGAGATACAAGCAATTAATCTTTTATATAAAGTTTATTGGGAAGAAAAGAAATTTATTTCTTTTGAAAAATTTTATGAAAGATATTTAGAAGAAAAAAATGAATTGCTTGAAAAATTTAGAAAGAAAACAACAATGTGTAAAGATTGTTTTGTTCGTGGTATAGAGGCTAGAACTTATAGAACTTGGGCGGGTCTAATAACTCAAATTCATGGTGGTTATGTTGCCGAGTCTGTTTTCGGCGAGGGAACGGTAAGCATGTCAAGAGAACTAGATTCTTTGGGTGCTGATATAAGAGTTAAATATAAAAACCATGTTTTAAATTATCAAGTAAAGAAAACAAGTTTTAGCGGAGTAATGAGCAGAGTACCACTTCCGAGAAAAAAGAAAAATGAGGGGGAAAATATAGATATAAAATACGAAGTACCAACTTGCTTATCTGATCCAAAAACAAAAAAGGGTGAATTTAGATTGCCGTATTTAAGATTTTTGGAAGATAAGCGAACATCAGCATTTGATAATGGTTTTGTTGTTTTTACAGCAGAAACTTTTTTGCCGAAGAAAAAAGAAATAGATAATTCATCAAAATAATTTAGGAATATATTTAGCTTTTTCTATATATTTTTCTGCTAACTTAATATAATCGGGATTTATTTCAAAACCGATATAAGATTGCCCTAATTCTTTCGCCGCCACACACTCGGAACCTGTGCCAACAAAAGGCACTAACACAATACCGTCTTTTTGGGGCATGGCAGACATCACTAATTTTTTTGATAATTCAAGAGGTTTTTGTGTCGGATGTTTAACTATTTCATGTTTTGTGTGATTTTTTAACTCTCTTGGTTCAAAAACTTGATTTTTACAAGTTTTACAAATAAACCACCTTTCATTCATTCCAGCGCCACCAGCTAAAGCTGGTATTTTTATTACATCACGAGGCAAAGCACCACCAGCATGAGCATTATAAACTGTTTCTTTTCCGCTACTGCTAAATCTCCCAGCAGTTCCTTTTCTAACTTTTCCCGCAGCTCCGTTTAAAAAACCTTCGGTGTATGGTTCTCTGACATCATCTTTATTAAAAATCGGTTTATCTTTCCAAACGCAAATTATAGCCTCATGACTTCTTTGCCAAAAATTAAGAGAAGCAACATTTTTATTTGTATAATGCCAAATAAGCCAACGCTTATTGATCGGGATTTCAACCGAAAGATAAGCGAGTATTTCACTAAATCCATAAATAAACATTGTTCCCGCAGGCTTCATCACACGGATTGATTCATTTATCCATTCTTTACACCAAGCAACATATTCTTTTAATTCGCGCTTATCCAAGTTATTTCCAAAATCTTTTCCGATATTATATGGCGGATCAATAATAATAACATCGCAACTTTCATTTGGCAGTTTTTTTAATTCTTCTACGGCATCGCCTAAAATAATTTTATTCAAAGGAAGTGTTTTACTTCTTTTTATTTCTTTATTTTCTAAAAGTTTTTCAGCTTGTATTTCTTCCTCGTTTCTTATTACATCAATAACAATACCTTGTATTGTTAGCTCTCTATTCCTTTTTATAATAATTGGCTCAATTGTTTTATTCGCAGGTTGTAGTCTTATATAATTTTTTTCTTTATAAAATTTTTTTAAAGTAGCTTCATAGTTATCCACAAGTGCAACTACTTTTTGTCCATTTTCGGCAGTGTCTTGTTGTTTAACTAAAACCAAATCGCCGTCATTTATATTTTCATCAATCATGCTGTCGCCAACCACCCTTAAAGCGTAAAACTCACCGTTGCGAGATATTTTACTTCTCGGAACGGCGATTGTTTCTCTGTTTTGACTTTGTATCGCCTCAATGGGTTGACCAGCCGCAATTAGTCCGAGCAATGGGATATTTACCATTTTTTCATTTTCATAAACATCAATTGATCTTGGTCTATTGTCTTGCTTTCCTATAAAACCTAAATCTTGCAATTTCTTAACATGAAAATGTGCAGTAGAAACAGAGGCAACTTTAAGTTTTTTGCTTATTTCTTCCAATGAGGGGGCATACCCCTTTTTCTTATGATAAGAGGATATAAAGTCTAAAACTTGTTTTTGTCTTTTTGTGAGCATAAATATTTGACTTTATTTTTTATTAAATCTATACTTATAGTATAATAGAAAGAAAATAGAAAGTCCATAGTCGTTTATCCACAATAATTTTTATCAAAAATATGCTCAATGATGAAGTAAAAAAATATCTTGAAAGTTTAGAGCAGGAACAAATAACTCCTATGTCTTTTCATGGTGAGCATAATATTGCACAAAAAATAAAAGACCTTCTCAAAAAAGACGAACAATATGAGACAACAAAAGAAGATATTGCGGAGCAAATGGCTTTTGACTTTATGGCAGATTATCCAAACGATAATTCTGGTTGGGAAACATATCACGGACCAATGTTTGTTATGCCAAACAAAGACGGGCAAATGGTTGAATATCCAAGCATTAAACGAATAGATCAGGAAATGCTGGGATATTGGGCAAAAAGAGCAAAAGAAAGCAAAAACCCTATTTTATCCTCACGCTACGCTGATTTGGTTGTTGATTTTTCACCAAAAGTTTTGAGTAAAAGTGCTGATGTTGATTTGTTTCAAATTGTCATAGATTCAAACATTACAATTTGTGAAAAATCCCTCGCAGATCCTTTGGATTGCAAAACAAAAATTAAAAGGGCTTTAATTTTGGCAATTCAAACAAACGACCAAACACGAATAAACAAAGCAAAAGACACAATCATAAAATTGGAAAAGGACATTGCGATAGACGACAAGCCCGGACTTTGGGGCTTTGCTTTCAAATGGCTGATTTTAGATTTTTCTAAAAAAATAACTCTTGAAGATAAAGAGAAAAACAAACTTGTAGACGAGATTGAAGAAAGATTAAAAAGGGAAGAAAAAAATCCATGGCTTGCAGAAAACGCTGTTTCTTTACTTGCGGAATATTACGCAAAAGAAAAAGATGAAGAAAATCTTATGCGTGTTTTGGGTGTTTTGGAAACATCACTAAAAACAAATGAACGATCAAACTCTGACGCATTATTAAAAACTCACGCCTACGAGCAGATACATGAAATATACAGAAAATATGCGAGTAGTTTTGCCGAAGCAGAAAAAGCAAATAAAAGACTTTCTCAAGAAATTGGGCAACTTGATCTGGATTGGAGTAAATCTCTAAAAGAAATATCCGTAGAAACAAAAATTGAGCAGAAAGACATTGATAATTATCTGAAAGGAATTTTTGGCGAAGGCAAAAATGATAAATTGGAAATGATTATGGCTAAGATAGCAGTCAGTCATTTACCCAAAAAAGATACCCTGCAAAAACAATTTGATGAAATATATTCAAAATCAATAACTAATTTAATTGCTACGCAACAAATTCTTTCTGAAGATAAAATTCCGATTGCTAAACTTTCAACTATTACCGAGGACCCCGACAATCATTTTAAAAAACACGCTTTGCAATATGTGCAATTTGGTTCATTTTTCCTTTCGCTCACAATGGACGAATTAAAAAAACAATTTACCAAAGAAAAAGTTATTGAGTATTTTGAAAAATCTGTAATTTTTGAAAATGAAAACAAAGAGTATTTAAAACGAGCGATTTCCGTTTATTGGGATAATGATTATCTTGTTTCTTCACATCTTTTTAATCCGCTTATAGAAGCTGGAGTTAGAGAATTGATGAAGATTGCAAATGGTGTCTGGATAGATGTAAATGAACTAAATGGATATAACAAATTAGTACTCTCAAAACTCTTATGGAATAAACAAAATGTAGAGATTTTCAAAAATATATTTTCAAAATCAGGAGAAGATCTAATATTCTATTTTAGATTAGTGCTTACCGAAAAATTAGGAATGAATTTAAGAAATGATTTTGCACATGGTCTTGAAAGAGAAAAATTTTTTAGTCGTGATGCCTCTGATAGATTATTCCATATTTTAATTTGGCTATCAGTAATTAGAAAAAAAGAAAAATAAAAGCCCCGCAAAAAAATCGGGCGAAGCCCGAAAAGCAAAAGGGCAAAAAGGAAGGGGGTTGGGGGGAAGGAATTTTTGCCCTTTTGCGAGTAAGAATAGAGCGTTTCCGCTTTTCTCTGATTAAGAGAAAAGCAAAACAGAAAATTTTTCATTTCCTATTAAAAGAAAAAAATGGGGGGCAGAAAAAATTAAAAAATGTAATGAAAAAATTTCTGTTTTGGTTTGCCGTAGCGGAGCGGAGGCAAGCGGAAACGCACCTCATTATTCTGGATTCTGTTCAAAAAAAGTTAGAATTTCAACCAAAAGGTACCGCAATAAAATAATGAACCCAGTATGAATATACTGGGTGATTTATCTTATAGGAGAAGAGGGATTCGAACCGAGCCCCGACGAAGTCCGCGATAGCGGCCGGGGCGATCCAGCCACAGGTC
>JAAYAN010000193.1 GCA_012719345.1 Ignavibacteria bacterium | reverse complement strand
CTGCAAAACCTCCGTAAATTTCAACACCGTCTTTCATACGGAAGTGATAAAAACGGGATGTATTAGTTAAATCATAGGCTGATGAAGGGTAATATGTCCCTTTTGCAACCCATATTTCGCTGCATCCAATGCCGATTGAAGCGAGGTATATGCATTAGCCCAGGAGGTTCCATTGTTGGAACCGGAAGAAGAATTTAAATTGACATAATAAATGCAGTTAAATATATAAGCCGACCCGGCATCTGACTTTGAACTACCGCCGGATGCGTCTTCATTTTCATGATTAGCACCAACAATAGCATAACCGCCTGAAATGGATACTGAAATACCAAAATTATCGCCAGCCGCAGGGTCAGAAGCTACTATTTTTTTCTGCTGAGTCCAGGTTACACCGCTTCGATGAAATATATACGCGGAACCATCATCATAGTTTTCATTATCAAAAACTTCCTCTCCAAAACGAGCCCCAACAATAGCGTAATCGCCTGAAATTGATACCGAAAAACCAAAACTATCCCCTAACTCACGGTCAGAAGCTACAATCTTTTGCTGCTGAGTCCAGGTTTCACCACTTCTATAAAATATATACGCTGAACCGGTGCGAAAGTTGTCACCATCCGCACCAACAATAACGTAATCGCCGGAAATGGATACCGAATTACCAAAATAATCGCCAGCCGCACGGTCAGAAGCTGCTATCTTTTGCTGCTGAGTCCATGTTTCACCGCTTCGATGAAATATATACGCAGACCCGGCATCTGACTTTGTATCACCACCGAATGCGTCTTCATCATTATAACGCGCACCAACAATAGCGTAATCGCCGGAAATGGATACCGAAATACCAAACTGATCGCCAGCCCCACGGTCAGAAGCTGCTATCTTTTGCTGCTGAGTCCAGGTTTCACCGCTCCGTGTAAATATATATGCTGAACCGGCATTTGACAGGGTATTTGCGCTGGATGCGTCTTCGTCTTCAAAAAACGCCCCTACAATAGCGTAATCGCCTGAAATAGATACCGAATAGCCAAAATAATCGTTAACCGCACGGTCAGAAGCTGCTATTTTTTGCTGCTGAGTCCAGGTTTCACCGCTTCGATGAAATATATACGCTGAACCCGCGCCTGCCAGGGTACTACCGCTTGATGCGTCTTCGTTCTCAGCATACGCCCCTACAATAGCGTAATCGCCCGAAATGGATACCGACCAGCCAAAATAATCGCCAGCCGCACGGTCAAAAGCTACTATCTTTTGCTGCTGAGTCCAGGTTTCACCGCTTCGATGAAATATATATGCCGACCCGGCCTCTGACTTTGTATTACCGCCAGATGCGTCTTCGTCTTCAATAAATGCACCAACAATAGCGTAATCGCCTGAAATGGATACCGAATAGCCAAACCAATCGTTAGCCGCACGGTCAGAAGCTACTGTTTTAATTATTTGATCCCAGCTTTGCGCTGAAAGAATACAGTTTAAAAGTAAAAACATTAAAATCTTTCTCATATTTACTCTCCGGAGAATAGTTTAAATTTGTCTTCCATTGAACCCGACATCTTTATTCCTGCATAAATTCTGCTATAAATAACATTTTCCTAATTTCTGAGGAATGCAACGTATTTATTGCATATACATTATCGGCAGGCTAAAATGTTTTATTAAGGGGTTATTTGACAAATATAGGATTCTTCAAATCAAATTGGATTTTTAACTTGAAAAATAAAAAAGTTAAGTTCAATAGCTCTGCTCTTATTCCGGAATACTGGATTACTGAAGAAGAGTGTTGGTTTAGTTAAATATGACATCTTTAGTAAGTGTATTTTATTTTAAAAGTAATAATTTCTTCACAGAACTGAAATCTCCTGCCTGTAGCTTGTAAAGATAAATTCCGCTTGAAAGATTGCTTGCATCGAACTTAACTTCATAATTTCCTGCCAACTGCTGCGTGTTTACGAGTGTTGCTGCTTCCTGACCGAGGAGGTTGAAAACTTTTAAAGTTACGAACCCCACCTCAGTCCTCCCCTTTGACAAAGGGGAGGAAGCAGCCGTGCCTGCCGGTTTGTGAACCAGGCTTTTGACTGGCAGGCAGGGCAAAGCAAGGGCATAGTTTTTTCCTAATCTTTTTTAACACCGATTTACAGGATAAACAGGATGGGAAAACTGTTATAAGTTGTAAGCTGTAAGTTGCAAATTTTTTCTAGTTACTTAATACTAAGTACTATGTACTGTTTTCAATCCCGTAGGGATGATATGTTTACAGAAAAATGGACACAAAAGAAAGAAGAACTCCGGAGGAGTGATACAATAAATCTCGAATTTTGAATTCTAAATGTTGAATGAAAAAAGCAGACCGGAGACCGCCGTGCCTGCCGGTTTGTGAACCAGGCTTTTGACTGGCAGGCAGGGAGGGGATTGGAAAGCCGGTATAACTAAGGTGGCGGAAATACAACTTGCATCGCTTAACATTCGCGGAAACCCCTTGTAAACATTGACCGCTACGGACTAAGCACTTATACCTATTTACATTTGATAATTATTGTTGTATTTTCAGGCGTGAATTTTTGGTCAATTATTTTGGGACAGTTTGTAGGAAGAAATAAATGCCGAGCGGAATATCACATATTTTACTTATTAAGAATTTTTACAGTATTATGCCTCAAAGTAAATTAAAGTCGCTTTTGCAGACTGGTATTTATTTTATGCAGGTTGGGGCTGTTGGTCCGGATTTGCCTTATGCAAGTATAGCGGACGATGATTTTATATTATCTTCCGAAAGTGAACTTGCGGATAAATTCCATTATGAAAAAACCAATGAACTGGTATTAAAAGCTTTTAAAAGAATTAAAGAATTAAAAACCAGCAAATCAAAAAAAGAGATAAGATTACTTTTTTCTTTTTTTCTGGGTTATGCCGGACACATTATAGCCGATGGAATAATGCATCCGTTTGTACGGGACATGGTTGGCAATTATAATGAAAACAAGACGGAACACAGAAAGCTTGAAATGAGGCTTGATGTGCTTCTTTATAATTACCTTACTAAGTTCTCCGGCTATCCAATTGAAGTTAATTACTCTAATCTCCACGATGAACTTGGAAATATTTACACTGATTATTACCCTGAAAAGAAACTTGTTCTCCAAGTTTTCAGTGAATTAATTAAAGAAGTTTATAATGAAGATTACAGTCCGGATAAAATAAACGGGTGGATTAAAGGATTGCATACAATGTTCGGTGCGGCAGAAGGAGATCACCCAAGTTTTTACAGGAATATTCCTGTTATCGGTGATTTTCTATTTAAAGATTATGAAGAACTTGTAAATAAAGAAAAAGACAGTCTGATTTTAGAAACACCCGTTGACAGACCTTATAACTTTCTCAACAAACCACGGGTTCACTTTTTTGAAGATTGCCTGCCCAGATTTTATGATGTATTTATACCGTTTGCAGAAAAAAGTTATAAATATATATTTGATAACACGGGCGATATTACAGAAACTGACATACCGCTGATCGATCTTGATACAGGCAGAGAGTTGGCTGATAATAACAATCTGGATAAAACACCAATTTTGTGGAGCTGATAATGAGATATTTTGCTGTTATAATTTTAATATTGCTTTATGGCTGCGCCGGTACTAATAATTACAGTTTGAGTGATGATTTTTACGGTGATCTTGGTTCGGAAGATTTACGGGTTGCGGGAGAACTTTACTTAGATTATTTTGATGAAAACCTGACAAACCTTACTTACGATTATTATATAGGTTACCTTTCAAAAACAGAAGCTCCATCTGCAAAAGGACTTACGGAAATTATAAAAAACGCTGATGATCATTATTTAACAGCCGACACATCTAATTTTTATTTGGGATTATATTTTGCCGACGACAATGTAATTATCTGTGATTATTCCGGGTCTGCTTTTACCGACTCGGTTGCTGTTTATGGATTAAATGATTCCATTCCGGAATTGAAAGAGTTTGTTGAAAAGACGGGAAGGAAAAATAGATAATTGCTGAAGCGTATATAAAACACGTATTATAAAAACTGAGCAAGATGTAGCGGAAACTGAGCGAAGTCGAAGTTCCGCTAACGGTGGGTTCGGCTCCGCTTAACCACCGGTGCTCAGCGACCAACCGCTGCTCTTGATAGGACGGAATATAAGTGGAATGGAAAAGAAACAGAAAATATAATATGCACGTTAAAGTGAGATATATAACATATTAAACAAGTATTCTAACTTTATCGTTGATTGTTGCGATAATAAAACGTAAGTTTATGACAGAAATAAAAACAGTTGAAAACTTTTTAACCGAGTTCAAACAAAAGCTGAAAATCAATGATGTTTATTTTAAGGACAGAGATAAAAACTAGCAAACACTTTACGACTTGGAAATTACATCTAAACAAAGAGAAGGCTTCCTTGCCGGACTTGAAGCAAAAGATTATTCACGAGGACCGATTGATGATGCTTACGATCCTGAAAGCCCACCTAATTATGAGTTTGGTATTACAATCAAGGGGAAAGAAATTTATATTAAAATCAACCTTGGGAAAACCGGAAAACGCGTTATGTGTATTTCGTTTCATATAGCGGAACACAAAATGAAATATCCCTTTAAACAAATGATTGAGTAGAAATGAAAAAATTAATAGAATGCCCTGTTTGCGACGGTCAAGCCGTATTAACTTTTGAGAAAGCAAAACGGATTTTCCGCAAAGAAGAATATGAACTTTATGAGTCGTTTTACAAGTGTAATAAATGTGGTGAAGAATTTACAACAACAGATATAGATGAAGTTAGCATTTCGCAAGTTTATAACCAGTACAGAGAAAAATACGGCATACCTTCGCCTGAACAGTTAACTATGTTAAAAGATGAATATGGTTTAACATCTGCATCTTTTTCTAAATTACTTGGTTTTGGAATAAACCAGTATGCAGCTTACGAAAAAGGGGAATTACCGAATCAAAGTAATGGAACACTTTTGAATTTATGTCTTGATCCCGGAGAGGTTTTAAAACTTATTGAAAGAAAAAAAGAGGTTAAACTGCCTGAAAAAATCAAGAAAAATCTGATCAGTCTGATTGAGGAAGAGAGCAAAGATTGTTTTAACTTTGAACAACATTATTTCAACCGAAAAATAATCCCCAACAGATTTAACGGCTTTACTATCCCTTCTTTTGAAAAATTTGCAAATATGGTAGTATATTTTATTGAAAACGCACCATTTAAAACCCGGTTGAATAAATTACTTTTCTATGCTGATTTTGCTGCTTATAAATATTCAGGTAGTTCAATTTCGGGAATGGAGTATGCCGCAATACCCAAAGGACCCGTACCTGATCAATATGAGATTATATTTGGAATACTGGCGCAGAAAGAAATAATTGCATCGGAACTGGTAAGCTATAAAGATGAAGAAAATGAACGATTCGTACCTGTAAAAAAGTTTGATACAAGCATTTTTAAAAAAGAAGAACTAACCATATTGGATACAGTTTTTAAACATTTCAGGTTTAAAAAAACCAAAGATATAATTTATAATATTTCGCACGAAGAAGAAGCCTGGAAAGAGAATATAAATAATAAAAGTATAATCAGTTATTTGGATTATGCCCCGGTATTAAAGGAAATCTAGGGGAAATTTGATATGACTGCGCACCAAAGAATAAAAATGTATTAATACCGGCAAGGAGTTGCTCCTGTCTGATGCGGATAAATTTTGAGTCACTATGAGAAAATTTCTGGTGAAAAAATAAATTCAAAGAGGTTTTATATGGATATTGCTAATTTCGTTAATAATTATAGAAATCATCCGGTTCTTTTTATTGGTACCGGAATTAGTTTAAGGTATTTAGAAAATGCCTATACTTGGGATGGTTTACTCAAATATATTTCTACAGAATTAAAAAACAACACTGAATATTATTTAGATATTAAAGCAAAATGTGAAAATAATGGAGTATATGAATTTGATAAAATTGCAGCTTTATTAGAAACTGAATTTAATGAAATATTGATGCAGAATAGAAATGGAAAATTCAAAACTGTCAATGATGAGTTTTACAAGAGAATGGAGAATGGAATTAATTTAAGCCGGTTGAAAATTTATGTTGCAAACCTCTTAAAACCTCTAAAATTCAAAGAAACGATGCAAATTGAAATTGCTGAGTTTAAAAAAATCCGAAAAAACATTAGTTCAATAATAACAACGAATTATGACTTACTAATTGAAAAAATCTTTGAATTTCAACCATTAATAGGCAATGATATTCTTCTGAGTAATCCATATGGGTCAGTTTATAAAATACATGGCTGTGTTAATCAACCTGCAAAAATTATTATAACCAAAGATGATTATGTAAAATTTTCTCAAAAGTATGAACTTATTCGCGCTCAGTTATTATCATTATTTATTCATAACCCTATTATTTTTATGGGTTATGGAATTGGTGATGAAAATATTAAAAGTATATTAAAAACTATATTCACATATATTGAACCAAATTCTGAGGAAGCAAAAAAGATTCGTGAAAATTTTCTATTAGTTGAATATGAAAAAGATTCTACTTCACATACTATTTACGAACATGATATTGTACTTGAAGGATTTTCAACAATAAGAATAAATAAAATAAAAACTGATGATTTTATTGAAATTTATCAATCAATATCAAAATTGATTCTTCCAATCTCTGCTATGGATGTACGAAAGGTACAGAGTATTGTAAAAGAAATATATACAGGTGGTAGGATACAAGTTAAAATTACAGAAGATTTGGAAAATTTAAATAATAGTGATAAAATCATAGCAATTGGTTCAATCAAAACTATTCAATATCAATATCAAACATCTGCAGAAATGATGACCAATTATTTTAATATTATTGAAGAGTCTAATACGCAACTTTTAACTTTAGTAAATAAACATAAAATACATGGGCAACAATATTTTCCAATATTTGGTTTTAATTTGATTTGCAATACAATAGATAAAGCAGAACAGTTGAAAGAACAGCAGGTTACTAAACTTGGGAAAGCAACAACTATTGTAAGTGAACATACAACAATTCAAGCCATAAATGAAGATGATGACATTCCACCAAGTGGGAAAATCAGTGCAATATTATGGTCAATTCTTAATGGTAAATTAAACCTCGATGATGTTGAAAAATTTCTTAGAGAATATGAAGATAAGAATAAGACCGATTATAGAAAACTATTATGCGCTTATGATTATAAGAAATATGGTGGAAATGATTAAAGTTAAGTTGTTTTTTCCTCCTGTCAGTATTAACTCCTGCCGAAAAATAAATCTGCATTAAACCAGGCTGTTTATTAAAAACGGGACTTACACAGGAAGAAGGAGAAATTATGATGGAAATACTGAAAGAGTATGGGGTGGAAGAAAATTTTTAAATAAAATAAGGCTTTGGTAAAAAGAGAATGGAATATTTAAGTATCAATCCTGCATCAATTGAAGAGTTGGCAGTTTGGCAGAATGAAATTAGAAATGAAAAGGAAGAGTATTTTGAAATTAAGACTAAATTTATAAGACCATTTTGTGTAGTTTTTTTTGACCAATTATTTCAGAAAATAAATAAAGAAAAGAAAGTAAGGTTGATGCCTTGGCATAAAGATGTACATCATTATTTAAATACTATAGGCTTTGAATTCTTGTATGGTTCTCACCCGGAAGAAGTGCATAACGATGAAAGTAAAATGATTAAACTTAGAAGATTCAAAAATGTGAAAGATGATAATGAAGTTGTTGAATGGATTGAAAGTGAAATTTTACCCAGAATACCCCAGATTGATAGTAAACTTAACAAGGGCATTGTTGCGAATTTTTACGAAATAATTAATAACAGTATGCTGCATAGTACTTGTGAATATGGTCTGAGCGTTTGCGGTCAGTTCTATCCAGCAAAAAAATATTTTGAATTGGCATTTTATGATGCCGGAATAGGGTTGGCAAATAAGGTAAAAAATTATGGGGCAATTAAAAAAGGTGAACCGGACAGCCGTTGTATTAAATGGGCATTACAAGAAGGCACATCCACCCGTAGTGAACCTAATTCAGGTATCGGATTGTTTTTATTACAAAATTTTATTAAAATTAACGGCGGAAATTTTCATTTTATCTCCGGAGATGGTTTTTTCAAATACGAAAATTACATTGAAAACACACTTAAAAATAAACTACACGGCACGCTGATTAACTTAAGAATTTATTATAACGATAATAACTGTAAAAATTGAAAGAAAATAATATGGAAAAAATTAATATTGTTGATTTAATTGGCGCAACATCTCTGATGTCAGCCGAAAAAGGAATACAAGTATTTGAACTTGTATTTGAGGCGCTAAAGAGTTCAAGTACAGTTGTACTTAATTTTGATGGATATAAGTATATATCCAGTTCTTTCTGCAATAGTTTGTTTGGTAAACTGGCAATTGAAAAAAAATGGACAGTTAAGGAGTTATTTGCTAAAATAAAAATTGAAGGAATGGATCCGGACGATTTGGATGAAGTTGAACTATCAATTATAAATGCAAATAACAGGACATATTTAATGCATAAGGGTATTGATCCGGCTGTTTTTTATACTTCTATTTAGGTGGAAATATGCCTTATGTAATTGATGTAAAAGATGTTTTAGACAAAAGAAAAAAGCTTCCCACGGAAGCTTTTTTTGTTGATACCAATATTATAATTTTCTTTAAAGATCCTTTCGGGTTAGCAGGCACAAAAGCAAATTTAAAGGAAACAATCGAAACAATTCAAGAATCGATTGATTATCTTAAATCAATAGCCAAAACTTATAGTACACTGAGTGTTGCACAGGAATATTACAAGCATATTCAACATAATACTGTAAAATTCTATAAAAATAAGTTTGAAATTGATGGATCGAAAGCAAGTGATTTTAAAAGTTTACGCAAGAATAACCCCGGATTTCAAGAAGAATGGCAATTACGTATTAAAGATTTCAAAAAGATATTCAGGAAAAACTTTGAAATCTACAATTCTCAAATTAATCCGGTTGAAGCAATTAATTCGTTTGATCAGAACAATGTTGATCTTGGGGATTGGCTGTTATATAAAACAGTTATGAGTTGTGATGATAAAATGAAATGCATATTCACTGATGATGCTGATTTTTATTCATTACCTGGAGAATTTTACCTTTTAACCGCTAATCAGAAAATTTTAGAATTAGCTATAAATGATAGAAAATTACAGTAATATAATGGTTTATTTTTCCCACCCTTTAGGTGTTACTCCTGCCGGTTTATAAATTAGAGTTTAACCAAGCTGTTAATGAAAAACCGGCATTTATAAATGGAAATATTATTAAAGTTTACTTTTCCAGCTTAAAATATTTTCTTGGTTTTGTAATTTAAAACAAATAAAAGTATTATTTTTGCACTATGTATTACCGCCGAAAAATATTATTAGCGCTGCTTGAAGCTTTTGAAAGTAAGCTTGAAAAGATTAGTATTCAAAAACTGCTGCTGCTGGTAACAAAACAACAGTCAGTTCCTTCGTACCATTTTGTGCCATATAAGTATGGTTGTTATTCTTTTCAATCGAATGCAGATCTTTCAACAATGGTTAAATACAACCAGGTAAGCAACGAAGGAATTTACTGGATTAAAACTGACAAAGTAAAATATTTGCAAACATTAAAAGAATGTGACAGGAAAATTATTAGCAGTATTAAGCGGCAATTTGAAAATGCCGGTAAAAATGAATTGATAAAATACACCTATAAAAATTTTCCGTATTATGCTTTACACAGTACAATAGCAAAAGAAATACTTAGCACAGAAGAATACAAAAAAGTAATTGCACTTAAACCTGAAAGTAATGAAACAATAATATTCACAATCGGTTACGAGGGCATAAGTCTGGAAGAATATTTAAACAAGTTAATAATTAATGATGTTAAGGTTTTATGTGATGTCCGTAAAAACGCCTTGAGTATGAAATTCGGGTTCAGTAAAAGTCAATTACAAAAAGCTTGTGAAGGTGTTGGGATTAAGTACGTGCATATACCAGAACTTGGGATAGATTCTGACAAAAGGCAGGTTTTGAATACACAGGCTGATTATGATAAATTATTTGCTGAATACAGGAAAGATGTATTAGCAGTTAAAGTTGAATTGCAGGAAGAACTTTTACAGATGCTGCGGATGAATGAACGCATTGCATTAACCTGCTTTGAAGCGGATATATTCCAATGCCACCGCAAACATTTGGCAGACTCTTTAAAAAAACTTCCGGACTTTGATTATCAAATAAAACATATATAAAATGCCTTTAACAAAGGTCTTAATTACTGTTAAAACATATCCGGCAATCTCCACAAAGTATGAAGAACTGGTTTGTACTGCAGGATTTACTGAAGATGGCAAATGGGTAAGGATTTATCCGGTTCAGTTCAGGAAAAAACCATATAACGAACAATATTCAAAGTACGAGTGGATTGAAGTTGACCTGATTAGAAATAAAAATGATTTCAGACCTGAGACATACAGACCCATCACACACAACACACCGATAAACGTTCTTTCCAAAATACCCCCGGAGGTCAAGTCTTTTTTATTGTGTAAAAACACAAAAATCATAGAAAGCACTACGCTACCAATTTGTAAGAAATAAAATCTTCATTATGATCATTAGGGCAAATAAGTTTACGAATATTTTTAAGTAAT
>JAAYAN010000192.1 GCA_012719345.1 Ignavibacteria bacterium | reverse complement strand
TGCTATATTTGTTTCTGCATATTCAAGCTGCGTTTTGTATTCAGCGTATTTTGTGTTTTCGTTTATCCACCCGTAATTATTCACCTCTTCAAGGTAATTCTGAAAATCATCCATTAAATATTGCAGCAAATGTGTTGAATCGGGTTTGAAGGGTTTGAACTTTTTAATAAAATATTCTGCGTCTTCTCTACAAGATTGTGATTCTTCAACAAGAATTCTTTCTTTAAGAAAGTTAATAAATTTAGGCATTACATATCCCCTCATATCCCTATATTTATCATTATCTGCTGGTGCTGCTTCCCCATTAAAAATAAATGGCAAATAAGGGTAATATCTGCATCTGTATTCCGGATCATTTTCAATTGGTATTACTTTCATTATCCTTTCTGGCTGGTTCAGCATATCACATTTTTCAAGCTCTCTCAGGAGTCCTGACCTGCTTTCACTACTCATATTTTCAGTTAACATTTTATCCAAAACTCCTGTTACTGCATCACAACCAATTATTTCTATATCTACAATATAAGGAATTGTATTATTCCAATCGTTTAGATTTTCCCTTATTTTTCCTTCAATAACAGTTAATATTTCTTGTCTAAACTCGAGTTTTTTTCCATAATAATTTGATATTAAATGACGGGACACGGAACAGTAATTGTTAATATATTCATCCTTTAATGCATCGAAATTATTGTAAATTCCTCCTTTGGCAAGGAATAATACGGCATTCATTTTATTTTCACAAGCTGGATATGCTACATAAGAGTTATCATTAGCAAATGCAATTAAATTATCAACAGCCTCCGGTAAGCCGTAATAACCTTTTATAATATTATCATATAGATATTTTTCTTTGTATAATCTTCTGGCTTTCTCAGCACCATCAAGACTATCCGAATTTTCAGTGTAAAGGCTGCTTAATATAAAATCTTTTTCTGTCTCTTTATATTTTTGGGCAAGAATTACAAGCGCGTCAAAATATCTATACGGGTCTATTCTTCTATTTAAGATAATCTTCTTTAAATTTGTTTTTGTTGTGTCATAATCAAAAGCTGATAAAAGTAGATGTCTATCAACATTAGGAAGTTCCCAAAAAGATTGTGAATAGTTCCTTGAAACAAGGAAGAAGATAACAAGTATTATTAAACTAATTTTCATATTTATTTCCCAGTTTTAATTCTTATTTTTTCATTTATATTCTAACATTATCATAAATCCGGACAACCTTTTGATTTATTAAATTTTCTTAACTCATTTATTAGTATTTCATAAATTCCACCTTCAGCTACATTAGATTCTTTCTCTACTTCCTTCGTATTGGATCCATCTTCATTATATAAATTTGTCACTCTATTTAAAACATAACGTAATGATTCTAATATTTCATTTTTTAGTTTGTCTTTTATATCATCAGGGCATTGTCCAGCCTCATATTTCAAAGTTGCTAAATCAACATCAAAAATATTTAATGCATTGGTTACTAGTTTTTTCATTTTTATTAAATGATTAGTTTCGTGTACCATAGTGCCCAGCGATGAAAACACAGGCGCTTCAAAATTTATATTTTCGTTTCCGCTTTGTAAAGCCGTTAATGTGTTGTAAATTTTTCGTATCCAGTCGCATTTATAATTATAAATATCGTCTTTGTTTGGTAAGAAAACGAGACTATTTATAGAATTTAGTATGTTAGTAAATTCTTCTCTTGATCCAGATATAATATCAATACATTCCATATCATATTTTTTTTCTTTACCATAGTTCACTTGCCAAACAGGTTTTTGGCAAAGACTACAAAAAATAGGAATTTTGATATTTGAGAAACTGCCTTTCCACACATCTTTATTCCTCCAATCTTTACCTTTGCAAACGCTGAAATCGGCATCATCTAAAATATTAAAACTACCTTTGCTAGTATCATTTGCCGACATAGGGATAGAACTAACAAGAAAAGTAACACCTGTTCTGATTTTAATTTGATCTCTTTGCCATTCGCAGCCGTTTTCCACAGTTTCGCTATGCGGTATTGTCTGTATTTTCCCGTCTGTACCTAGTTTTTTTTCAGTCCAATTATAAGTGTTATTATCTTTATCTAAAACTACAAAGTTCGCATCGGTTATTGTTTCA
>JAAYAN010000017.1 GCA_012719345.1 Ignavibacteria bacterium | reverse complement strand
GATTTCGTTTCTGCTAAAGCTTCCAAAACGGCATTTGCTGTTGCTTCGGAAGTTACATTGATAGCAGGATATGCAAATTTATTTTTTTTTGCATTTTCCAGCATTCTCTGATAAGTTTTACTGTCTGCTACTGGCATAGTTTTATACTCCTTTGTTTATTATTTATTCTATTAAATTTTTATTATTTTAAAACCACTTTTTTTTATCAAGTTGATAAAAATAACCAAATATTCATAAATTTTCAATCTGTTAAATTTATTTAATGGTTATCCGGATTTTGTTGTATAATTATGAGGAATGTAATTGAATTATAATTTAAAAGCTTATGTTTTCGATCTCGACGGAACACTTATGGAGTCGCATAAGACTATTTACAAAGCAATGGTTTGTTCTTTCAACAATTTTAATATTAAGTATTCCATAACTCAGGATCAATTTAATAATCATATCGGAATGCATTTCGAAGACATTTTCAAAATATATTCTATTGATGTTCCCGATTTCGATAAGTTCTTAACGTTTTATAAAAAATCATATTTCAACTTTATTAATCATTCAGTATTATTTCCTGAAGTGACCAGTACTCTTGATAAATTGATAAAATCCGGGAAACAAATCGCATTGCTTACCACCAAAGCTCAGGATCAAGCTGACTTAATCATTAATCACTTCGGACTGGCAAAGTATTTTACAACAGTTATGGGCAGAAGGGACGGAATTCCTCATAAACCTGATCCTTCGCAGCTTTTAATGATTTGCGATAAATATAAAATTGATCCGCGTGAATGTATTATGGTAGGCGATACCGAACTTGACATCCGCTGTGGTAAAAATGCCGGCAGCAAAACTTGTGCTGTTACTTTCGGCTACCGCGAACCTGAATTTCTTAAAAATGAATTTCCCGATTTTATAATCAACAGTTTTGATAGTCTTTTAAATATCTAAAATCCAGAGCTTTATGTTTTATTTTTTTAGAAACCTAATAATTTTACTGATTCTTTTTCTCGTACAATATTACTTTGTACGGAAAGCTGAAAAATTTCTTGTTTTCCGTTTTCCCGGATTGAGCAAATACGGCAAGAAATTTCAGCGAATAGTATTTTTTATTTTTATTAATATCTATCCGCTTGTTACCATAGTATTATGGATATATAAAACCCTTTTCGGTATAGCTGATTTTGAGTATCCCGAAAATGCATTTTGGGATAATTACATTGTAATTCCATTTTGGGTAATTCAACTTATTATTCTTCAATCGGTTTTGTTCTTCGCCACTATCGATATTCTTAAATTCGCAATTTCCTTTTTCACTAAAAAGCGGAAAGATACTTTAGAAAAACTTGAATGCAGACTGCTGCTTTTAATAACCGCCGGTTTTTTAATTTACGTTCCTCTGCGGGTATACCACGACTGGAATTCTGTTTCGGTGCGGGTTGTTGAATACAGTAAGAAAAATTTAAGCAAAGATTTGGATGATTTCCGGCTTGTTTTAATTTCGGATATTCAGGTGGACAAGTATACCGACGGCAAACGGGTTTTACGCTATATCAATAAAGTCAATTCTCTGCAGCCCGATCTTATTCTTATCGGCGGGGATATTATTACAAGCGGTCCCGAATACATTAACTCCGCTGCTGATCATTTAGGAAAACTGAGTTCGCTTTACGGAGTATATTCGTGCATTGGCGACCACGATAATTGGGCTTACAGGCCGGACAATGCAAGGAGCAGGCGCGAAATTACTGAAGCGCTTTCACAAAATAATGTTAAGATGCTTGATAATAAAAAAGTAAAACTCATTGTCGAAAATTCATCCATCAGTATTTCTTTTATCACCCATACTTATTCAAAAAAAATAAACGGCAGTTTGCTGGATTCCGTATCTGTTCCGGATGCCGGAAGCGATTTAAACATTTTTCTTACTCATCAGCCGCAGGAGTTTTTAGCCGAAAAGGCTTCGGAAAACGGTTTTGATATTATGCTTGCCGGTCACACACACGGAGGACAGATAACATTGTTTTATCCGTTTTTCAATATTTCGCCCACTCTTTTTGAAACCAAATATATAAAAGGTGATTTCAGAATTGGAAATATGCTTCTTTCCGTTAACCGGGGATTGGGGATGTCGGTAGCCCCGGTGCGGTATAATTCCACACCGGAGATAACTTTTATAATTCTTAAACGAAGATAATCAATTCAAAACTTCTTCCTGAACGTATCCGCGTTTGCGCGCGTAACTGTAAAGTTTTGAGTACATCATTTTACGCGCTCTGTGAAGCCGCGACCGGACAGTTCCAATCGGGATATTAACAAAATCAGCAATTTCTTCGTAAGTGTAACCTTCCAAATCGCTCAGAATAATTATCGTCTGGAAATCGGACGGCAGAGATGCAATTGCATTTGTAATATTATCATCAAGAACGCTGCTGAAAGCATCTTCCTGCAAATGCTGGACTTTAACTTCCGAAGCTTTAATGTTTTCGTAAAAATTCTGAACATCTTCGTAATCAACTTTATTCGGCTGTTTTACATTTTTACGGTAATCGTTAATGAATGAATTTTTCATTATCCTGAAAATCCAGGCTTTGCTGTTTGTGCCTTTTTCGAACGAATCGAAAAACCGGAAAGCTTTTAAAAGTGTATCCTGAAGAAGGTCATCCGCATCTTCTTCATCGCCTGTTAGTTTAAGAGCAAAGCTGCGAAGCGAAGATTTATGAGGAAGTATTTCAATTTCAAATTCTGTAAGATTGCGTTTTGAAGTTATATTTTTCATATCAGTTTCCTTTTCAATTCTAATCAGATAAAATATCTTATTTGCAATATGCAATAAATCGGACAAAATGTCAAATTAAATATTTGTTATAACATCTTTTTTTTACATTTTTTTCAGGGGAATAATTTTCCCCAAAATCTTTAGTGTTTACACCAGAGAATTGTTTTTGTTACGTTTTTTCTCAAATACTAATTTCAGTATTAAATAGTAAGATTATAAATGCTTATTTTTGGATTCAGATTTATCAATATTCTTCCAATAACAAGAAAAGTAAAATGGCATCAAACAATCCCGCAATTCTCTCGGCGCAAAACATAACGGTAAAATTCGGAACGCAGATTATATTAGAAAATGCTTCGCTTGCACTTCACGAAGGTGAAAGAATAGGACTTGTTGGAAGAAACGGAGCCGGAAAATCCACTTTCCTGAAAATAATTTCCGGTCTTTTCACCCCCGATTCGGGTGAAGTTGCAAAAAGAAAAGATGCTGCAGTTTCATTCCTCTCACAGGATTTCACGCTCGATGAAACAAAAACAGTCCGTGGAAATATTCTTGACGGCGCGGCCGATATTATAAATACTATAAGGCAATACGAATCGCTTGACTATAATAATCCGCAGCGGAAAATATTAGAACATAAAATAATAAATGCCGATGGCTGGAATCTTGAAAACCGGCTCGATACCTTGATGCACTCGCTTAGTGCCCCGAATGGCAATAACCGTATTCCCATTCTTTCCGGTGGAGAAAAAAGAAGAACTGCACTTTGCCGCGCGCTTATTTCACAGCCCGATATTCTTATTCTTGATGAGCCGACAAACCATCTCGATACAAGCTCAATCGAGTGGATTGAGGATTTCCTTGCACAATATAATGGCACCTGTATTTTTGTAACTCACGACAGGTATTTTCTGGATAAAATTGCCAATAGAATTGTTGAATTGGCTAATGGAATTTTTTACTCGCACGATGGGAATTACACCGATTTCCTGATAAATAAAGCTGAACGCGCCGCGCGGATGGAATCGGAAGAAAAAAAGCGCCAGAATTTTTTGAGGCGCGAGCTTGAATGGGTAAGACGCGGGCCCAAAGCCCGGACTTCTAAATCGAAAAGCCGTTTGGATCAATATTTTGAAGTCGCAGCTAAAGAACCGTTTGAAGCGGAAAATGATGTAACCCTTATTATCCCGCCGCCCGAAAGACTTGGAAAACAAGTTCTTGAATTTGAAAATTTAAGTTTTGAAACCGGCGAAAAAATTCTTTTTAAAAATGCCGGATTAAAATTTGAACCGGGAAGAAAACTTGGAATTATAGGCCCCAACGGAGCCGGTAAAACTACACTTTTAAAAATAATTTTAGGAAAACTTCCGCCCTCTTCGGGGACAACAACAATCGGCGAGAACACTGTTTTTAATTACATCGATCAATCGCGGCTGATTTTGGATGACGAGAAAACTGTGCTGGAAACAATAGGTGAAGGAAAGACTTATATAAAATTCGGAGGAGGAGAAATAACCGTTTGGTCTTATTTGCGAAGATTTCTTTTTGAAGACGACAGAATTAATACAAGAGTCGAAAAACTTTCCGGCGGAGAAAAAAGCCGACTCGCACTTGCTCTGATATTAAAAAACGGCGGGAATTTCCTGATACTCGATGAACCCACAAACGATCTTGATTTGCCCACTTTAAGAATTTTGGAGGAAGCTCTTATTGCTTTTGAAGGATGTGTTATTGTTGTAAGTCACGACAGATATTTCCTTAACCGGGTTTGTAACGGAATTCTTGCTTTTGAAGAAAACGGTAACTTGTATTTTAGCGAGGGAAATTACGACGATTACCACGAAAAGAAAACTATCCGGAATAATGCATCAATTTCTGTTAAAGTCGCACCGACGAAAACCGCTCCCGCAAAAGAAAAATCCGCTGAAAGAAAGCTGAGCTGGAAGGAAAAGAAAAAACTTGAAACAATTGAAGAAGATATTCTAAATGCAGAAACGGAAGTTGAAAGAATTGAAAGAATATTTTCGTCCCCCGATTTTTATAAAGAAATGGCAGCCCGCACAAAAGAATTAAACGCTGAATTAGATGCTGCAAAAAATAAAGTACAACAGCTATACGAAAGATGGGACGAGTTGGAAAAGATTAAAAATGGTTTATAGTTTTACAAATGTTTATGCAATTAACTTGTTTTTTTATAATTCAGCTGATATATTTTTTTTAAGAATAGTCTAACTGCAATACTTCGAAATTCGACTTTAAGTAATAAAACTCATTTAAAACAAAAAAGTCCGGTATAACCGGACTTTTTCTTCAATAATTTTAATTTATTTAAGTTCAATCATTACAACTGACTTTGACGGCATTTTAATTTCGATATTTTTACCGTTAACTTTAACGTTTTTAAATTCTTTGATATTAACTTCTTCAGATTTATCAAAATCATTCAAGCTGTTAAGTTCTTTTCCGGTAATAATTTCGCCGCGTACAAACTTGTAGCTTTTCTCCCCGTCAAGTTCAATTTTAACTTCTTTCGACATATCCGGATCGGCATTAGTTACTGTAATATGTACTTTTCCGTCCTTATCAACTGAAGCAGAACCGCTTATTGATGGTATTGTGTTATCGCCGATTACAAAGTTATCGCTTTTTACAACAGAAGGTATAAGGGTTGCATCGTGATGTACGGTGAACATTTTGAATACATAATATGTTGGAGTTAATACTAATTTTTCTTTTTTTGTAAGAATAACTGACTGCAAAACATTTATCATCTGCGCAATATTTGCCATTTTAACACGGGTGCAATTATTGTTAAAAATATCAAGATTTATAGATGCAACAAGCGCATCGCGTAAGGTGTTCTGCTGATATAAAAATCCGGGATTTGTTCCAGGTTCAACTTCAAACCAGTTACCCCATTCATCAATTATAAGTCCTATTTTGTTTTCGGGATCATATTTATCCAAAACAGCTGAATGTCCTTTTACAAATTCATCCATCATTTTTGTCTTAAAAAAAGTATTTCCCCATTCTTCTTTTGAAAAATCGGTAGCTGAACCTTTTATATCCCAATTATTGCAGATTGTATAATAATGAAGCGAAATTCCGCTCATATAGCCCTTCAAATAGCCTTGTGTTTTATTAGCCCATTGATCAACCAGATGTTCTGTCCAAGGGTAATCTTTATCGTTTGAACCGGACGCTATTTTGTATAAAACATTATCGCCGTAATTTTTAACAAAATTCGAATACTTGCGTAATTGGTTAGAATAATATTCAACAGTCATATTTCCGCCGCATCCCCAGGTTTCGTTGCCAATACCGAAATATTTCACTTTCCATGGTTTTTCGCGTCCGTTTTTCTTACGCAATTCAGTCATTGGGCTTTCGGCATCGGAAGTAAGATATTCAACCCAGTCTGCCATTTCCTGAACAGTGCCGCTGCCAATGTTTCCGCAGATTACAGGTTCGCATTCGAGCTGTTCGCATAGATCCATAAACTCGTGGGTTCCAAAACTGTTATCTTCGGTAACACCGCCCCAGTTTGTGTTTACTATTTTTTTGCGCTGGCTTGGATCGCCTACTCCGTCCATCCAATGATATGTATCTGCAAAGCAGCCACCGGGCCATCTTACATTAGGGACTTTAATATCGCGGAGAGCTTTAACAACATCGTTTCGGATTCCGCGTGTGTTTGGAATAGGACTATCGGGTCCGACCCAGATACCTTCGTAAATGCATCTGCCGAGATGTTCGGCAAAATGACCGTAAATGTGCCTGCTGATTTGTTCTTTTGCAGAATCAGGATAAAGAGTAATAATGTTCTGCCCTTTAACAGGAATCAGAATACTAAACAACGCTGCAGCTAATAAAATTTTTTTCATTAAACATCTCCTATATTTGTTTTTATCCGATATCGGTATTAAGTTGAAGTATATTTTTATTGTCTCCAATAATATATAAAATATCGCTGTCTTTCAACATATAATCGCCATCGGGAATAGTTGTTTTTTCGGTGATGATATCGCGTACCATTACAATTTGTACTTTATATTGCTTCCTGAGATCAAGCTCTTTCAGTTTTTGCCCCTGCCATTCTGCTGCCGGACTTATTTCAATCAAACCAAAGCCTTCGGTAAGCGGAATATATTCCAGAAAATTTGGTGATGCAATTACATTTGCCATCCTTTTAGCAATATCTCTTTCAGGAAATATAATACGGGTTGCCCCGATTTTTTCCAAAATTCTTGCGTGATCTTCGTTAACAGCTTTGGCAATTATTTCCTTTAATCCCAGCTCTTTCATATAAAGAGTAATTAAAATACTCACGTCTATTTTACTGCCGACGGATATAACCACAATATCAAAATCGGTTATGCCAAGTTTCAGTAAATATTCTTTATCCTTAGCGTCTCCTATTACTGCTTTGCGTACATAAGGTTTTACCTGATTAACCAAATCGGGTTTTGTATCTATTGCCATAAGGTCAAAACCAAGTTCGCTTAAAGATTTGCAAAGGAAAAAACCAAAACTGCTTAAACCTATTACTGCTATACTTTTCATTTTATTATCCTACCAATATATTGTCTTCTGAATATTTAATATCAGCAATTTCTTTTGAACCGGCAGCTAACACAAGAGTAAGCGGACCTATTCTGCCGATTAGCATAAGAAAAGATAGCAAAAATTTACTGATTTCGGAAAAAGAAGAAGTAATTCCTGTAGAAAGTCCTGTTGTGCCGAAAGCAGAAACAACCTCGAAAAAAATTCTTAAAAACTTTGTGCTGTTCAAATAAAACGGAGAACCCGAAAGTTCGATAATTGAAATCAGCAAAGAAAAAACCAGAACTGTTATTATTCCAAAAACCATTACTAATATTGCTCTTGAAATAATGTGAAAAGGGATGGTACTGTAAAAGAGATTCACATTTTTAACATCATTTATTCGTGAACGGATAAAAGCAATTATAACCGCAATAGTAGAAACTTTTATTCCGCCTCCGCACGAAGCGGGCGATGCACCTATAAACATTAATGAAATTATAATAAGTAAAGAAATTACGGAAAATGAATTTACATCCAGAGTATTATAACCGGCTGAACGGCTGGTAACCGATTGAAACAACGACGATAAAATTCTGGTCTTAAAATCGAAGCCCTGCATAGATACATTATATTCCGTAATAAATAACAGAAGAGCTCCCAATAAAATTAGCCCTCCGCTGAAAAGCAATGCAGTTTTTGTGTGTAATGATAATCTAAAGAAAGCGAATTTTTTTTTGTTGAATTTTGAAAGCTCATACATAACTACAAAGCCGATACCGCCTGCCGCTATAAGAATCATTATTATAATATTTACAACAATATCGGAGCGGAACTGCATCAATCCGTCCGGAAAAATACTGATACCGGCATTGCAAAAAGCGGCTATGGAATGAAAACATCCCGAAAAAAGCGCTTCCTGAAAAGGCATATCATTTGAGAACCGGGCAGTTAAAATAATTGCCCCAACTGTTTCGAATAAAAAGGTGAAAACAAAAACGGATTTAAATAATTTGCTGACGTCTGTTGTTTCGAAAAGAGATAATGATTCAAGTACAATTTCTCTTTCGTTCATTGCAAATTTACCGCGTAAAAAAAGAAGGAATAATGTAGAAAAAGACATTATGCCAAGTCCGCCTATCTGAATTAAAACCATAATAATAAGCTGTCCTGTAAAAGTAAAATGCCTGCTTATATCAACTGTCATTAGTCCATTAATACAGGCAGCCGACGCGGCGGTAAAAAATATATCGATAAAAGTAACAGGCTCCCCGGTCAGCGAAAACGGCATACTCAGTAAAATTGTTCCGGCAATTGCGGCAGAAACAAATCCTAAAACAAGAATTACTTTAGGATCGAATCTCGAAATAACAAGTTTTTCGGCTATTTTAAAAATATTCATAACGCAAACATAACAAACAGGCAGAATAAATAATAAAAGTATTTTGAAATGCTGTTTTCGGTTAACCAACCAGAATATTATCTTCGGCAAAACGAATGTCTGTTTCCTCTTTTGTTCCCGCGGCTAAAACAATAGTAAGGGGTCCTATTCTTCCAATCAGCATAAGAAAACATAACGCAATTTTACTGAAGTCAGTAAGTGCGGCGGTTATTCCAGTTGATAACCCAACTGTACCAAAAGCAGAAACTACTTCAAAAAAAACGCGGATAAAATCGGAACTGTTATTATAATAAGCTGTATTTCCCAATTCGAAGATGGAAATTATAAAAGAAAATAAAACTACGGTTATAATTCCAAAAACTAAAACCATTGTCGCCTTGGAAACTATATGCATAGGAAGCGTACTGTAAAAAAGATTCACATTCCGCATTTCTTTTATCCTCGAGCGGATAAAAGCAAACAGAACAGCTATTGTAGAAACTTTCATACCTCCACCGCAAGAAGCAGGAGACGCGCCAATAAACATAAGCGAAATTATTATAAATAAAGAAATTATTGAAAACGAGCCGATATCGAGCGTATTGAAACCTGCCGTCCTGGGAGATACCGATTGAAAAAGGGAAGAAAGCACTCTGGTTTTAAAATCGAACCCCTGCATTGAAACATTATATTCCGAAATGAAAAGAAATACAGCGCCTGCAAATATTAATACGCCGCTGTAAAGCAGCGTAACTTTGGTATGAAGTGAAAGTCTGTGAAATAAAAATCTTTTTTTATGAATTCCGGCAAACTCATACATAACAATAAATCCGATTCCCCCTGTAATAATAAGTATCATAATTACAACATTAACAAAAATATCCGACCGGTAACTCATCAGGCTATCCGGAAATATGCTGAACCCCGCGTTGCAGAAAGCCGAAATGGAATGAAAAATTCCGGCAAACAAAGCTTTTTCAAAACGCATATCGAACATAAAACGTGAGGTAAGTAAAATTGAGCCTGCTGCTTCAAACGAAAATGTAAATACAAAAACCGACTTTAAAAGTGCGGCAATATCTGTTGTATCGAAAAATGAGAGGGTTTCCTGAATTATTTCGCGACTGCCCATCCCGAATTTGCCACGTAAATAGAATAAGAAAAGTGTTGAAAAGGACATTACGCCAAGACCGCCTATCTGAATCAGAAAAAGAATTATAATTTGTCCGTACAGCGAAAAATGTGAGCCTGTATCAACAACCGCAAGTCCGGTTACGCAGGTTGCCGAAGCCGAAGTAAAAAGTGCATCGATAAATGTAATCGATTTACCGGTATTTAATGCAAAAGGCGCAGTTAAAAGCAAAGAGCCGGAAAAAATAGTTAACACAAAACCCCAGATGAGTAAAGATTTTGGTTCGAACCACGATAAAATAAACCGCTCGGTTAATTTAAAAATATTCATAAGCTAAACATAATAAACCGCGCTAAAATAAGGTAAAAGTATTTTAAACTGTTTTGATTAATATCGAGAAGGAGAATTTTCTTAACAAAAAGTTTAGCATTAGTGGCAGTTTGCGGGCAATTTCCTATCAAATTACATCCCGAAGTACATAGCAGACTGTAAATTATTTTGTGTAAATGGAAAAAGAACTTTACCATTGTTTTGTAATGTAACCTGAGTTCGATATAAAAAAACAAATAAGGAATTAATTAAGAAATAAGAATGTTTAGCTCGTAGAGCATTTTATTAAAAACTCTATGAAAAACATAACAAAAATCTACTGCGAAATCGATGATT
>JAAYAN010000191.1 GCA_012719345.1 Ignavibacteria bacterium | reverse complement strand
TCCGATGGGTTTTTCCGATGGGTTTTTCCGATGGGTTTTTCCGATGGGTTTTTCCGATGGGTTTTTCCGATGGGTTTTTCCGATGGGTTTTTCCGATGGGTTAGTTTTCCCTCCCTCTCGGCTTTCGTCTACCAAGTTCATTCATCGCTTTCTCAAAAGCAACGTTCAAATCAGTCTTTCCTTCTTTATCTTCAAAGAAGAAATTAACCCCGATTGCATCCGCAAGTTGCAAAAAGTAGTCCAGTTTCGGGCAAGATCTTAAACTAAACGTCCGCGCTATTCCGGATTGAAGCAGCCCTGTTTTGTCTGCGATTTGCTGCTGTGTAATGCCCTTTTGCTTTGCTATTTCTTTTAAAAGCAAAACAAGGACTTGCCAGTTCTTTTCGTTCATAAGTCTCCTATTTTATAATTTTTATGCGCGAGTTTGTATTTTTCGCGAATCGTACTAAGCTTTCGTTTAACCCTCATTCGCTCCATTTTCCCTTTTTTTTCGAACACAATGCTTAAAAATTTGTCGTCTAATTTTTTTGTTATAAGCTCATAAAGTGCGTACTCGACAAGAAACGAATTAGAAAAGTTTCTGCTTTCTTTCAAATTGCTAAGAACTTCATTAAATGAATTCGTATCAGATAAAATTTGATCGCACCACTTCGGCGCATTTCTAAATTCTTCAAGTTTTTCAGCAAGACACCAATTAATAAACTCCGCACGCATTGAAACAGGAATAGATTCCCACGCAGTTATATTTTTATCTCTTACATACACGCTTTTTTGATTTTTATTTCGGTTCATAAACTCCTCAAAAAAAAGCCCCCGAAGGGGCTGGAAATTAATTTGATTCAAACCACTCTTTGTATTTCAATAGTGCTGCATATAACATATTTTCAAGTTTTTTGTTCGCTGCGGGGGTCAAGGGATACCTCGTAAATCCGTAAATGTAATCAGTTGACTGCGCATAAATTAAAATATAATTTATCGAATTGAATGAATAAACTTCATATCCTTGACGATGTTCATCGTCCGTAAACGCACGACAAATAAAAATATTTCCTTCACTTTCTTTTGCCTCCTGTCCATTTTCCAAATGGTTCTGATGAAAAAACATACCCGGCACACCCGATTTGGTATCTTTAATTACAAAATTTCCGTCTGCGAGTACACTCTCAAGCCATCCAAGCGTACCAATTTTTCTCCCTTTCACTTCAATATTAATTGTTAATTCCATTTTATCCTCCTGTGGCGCACCACTTTTTAAGGGGAACATCTCGACAGCGCACCTGCGCCCGACTGACCCCTGTTTCCATTTATTAGTTTAATAATTTCTTAATTGCTGTAATGTTGCTTTTCTTTCCGTTTTTAGTAATAGAAAGTGTTTTATAAACGTTTTTGCAGCTTTCTGAATAATGAAAAACAACTTCAACTTCTTCTTTTGTTGCTATAACATTATCGCCGTTTCTTTTTACATTAAACCCGATTTCGCTAAAAAAAGACGCGACTTCGTTTTGTCTCTTTTCTTCGCAGTATCTTCTCGAAGATGCAGAATTTGCTGAGTTCCAAAAATAGGTGTTTGCTGTTAAGATTGACGGGATGCTGATTTGATTTGTCATTTGTTCCTCCGCCGAAATTTTAACCAGGTTGCCGCCCTGGAATTGTTATTAAATAAAATAAATAATGAACTTGGTTAAATATAACGTTTTTGATATAAAAAGGCAAGTAAAAACGATGGACAAACACAAGTATTTTAAAGTATTTTAATGGCAGTTAAATGCATGTAAAAAGCCGCTAAAAAACAGCGGCTTTTTACTTATATTTCGGCACAAATAAAAATCTCAAACTAAATGCAATGAAGTCTCAAACTAAACGCACGGTTATAGGATTTTTGGTGATATATTATAGAAATTATTGCTGTTAATGCAAATATCATTGCTCCACCAACTCGAAACATTTTTGCAACTG
>JAAYAN010000190.1 GCA_012719345.1 Ignavibacteria bacterium | reverse complement strand
TTTCATTTTCTTATTACTTGTTGTTAATATAATTTTCGATATTTAACGAATCAGTATCATTCTTTTTTATTATATCTTCAAATAAATCTATTTTTTCAGAATCATTTCCAATTATGTAATCAATTACTGTAGGAACAATTGTATAAATATCATTAAACAGCATAGAATTATTTTTTTCAACGTCATTTGGATAATTAAAAATACGAAGTACTAAAAACAGAGCGCTTAAAAAAAAGACTGCCTGAACAGATCCTGATATTCCGCCGAGTATTTGATTTATGAATCTGTTAACTTTATCAATCGGGTGAACTATACGTTTTATAATTGCAACAATCAAAATAACCAAAAGAAAAATAAGAATACCTGAAACAATTTCCGAAAGATACATATCATTATTGAAAATCGGTGATATTATTCCAGCAGCATCTTTGCTGAATTTAAAAGAAGCGTATATTGCAACAAAAAAACCAATAATTCCAATAAGTTTTCGCACTAAGCCATCTTTATATCCAAGCAAAAAAGCAATTATAACAAAAGCAATTATGATGTAATCAATATAATTCAACCTATACTCAAAACCTTTTCTACAATTGTTTTTATTATTTTTCCGTCAGCTTTCCCTTTAAATTCTGCGGCAGCTTTTGGCATAAGTTTTGCAAAGTGTGTTTTATCTGTAGCGCCTGTCTCTTCTGCCATTTTTTTTATTTTAAAATAGAGTTCTTCTTCACTAATCTGGGCAGGTAAATACTCTTGTATTATTTTCAATTCAGCTTCTTCCTGCATTGCCAACTCTTCACGTCCGGCATTCCGGAATTGTTCTATTGATTCTTTTCTTTTTTTTGCTGCAGGTGTAAGCATTTTTATCTCGTCTTCAGGAGCAATAGCTCTGTTTTGTCCGCTTTTTTCGAACTCCAATATTAACGCTCTAATTGAACGTAATGTTGTAGTGCGCAACTTATCGCCGCTTTTCATTGAATTTTTTAAATCTTCATTTATTTTTTCTGTTAAGTTCATATAATTCTCCAAAAAAAAAGGCAGACTAAAAGCCTGCCTTTGTAATAATTTTCGATAAAATTAAAGTTTCAGACTTGCTGAGTAGTTAATTCTAAGACAGTATGCTTTTCGTAGTTCCTGTTGAATATCGGTAACAACACCCATATTCGATGTACGATCAACTCTTAAAGAGACAATAACTTGAGGCATATTTTCTCTTTTTTTGTACATAATATCCTGAATATCTTTTACCTGAACAATATTATCATCAACCTGAATACGTCCGTCATCTCCTACCCAAATGTAGGAAACAAGTCTTTTGTTTTCAATTTTCTCTATTGCTTTTGCTTCAGGAAGTTTAAACTTCACTAAGACTTCCACCTCCCTTAAAGTTGAAGATACAAGGAAGAATAGAAGTAACATAAATACAATGTCAGGAAGTGAAGCTGTTGGTATTTCCTGTTTAGTTGTAGCACGTTTCTTTTCAAATTTCATTTTTCGTACCTATTCATTTATACAGTTTCAGGTTCAGCAATCGAAATAATAATTGGTATTGCCTGTTTTACATCATCCATTTCTTCTTCATTCAAATCAATAGTTTTTCTTCCGAACTTACCAAGTGAATAAGTATCTCTAACTTCGAAAAAAGCTGCTTTTACCTGATCGAGTGTTTGAATATACAAATGGTAATTAGTCTTTCTGTCAGTCTTTATCGAAACAATAAGTTTCTTGTTACTTGGAAGATTTATCTTACTTGTAATTCTTTCAATCAAGTTAGTTCTTATTTGCGGAATTGCAATAACTTTATCACTTAATAACACCATTCCGTTCTCGTTCACAACAAGTGTGGCCATCCTGTCTTTTGATACTACCGGAGGCGGAGGTGATCCCGGGGGAACGAAATCAGGCAAGGTCATACCGATACCTGTATCTACGTCAATTGTGGAAGAAACTATAAAGAATAAAAGAAGCAAGAATGAAATATCTGCCATAGAACCGCTTGGGATATCGGCTTCTTGCATTTTACGTTTTTTTATCTTTATCATTCTGGTTATCTCTTATTTTTATTCTTCTGTACTCATATCATAAAGTGTATCAATTAACTCGATTGAACTCTCTTCCATATCAGCAACTATTTTATCTATACGTGATATAAAAATATTATAAAATGCCTGAAGGATCATAGCTACTACCAGTCCGAAAAGAGTTGTCAACAAAGCCACCGAAATACCTCCTGCAACTATACCTGGCGACATCTGAGCAGCTTCTTTAATAGCGTCGAATGACTGGATCATACCTTGTACTGTACCAGTAAAACCAAGCATAGGAGCAAGTGTAATAAATGTAGAAATATAAATCATTCCTCTTTCAAGAAAACCCATTTCAATAGCGCCGTAAGTCATAATAGCTTTTTCTGCAGCTTCAATACCTTCGTCTGCTCTTAAAAGTCCAGCATGAAATACTGATGCGATTGGACCGCGTGTGTTTTCACATAATCTTTTTGCTTCTTCAAGTCCGCCTTTATTTAAAGCGTTCTTTACATCAACAATGAATTTTTTTGTATTAGTACTAGCTCTAATTAAAGTATAGAGTTTAGCAAATGAGAATCCAAGTCCTATAACCAAACAAGCTAAAATAGGCCACATAAAAAGCCCGCCTTCTACGAATTTAGTTTGCAAGTAGGAAATAGTACTCTGTTCAGCCTGAGCAATTACAAAGCCTAACATAGATATTACTGACATAAGAGGTAACCTCCGAGTGATTATTATTATTATTTATTATTAAAGTTCAATTTCTTTAAAAATAGTCGTGTAAGTCTAACTATTTAGAGCTTAAAAGTCAATAAATAATTTTACTATCTCATAAATTTGGTAATATATTACCTGTAATTTCATAAATATTTCCATTGACTTTTTTGTAATTTTTGAATAAATGAGATATAAATTCTCCTATCTCTTCAGGCTTAGTTAATATATCTCCATCAGCCCATATTCTATTTTCCTCTGTATCGAGAGCTAAGGGAGCAATAGCATTAGCGGTAAAATTATATTTAGCGCCTTCAAGAGCAAGTGATTTAACCAGATAATTCAGAGAATTTTTACTGGTTCCGTAGGCTGCTTTTCCTATTTCGGGATTAATAGATGTCATTGCACTTGTAAAAAGTATTGATCCGCCGGCTGATTTTTTTAACAGTTTTACAGAATATTTTGCTATAAGAAAAGATATATTGGCATTCAGCTTTTGCATAGCTAACCATTCATCATAAGAAGTTTCCGATATTTCTTTGCCGCCGGAATATCCTCCTATTGTGGAAAAAATGAAATACTCCGAATTTCTGTCGGTAGTAAACATTTCAAAAGCCTCTGCTACATTCTCCTCCAGCGAAAGGTCTTTTATTCTTTTTGCATTTATGTTTTGCTGCGATATTATAAGAGATGATATATCAAAATCGAGGAGAGTTATACTATCATATTTCTTTTTAATTATAGAAGTTGTTACTCCCTTACCAAGATTTCCCGATGCACCGAATATTATAAGATATTTTCTCATGTTCTAATTACAAATTAAAAAATTTGCAGTTACCGGAAAATGATCGCTATATCCTCCATGATAATCTTTTCCGCCAAATGTGGGAATAGCTGATCCTTTATACTTTCCGTTTTTTGTTATAAGGAATTCAGGTTTAACTATTTTAAACGAATTATCGGAATACTTAATTCGGCATCTTGTCATTTTTTCGGAAATAATAATCTGATCAAGCATATCCCAATTACCTTTATAAAGATAGCTTCCAGAATCGGAAAGGGATATATTTTCGGCTAAATTAAGAAGATTAAAAGAATTATTCTCAATTAAATTACTGATTGATTTATCACCAGGCTCATCGTTAAAATCACCCAGAATTATAATGTTGCCCGATTGATAATTATTAAAATTCTGCTCAATTGCACTTTTTAATGTTTCGGAAGCTTCCATTCTGTATTTTTCCGATAGATCTTTTCCACCTTTCCTTGAAGGCCAGTGATTTACAAAAAAAGAAATTGTGTCGCCGGATGTGTGTTTCAAAACAGCCTCAAGTACTGGACGTGTTTCAAATTCCAAATCAACTCTGTGTGCAAATTTTTTAACCGGTTTGAAAATATTCTTATCATATAACAAAGCTACATCAATTCCTCTTTTATCCGGACTTTCGAAATGCACTGCCTCGTATTTTCTGAAATAACGGCATTTTTTAATAAGAAACTGCAATACATTTAAATTTTCAACTTCTTGAACGGCAATAACATCAGGACCATTTCCGTTATTAATAAACTTTATTACTTTGTGAAGATTATTCAACTTGCTTTCCAATTTATCTTCTGTCCAGTTTTTAGAACCGTCCGGAGTAAACTCCTCGTCTTCTGTAAGCGGATCGTCTTCTGTATCGAAAAGATTTTCAAGATTCCAAGAAGCTACCGAAACATATTTAATTTCATTTGAAGAATGATAAATCAGCTCAGCCAGAAAAAAAACTGATAAAACAAAAAAAATAATAAACCGCATAAAACTTTACAAATATTTTAATTTTAATTATCAAATCTACAATTATTAGTTTATTATTAAAATATTAAAATTGATTTTTTTAAAGGAAAATAATTTGGAAAAAACATTTGTATTAATTGATGCGCTAGCATTGGCGTATAAAGCATATTATGCTTTTATAAGCAGACCTTTGAAAACGAGTTACGGATTTCCCACTTCCGCAATATTCGGTTTTCTTAACCAGCTTTTCAGGGTTATTGAAGAGATTAAGCCCGACTATCTTGCCGTAGCTTTCGATTCAAAAGAAAAGACATTCCGTCACGATAAATACCCGCTTTACAAATCGAGCCGCGAAACTATGCCCGAAGATCTTATTCCGCAGATTGAAAAAATAAAAGAAATTATTGCCGCATTCGATTTCCCTGTTTATATAAAACCCGGTTTCGAAGCAGACGATCTTATTGGAACAGCTGCGGTAAAAGCCGAAAAAGCCGGACTTAAAGTTTTTGCAGTAACTCCAGATAAAGATTATATTCAGCTTGTAAGCAGCAATATATTTTTAGTAAAGCCTGCTAAAAATAACGATGAACTGGAATTTACAAATACTCAAAAAGTAATTGATAATCTGGGCATTACTCCGAACCAGATGATTGATTACCTCGCTTTAATCGGCGATTCTTCCGATGATATTCCCGGAGTTGCCGGAATCGGACCGAAAACAGCTGCTCCCCTTTTGCACGAATTCGGAAATATAGAGAACCTTTACGAAAAGATTGATTTTGTGAAAAAAGATTCTGTTAAGAATAAACTTATTTTGAATAAAGCTAATGCATTTCTTTCAAAAGATCTTGCAACAATTATTACTGATGTCGATTTTGATTTTGATATTGAAAAGGCAAAGCTGATTCCACCGAAGGATATTGAAAAACTGATGAAATTATTTGCGGAATTTGAATTAAAGAATTTCGGCGCCAGAATTTCCAGAATATTTGAAAAAACCAGCGGTGAAATTACTTCGATAATTGGGAAAGTGGAAGAAAAAGTAAATTCTTTTAGTGCTGATGACGTAAAATATAAATTGATAGTAACCCATGATGAAGCTGAAAAGCTTGCATTGCTTTTGCAAAACAGCAAACAGTTTGTTTTTGATACCGAAACTGACGGGCTCAATATTCACAGTTTAAATCTTGCAGGTGCATCCTTTTCAACTAAAAAAGGGGAAGCTTATTTTGTTGCCATAAATCCTTTCGGGACTTCGGAAGATTTGTTTTCGCAAAATTTAAACGACCGTCTTCCAATTAAAGATTTCATAAAAATATTTAAACCGGTTTTCGAAAATCCGCAGATTAAAAAGATTTGCCAGAACGGAAAATTTGACATCGGAGTAATACGGAATTATGGAATAAATGTAAATAATTTTTTCTTCGACACAATGCTTGCAAGCTATTTGATAGACCCCGATCAGAAGCACGGGATGGACGAGCTTTCGCAAAAATATCTAAATTACAAACCCATTCCCCTTTCGGAACTTATCGGTGAAAAAAAAGACCCTTCAAAAATATTCAGCGTAGAGCTTGAAAAAATTAAAAATTACGCAGCCGAAGATGCAGACGTAACTCTCCGGCTTTTTGAAATAATGCATAAAGAAATCAGCGGACAAAATCTTGATAAGCTTGCTTACGAAGTAGAATTCCCGCTTGCCGCAGTTCTTGAAGATATGGAAAGAACAGGTATAAAATTAGATGTTAAAAATCTTAAATTATTCGGCAGCGATCTTCTTATTCTTCTCGATAATTTTTCAGCTAAAATTATTGAACTTGCCGGAGTTGATTTTAATATAAATTCCACAAAACAGCTTCAGGAAGTTTTGTTCGAAAGATTAAAACTTAATCCCGGGAAGAAAACCAAAACCGGATTTTCAACCGATGCCCGTTCACTGGAAAATTTGCGGGGCGAACACGAAATTATTGACGTGCTGTTAAATTACAGACAGATTTCAAAACTGAAATCAACTTATGCAGATGCACTGCCTGAATTGATAAATCCGAAAACCGGGAAAATTCACACTACTTTTAACCAGACTGTGGCTTCAACAGGGCGGCTTTCGAGCATAAATCCTAATCTTCAAAACATTCCAATCCGCACGGAACTTGGCAAGGAAATACGAAAAGCGTTCATTCCATCGGATGGAAATCACCTGCTTTTAAGCGCTGATTACAGTCAGATTGAACTGCGGATTATGGCAAGCATTTGCGGCGACGAAGGTTTAACTCAAGCTTTTCTGAATGGCGAGGATATTCACAGAAGCACGGCAGCGCAAGTTTTTAAAGTAAGTCCTGAAAGCGTAACAGCAGATATGCGGCGCAAAGCAAAAGAAGTAAATTTTGGAATTTTATACGGTATCGGCGCCTTCGGACTAAAAACCCGTTTGGGAATCACACAAACTCACGCGAAAGAAATAATTCAAACATATTTTTCTACTTTCGGAAAAGTAAAAGCTTTTATGGAGGAAAGCATCGGCAAAGCTAAAGAAAAAGGTTACGCCGAAACTCTGTTAGGAAGAAGAAGATTTCTGCCGAACATTAACAGTAAAAATCACTTGGTAAGGCAGTTTGAAGAAAGAGTTGCCATAAATATGCCTATTCAGGGTACCGCTGCCGATATGATTAAACTTGCGATGATTAAAATCCACAACGATCTTGCAAAGGGCAAATATAAAACAAAAATGGTTCTTCAGGTGCACGACGAACTTGTTTTCGATGTTCCTAAAGAGGAAGTTGAAGAAATTAAACAGCTTGTTAAATATCAGATGGAAAATGCTTTCCCGTTAAATGTTCCGGTAATAGCAGAAACCGGAATCGGTGAAAACTGGCTTGAAGCTCATTGATGACTCATTACTTAGTTTCAACTATATAGTGTAAAAAAACCTTTAAGAAAACTTGTTTCTTTCTTAAAGGTTTTGTGTTCTATTTTCTATGAGTAATCTTTTACCTTAACAGTGTCATCTTTTTAATTGCAGAAAAGTTGCCGCTTGAAATTTTGTAGAAATAAATTCCGCTGGAAAGTGCGTTTGCGTTGAATTCAACATTGTGAGTTCCTGCCTGTTTGTGTTCGTTCAGCAAGGTAGCTACTTCCATACCGAGAATGTTATATACTTTTATTTCAACATTGTTTTCTGCCGGGATTGAGAATTCTATCTTTGTAGTTGGATTAAACGGATTCGGGTAATTTTGTTTCAATGCAAATTCTGTTGGCTGAGATGCTGCCTCAACAGTAATCTCTTTTGAATAAGTAAATTTACCATCGATATCGATTTGTTTTAATCTAAAAGAGTATGAGTAAGAAGTAAGAGTAAGATTATCAGTGAACGAATATTCTTTCGGACTATTCGAATTCCCTGCTCCTTCAATAAAACCAACTTCCAACCATTCACCCTTAACCATCGACCTTTCAACCGCGAAGCCATAATTGTTCACTTCCGTTGCTGTCTGCCAGTTTAAAGTAACTGCGTTTTGTTCAACCGAAGCGGAAAATGAGGTTAGCTCAACAGGAAGTGCTTCTTCAGAGGAAACAAAAACAATTCCGGTCGGGTTATTAACCGTAAGAGGCAGTGTTGTGATAGAGCCGCCAGAAACAGAAGCCATTTTTATCCTTGAAGTTCCTGTTTCTGTCCAATAAATTGTTCCGCTTCCTTCATCGATGGAAATGTATTTTGGAAATGATAATCCCGAATGAATTACTGTTATTCCGGTGCCGTCTTTTTCACAGGAACAAATCTCACCTGAATTACATTCACTCCAGTAGAGTTTGTTGTTTTGAGAATTTATAGCCAAACCGTAAGGTCCGCTTAATCCGGTAACTAAAGCAACAGGTGCATTTCCGGAATTAATATCCTTAACAAAGATGCTTCCTTGTGAAAAATCCGCATAGTAGAGTTTCCCCTCAGCTTCATCAATTGCTAATCCGCGCGGATTAGCAATCGAACCTCCTATCGTGTATAATATTTCATTCTCTGTACCTCCCGGTCTGATACGGGAAATAACAGCTCCGGTTAAGAGGTTGGAATTTATATAATAAATCCAATTGTTAGTTTTATCTATAGCAACACCCCTTAAAGCAGAGCCGCTGCCTCCAATTTCTGAAAAGCCGGATAGAGTAGAATCGGAAATCCCAATTGAAGAAGAACTGAATTTTAACTCTGTCCAAAAAAGCTGCTTACTGCCTGAATCAAAAATAATTGCCTCAGGCAAACTTCCAGCAGTCAGTGATAACGTTGTTGCCGAAGATCCATCCGGTTTAGCCTTCCCAAGAACAGGGGAAGAATAGGCTGCATCAAGCCAGTAGATGTTTTGTGCAAAAATACCACCGCAAAGAAATACAGCATAAATAAATATTTTTATCTTATTATTTTGTTTAAGTAGATACATTTTAGCTCTCTTTAATTTATGGTCGCGTTGGGTAAATGCCTTCCACGCAAATTATATAATTAATAACTATATACGGGGGCATATTATTGTGAGGCTGATTGCCTCCTGCAGTCCCTCCTGAAAGAGTAGTATTAGCACTTGTGCTGTATTGCGGTATTCCGGCAGAGTTTTTTGCAGGAACCGTACCTTCGCTTGGAGTTTCAGTTGTTCCGGGATTTGTATCTGAATAAACTGGATGAGTATGCTGAGGCATTTGATTAGCATTTAGGGTTACGCTCTCAGATCCATCTTTACTTCCCATTGATCTGTTTGTAAGCCCGCTTCCTTGTCCCATCCCAACAGGCACTCTTCCTCTAAGATCAGGCAAAGCAAACGTGTTGAAGCCGTCCCCTCCATACGTCGTACCAATAAGGGAATACAAAGCCATATATTGGTTAATTTGAAGCAGCCTGCCATCGCAAGGCAACCAGAATTCGGGCGCAAAATTATAAGCGACCATTTTTATATCGCCAATGTAAGCTTCCTGCCCAAATGATTTTGATTGAAATAATAGTAATAGAATTACAGCAGTAAAAGTTAATAGATTTTTCATAAATCTTCCTTCGTTTTTAGAATAGTTTATTTTAAGCTTAATTTAATTCAACGATAAATAAATAGCGAAAAAAACAATTAGAATAATAAGTAAAACAGTAATAATAAAAAACAAAACAAGGCAATAAATATAAGCTTGTGACATAGATCAAGCTTTAATTATTTTTATTGCAATTTTCTTTATTTCTGTCCATTCTGTAACATTTCTCTAAACGAAATAAATATTTCCTGGAGATTAGGTCACTCTTACCAAACACAACATCGGCATCCTGTCTGGGTGCGACCCAGACAGCCGAGAGACATTTTCGCGTGTTTCTCTGCTGACGGGGAATATTACTTTAAAACAAAACCCCGGGAAGCCGGGGTTTTGTTTTATATCTTTTAAATTTAATCTTTTATCTTAGCAGCGTCATCTTTTTAATTGCTGAAAAGTTGCCGCTTGTGATTTTGTAGAAGTAAATTCCGCTGGAAAGTGCGTTTGCGTTGAATTCAACATTGTGTGTTCCTGCTGTTTTGTGTTCGTTCAGCAAGGTAGCTACTTCCATTCCGAGAATGTTATATACTTTTATCTCAACATTGCTTTCTGCCGGGATTGAGAATTCTATCTTTGTAGCCGGATTAAACGGATTCGGATAGTTTTGTTTCAATGCAAATTCTGTTGGCTGAGATGCTGCATCTACTGTTATTTCTTTTGAATATGTAAATTTCCCGTCGATATCGATTTGCTTCAACCTATAAGAGTAAGAAGTATGAGTAAGAGTAAGATTATCAGTGAATGAATATTCTTTTGGACTGTTCGAATTCCCAGCTCCTTCTACAAAACCGATCTCTTTCCACTCTGCACTCTGCACTTTGCACTCTACACTAAATCCGTAATTATTCACTTCCGTTGCTGTCTGCCAGTTTAATGTAACTGCGTTTTGTTCAACCGAAGCGGAAAATGAGGTAAGCTCTACTGGAAGCGCTTCTTGTATTTCAATTGGAAAATCTTTTATTTCTCCATATCCAACATAACACTGATAATCGCCCTCACCCCCAGGTGTGTCACCATCAAGCATTATACGAAGCCAAGTAATTCCCAAAGCGGCATCGTTTGGAATCGTAATATTATAAGTCATTGTAGCCGGATGGCTTGCCCCCTGTCCAAGCAAATATACTTCCCCTGCATCAGCGATTGATTCCCCAGATCTTGTTCCACAATCACCGTCATTATTCCAATCGATGTAAGCGGCAATATATTGCCAACTAAAATCAGCTCCTGTGGTATTGACTGTTACAGAAAGACTATAGGTTTCACCCCTGTGTACACTTCCGGTAACCGAAGTATATCTTGTAATCCATCCATCTTGTTCCGAATTATTGTTTATTCCGGCAAAAGTTACATTTGTTATCCAATCTGCATAATAATAGATCCCACCTATTGGATTGTGTGCCCCTGCTTCTCCATTACAAAATAGATTTGCCGGATACTGCGCAAATATATTTCCAGTAATAATGATACTGACTAAATAAAATTTAAATAATCCCAGTAAATACTTTTTCATCTGTTACCTCAATTTGGTTAATGATATATTTAATTTCCGCTAATATAAATACATAATCGGTAATTTATAGGTCTGTTTAAATTATTTTTTATTTTTTTCAATAGATTTATTTCCCGGGGTTAAATGTCAGTCCAACCGAAAACCCATTGCTATCGTGTCCGGGATTACGTTCAAAATTTGGATTATTACCATTGGAGAAGTGATAATGCCACAACCCGGCATTGATGTTAATTTTTGAACTTATTTTTATTTCCGCCCCTATTCCATATTTCGGACAGCCGTTCAATTTTGTTCCTTCACGCAAATCCCCGAAAAAGCCGGATGGTTTGGGATAGTTTTTAAAAAAGTAAATCAACCCCGCGCCACTTGAAAAATATAATTTGAAATTTTCATTGTTAACAGGATAAAATCTGAAAAATGGTCTTATGCCTAACCCCAAAACTTGGTTAATATCATCAGTAATATATACCTGTGTAAACTCTAAACCCACGGACATATACTCCCTTAGCATATAGTTTATGCCGATATTACTGTGAAATAAATTCGAGAAACTGATTATAATAATTGGTAATTATTTAAATAATAAATACGAGCTTACTAAATCAACTAATTTTTCAGAAACAACTTCAGTCCGTTAAATAAAGCCGGTTTCCAGACTGAATGATGATGTGTACCCGGAATTATTTCATATTCAAATCGGAAATGTTTATATGGATGTATTTTTATCATTTCTACAATATTTTTATAAGAATCCAGGAAAAGTTCCGTTTCGTCTCCCCCTACAGCAATGTAAAGATTTACAGGCAAATTTCGCGTGCTTTCCCATAATTTCTGCTCGTTTGCAATTAAATCGCTATGCTCCATTTCGGGGTTAAGAGCAGGACTTGCACAAATATAATTCTTAAATAATTCTCCGGAATTTATATGCTGAGTAAATGCGTAAATAAGAAAATGTCCTCCAAATGAAGAACCCCATAGCGTTCTTTCTTCCGGAAGTATTTTGTACTTATTTTCTACGTACGGAATAATTTCATCTTTAATACATTTTAAGAATCTATCGGAATGAACAATCAAATCACGCTTGCGTATTTCACCATAATCGTATCCATCAGGGTACCCGATTGCAGCAACAATTACTTCAGGGAGTTTTCCAATAAAGCCCAGTCTATGAATTGAATCGTGTTCCTCCCTCCGCCAATAGCCGTCGGTCATATATATTACGGGGTAACTTTTTTCTTTTTTGTATTTGCACGGCAGACTGATTTCGAGTTTAATGCTGTCGCCAATTACCAGGCTGAAAAGAGTTGTATCTATAATTTTTGCGTAATGGGAATTCTCTTTTGCGTTCATTTTATCTTCAATAAAATTGGATTTGCTTTCGCAGGCAGAAAAGTTAAGGGAAAAGAAAATCGATAAATACAATAGTTTATAAAATGCTTTCATAATTAACCAAGCTAACATAATTTAATAATTTCTGACTTTTGGTCATTTTTTCACTCTATAACCGAATTTGTAACTTCTATGCGGGTTTCATCGTGCATAGAAATGCCCGGAAGCGCATACCACGAGCCGCCTTTATTGTTGCGAATTACGGAGTTATCTATTACAATATTTCCGGACAAATCATTGGTTACAAAAAACACTGCCGAACCGTGAGCGTTAACTTCATTCTTTTCTATTAAAGTGCCTAATATTTTTAATGTCATTGTGTTTCCGTCATTATAAATTGCGCCGCCGCTGCCGCCGCCCGGAGTACCAGCCTGCGCTGGATTTGCCCCGTTCCCGATTGCTTTATTATGCGAGAAAAGGCAATTTATAATCGTCCACGAAACTCCGATGCTGCTTATACCGCCGCCGTTTGAACCAGTGTTGCCATAACCTTCTTTTCCGCCGAATGTTGAATTAACAACATAAACCGGCTGATTATTATACTGACTGAAAACGCGCACTGCTGCCCCTCCAACATCGGGTCCGGTTGATGCGCAGACATTATTAAAAAATCTGCAATTAACAATTTTAAATCTTCCGCCGCGCACCCAAATTGCGCCGCCGCCATCAAACTCTTTTTCATTTTTCGAGTTGCCGTCAATAAATGTCAGGTTCTGCACAGTCAATCTCGGGCTGTCCTGATTCTGGCAATGAGAAGTTGTCCATACTTGATTTTTATCGCAGGTATTCATATACAAAATGCGTGTTGCTCCGCCGCCGCTTAATGTTACAAGTCCGCCGCCATCAATAACAACATCCGGCTTTTTATTATTGAATATTTTTGCAGGTCTGTCTAAAGTAATTGTAACAGGCTCTCCGCCGGTATTAAAAACAATTACTCCGCCCTGCGCAACTGCATTTATAAAATCCTCAGCAGTGCAGCTTTCAGGCGTTCCGGTTCCAATTATGTGAGCGGGTTTGGAAATATCTGCAAGTCCGGCAGAAATTGGAATCGGATATTTCCCATCGGGATTACCGGCGGGCGGACCATCCAGCGGATTTGTAAGCGGATTAAAAACTTCAACTGTTTCCTCAGGTTCAACTGATTTATTCCCATCCTTGCAAGATCCGATAATTGTGATAATAGAAAAAAATATGATAAACTTTTTTAACATTTTTCCTGCAAAGTTAAACCTTTAAAATTAACTATTTAAACAACAGAGCTAACCTATTCTCGAATTTTTACTTAAGTATTTTATTTGTTTATCCGATTATCAAAATGAATTTATCCGGACAATAATGACTACTAATATAGCCGAAAAAATAAAAAAGCGTAAGTCAATAATAATAACTTTTGCAGTAATCTGGACAGCAGGAATATCTATATCGTATTTTAAAAGTATTTCTCATATTGAAAATAATGTGTACAACTTAGCTTTAAATGAAGCACGCAACAGATTCAGAATAGATAAACTTTATAGAGGATGGGCTTCTTGTCAAAAAAACATTTACATTAAAATTTCTGATTCATTAGCATCAAACACTAATATCTCTGTTAAGGATAATGCGATTATTACAAATTCAGGAGAAAGACTTAAATTGCTTAATCCGGCTTCTATTTCCAGACTTGTATACCATCAAAATAACCAATCAGGAATTGAAACGCATATAACAAGTTTTAAACCGCTTAATCCATTAAACAAAGCAGACGATTGGGAAAAGGAAGCATTAACTCATTTGACCAAAGGGGAAAAAGAATTTCATTCACTTGAACACAAAGATTCGAATGTATATCTCAGATACATTGCCCCTTTTGTTGCCGGAAACTCCTGCCTGAAGTGTCACGCCCAGCAAGGTTATAAATCAGGCGATATAATAGGCGGTATTTCTGTTTCACTTCCTTTCAACTCATACATTAACTCAATAGATATTTATAAAAAGAAAGAAACAATACTTTATGCTTTAATTCTATCACTCGGATTAATTGCTCTTTTTTTCTACAATAAGCGTTCGAATAATTATGACATCTCTATAAATGAGCAAAACAAAGAGTTAGAAAAAAGAAATAAAGAATTGGAAAACTATAAAAACAATCTTGAATCTATTGTTAAGGAAAGGACTGAAGAATTTCGCATTCAGAATATTTTTCTTCGCACACTAATAAATACTATTCCTCATCCTGTTTTTGTTAAAGATAAGAAAGGATGGTTTACCGATGTTAACAAATCCTTCGAAGATTATTACGAAATCTGCAGAAATGAAATCATCGGGAAAGATGTGGGAAGTATTTTAAAAGAAGAATTAAAGCGAAAATCTGATAAAGTTGATAAAACTCTTTTAGAAAATGCTGGTAAAATAGTTTATGAAACCTCTATGGAAGACAGAAACGGTATAATCCGGTATGTGCTGGTTTATAAAACTGCTTACGGCGATGACACAAAAAACCCCGAAGGGATAGTGGGTCTTACAATTGACATAACCGATCAGAAAATTCTACAACAAAAAATGTATGAAGCCTTAGAGCAGGAAAAACAGCTTAACGAAATGAAAAATAGTTTTATTTCGCTTGTATCTCACGAATTCCGGACTCCACTTACATCGATATTGTCTTCTACAGATCTTCTTGAACTATATGGACGAAACTGGGACGAAGAAAAATATCTGCAATATATAAACTCAATTCAAATTTCTGTATTAGAAATGGTTGAAATGCTTAATGATATACTTACATTAAGCAGAGCTGACAGAGGTAAACTATCTTTTAACCCAATCAGTTTTAATTTAAAACAAGCTATATTAGAGCTTGCAGAAAAAGAAAGATTAAACTGTAAAAATTCGCATCAAATAAATGTTGTTTTTGAGGAGTGTAATTTTGAGGTAAACGCCGATTTAAAAATAATCAACCACATTTTAGATAACCTGTTATCAAATGCAATCAAATTCAGTCCTGCTGGAAAAGATATTATTTTAAAAGTTGAAATAGATAAAGAATTCATCTACTTCGAAGTAAAAGATGAAGGGATGGGAATCCCTGAAGGAGAAATTAAACACATTTTCGAACCTTTTTACCGTACAAAAAATGCAACCGATATTGCCGGTTCGGGATTAGGATTATCAATATGCAGACAGTTCGTTCAAGTCCATAAGGGAGATATAAAAGTTGAATCGGAACCAGGTAAAGGAACAATATTTTATGTTAAACTTGCCTTGGCCAATTAGAATTCCGGATCTTATAAAACATCCAGACCCGGAGTATTAAAATATTATGCGGCACTTTTCTTTTTGAATATTCTGTAAATTGCCAAAAGAATTATAGCCCCTATTGTTGCTCCAATAAATCCTGCAGTTTCACCTTGTTCGTATATTCCAATAAATTTTCCTAAAAAATAAAATATAACCGAACCGGCAATACCAATTAGTATTGTAATAATAATACCTCCGGGGTCTTTACCCGGCATAATAAACTTTGCCAAAGCTCCGGCAATTAAACCTATAATGATTGTCCAAATAATCGACATTTTGTAACCTCGAATTTTTAAAATTGATTAATTTTGGTTTATTTTCTTAAATAAAAACCTTAAACTTAAAAGGGTTAAAACAACTACAACTGCAAAAGCAATTACAGGAACAAGCATTGCAGCTATTGCCATAACAACAGAACCGCCTAGTTCAATAGATGAAACCACAGAATTACCAATTCCGCCTGTTGTTACAGATGATGTAGCTCGAACTATCCCGGTTAAGGACTGTATTGTTGCAGCAACTCCTCCTCCGGCAATAATTGCTAAAGCCCATTTCAATAATGGTGATATCCCTGTAATTACCGAAGCCATTAACACAATTCCGGCAATTACTGCTATTGGGGACGCAATTGTATCCAGAAAGTTATCAACCCAAGGAATATAATATGCTGCTATTTCCAGAATAACTGCCACGCTAAAAGTAATTAATGCAGGATATGTTCCTATCCAGCTAAAGGAATCTGAAAGAGAAAGATATCCCGTTAATGCAGCAATACTTATCAGCAGAAACGGGATAAATATTCTGAAACCACTCGAAGCGCTTAATCCAATTCCCATAAGAACTGTAAGAATTATTTCGTAATCCATTTAAATATTAAGGATTTGGGATTTTAAGTTTTTGACCGACTTTTATCATATCAGGATTTGACAGTTGGTCTTTGTTCGCATTGAAAATCAGCATATATTTATTTGCATCTTTATAATAATGCTTTGAAATTTTGCTTAAATTATCGCCGCTTATAACAGTATGAAAATGCAAATAATCAGTATTTCTTACTTTAATATCGGCAACTAAGTCAGCAGGTTTATCTCCTGCAATTTCCTTAATTTTATCCCAAATTAGATTTTTTTCATATTGTGTTTCAGTAGTCCCTGATATTTTTAATTTACCAGCGTCTTCTTTAATATCAATATTCTGCATATTTAATTCTTTAGCTAAAGAAACAACAGGACTATATTTTACTTGTAAAGACATAAATCCTCCTTTAATAGTTTTTATTTTTTTTCGAATAATCCGCCAAGTACTTCCATTCCTTGACTTAAAATATCGCCTTGTGGAATTTTTCCTTCTGGGGTAATTTTATCTACGGCTTGCGGCAATATACCGGAAAGTTGATTTAACAAATCGTTTGAGTTTAAACCAAGTTTTGATGCAATGTTTTTAATCTGATCGCTGCCTAAAACATCCTGAATCTGATTCGGTGAGATTGAAGCATTTTTTCCTGTACCTATCCAGGATTCAAAAACATCGCCCAAACCTTTTGCTGCAAACTGGCTTAAAAGTCCGTTTAATCCGCCGCTTTGTCCTCCGATAAGATTAGCAACAACTGACATTAAGTCATCTTGTTTTTTAGGCTGGCTGCCCAAAGCCGAGTTAATTGCTCCTAAAATATCCATATTGCTCCTTTTTATTAGTTGATATTAAAATATATCTAATTTCTTTTTTGTTAAAGCCAATTATATCGACCTAACAAAACATAAATTAAATTTAAAAACCAATATTTTTTACTTTAACCGCCTTTGCGCAATAAGCATTTTGTTAAACCCTATTCAATGATAAAATAACAACTAAAGTAGGTTAAAATCAACAAGAGCAAATAATTCAGACAATATATTTTTATTTTAAAGTGATATTAATTTTTCTCATTATGTTCTCGTATTCGTTACGAATAACTTCCTGACCGTATTTTCTTTCCAGCCTTCTTATTGTAAAATGCCCCCATGCAATATTCTGGAAATGATCGATAAAAAGGAGATTTATTATTGCACCGCCTGCAGCTCCTATTAAAGGCACAGCTTGTGCAGCTGCCTTTTCCGATACTTGTATTCCGAATCTTGTAGAAACTTTTACAATAAATCTTATTAAAAGAGGGGTCCCTTCTTCGGCAATTCCTTTTTTTGTAATATACTTTGTAATTTCGGATATTGATTTTGCAAGTGTAAGACGCACAGTGAAATAACCGCTTTCAGCACTGTCATCTTTTTCTGATTTACCGCCGAGAGCAAAAACTTCCAGACAAGAAAGCTGAGCTTCAACTGAATTTATGTCTTCTCCTTCGCTTCGTGCAATATCAGCAATGGATCTGAGCATAATTGTTGTAGAAACAGGCAATTCTATCGACAGAGCCGCAAGTCCGAAAGCGCCGCCCACAGCACCGCTTGCCCCTGAGATTATTTTATGGAATCGGTTCGAAGAAAACTTCCCTCTCATATTCTTCATACTGTAAATGGAAATTTCCAAAGCTTTCCGCAATGCCGCTTGTGTAATGCCGCCTATCCGTTCATTCCATTTTGCCGGTAAATACTGAAATGCTTTTTCAACCGGGGTTCCAATAAAATCAGTAATTTTGGCTGTTAAGGAAGGATTTTCAAGAATATCGGCTGCTTTTTGCAATAACCTATAATCTTCCTCTGACAAATTCATTTTACTCTAAACTAATTTGAGTATGTGTAAAATACCAAAAACATATTGATTAGGCAAATTATTATTATCTTTTTAAAAAAGATTTCGGTAAGCTTTTTCTAAGCGCATACATAAATATCAGATATTGTTTTTATATTTTTAATCCTATATAAAATTTATTATTAAAATTCTTTCATTGTACTTGCAAATACATCAACAATTCCCTGTATAATTTTTCAGATATTTTGTGATTATTATATAAGTTAATATTCCGGTAACAAATCCTAATAAAATTAAAGGGTTCCCGCTTGAAAATTGTTTATAGATAAAACACGGATTAAAATGATAACTGAAAGGGATATGCAATATTTTACCGGTATTACTAATTAAATTACCTGCGCCAGCACCCATATAGCCCCAGAGAATAATTTTTGAAACGGTAAATATACCGTGAATTTTTTCAATACTTTTGTCAATTTGCTTAATAAAACCATAAATAACTGAAACAATATAAAACAGCCAAAAAGTCTCACTGTTTTTTATAAAATCAGGCAGAAGAAAAAATCCGGCAAGAAAAACAAGAATACTTATTGTCATCCGTAAATAAATCTGGGGATTTTCTATAAAAGTCACTTCCGAATCTATATCATTAAATATGCTCTAGGCAATTCCGGTTTCAGCATTTATCTCCATTTTTTCTGAACCGCAGGCGGGACAGTACTTTTCTTTTGTTTCGGATTTTTCTCCGCAATTCGGGCAGACATTTGAATATTTCATTTGACTTTCAAAATAGACACCACACTGTTTACGTCTATATATTATCTTTTATTACAAATAACAATTACCGTATGATATTTATCAAAATGCTGTTTGAAATATGTTTTTCTTATATAAGGTATTTTTTCTTTTTGATATAAACCAGTTTTAAAACAAAATGTTGAATTATGATTTTTATTTAACTAAATTTACCTTTTTACGACAGTATAATTAAATATTCCGGCCAGTTATTAAACCAGCCGGTAATTTTTAATTTAATCATTTATGGATGGGCAATCAAGTGAAGTATGACCTTTCAGTCCGCAATATTCGCAAATTATTTTGGAATCCGATTTTCTGTTTTCCCTTTCATCATCATCCAATTCTTCATCGTCATACGGCTCTTCTTCAAGATTGTCCTCATCGTCATAAACATTGTCTTCATCTTCCCAGTAGCTCATAAAAACTCCTTCAATTAAATATGAATTTTATTAAAATAATCGGCTTAACAATTAATTTCTTTATAGTGCATTATTATTATTGTTAAGTCCGTCAACATTATGTTCTTTTTGTTTTTTTAAAGGTGCAACAGTAATAAAAATATATTTTAAATACTAATTAATTCAAGCCGATAAAAAATGCAAGTTATTAATAAATATTATTCTGTAAGATGCACCAGTCCTGCTATTTCCATCACAAATATTCCCAAAGGCATTGTTACAACAGAAAGCAGAGTTGTCATCACAATAATGTTACCCGCAAGTTTTTCATCGCCTCCAAGTGCATTTGTCATAATAAAACTTACTATCGCTGTAGGAGCTGAAAAAAGGATAAAAAGCATGCCTAATTCTTCGTTCCGATACCCAAGAATGTATGATAAATAAGTAAATATAAACGGAAATATTATTGTTTTTAAAATGGATGCTGAAACAGCTGCTCCCGATATATTTTTTATCTGCGAAAAATTCATTGTGCCCCCAATGCTCAGAAGAGCTAACGGGAGTGTAAGATCCGCAATATAATTCCCTGTTTCGTATATCGGTTTAGGAAGTTCAATTTTATTTATTGAAAAAGGAATTGCTGCAGCAATACATATTATCAAAGGATTTTTTAATATTTCTTTTATAAGAAATATTAATGTAATCTTGTCTTTTTTATTTGATAACAATGCAATTAAAGATAAAATATTATAAAGCGGAACAATAACAGCAAGTAGCACCGAACTTTTTCCCATAATTTCATCAGAAAAGTACGCCGAAATAATAGCGATTCCTACAATGGCAAAATTACCCCTGAAAGCTCCTTGAATAAAAACACCAGTCTGAAAAGTACAGAGAGATAATATTTTCGCAAATATCCAAGCAAAAAAATATGCCGATACAGTGCATCCTATTACAAATATTATCTGCCTGTAATTAAAAGAACTTTCTAAATTAAACTCCGCAACATTAAAAAAAATAAAAACTGGCAAAGCAACATTAAAAACAAGTTTTGATGATAACTTAGTAAAGTTATCATCAATTATTTTAATTTTTTTAAGAAATGCGCCTAAAAATATTAAAAGGAAAACAGGAGAAACAAGCTGAAGACTTAAAAAAAATGTTCCCATCTAAAAACGTTCAGTAAATAAGCAATTTACTGAATCTTCCTCCAGTTATGTTCTGCTGCTGGTTTGTTTTCAAGAACTAATTCTATTTGCTCAACAATTTCCGGAGTAATTAAATTCACAAAATTAATTGATTTAAGATTGCTTTCAACCTGTTCTGGTTTTGATGCTCCGGTAATAACTGAACTAACATTTTTATTAAGTAAGCACCAGGCAATTGCAAACTGAGCCATTGTAATTCCAAGAGAATCAGCAATTTGGGTAAGTTTTTTTACTTTATTAATACGGCTTTTACCTTCATCGGAATTTAAAATATTCCGAAGCCAAGCGTAATTTTCGAGATTAAAACGTGAGTTTTCCGGTATTTCGTTATTATATTTTCCGGTTAAAAACCCACTTGCAAGTGGACTGAATGTAGTTGTGCCTAAACCTATTTTTGAGTAAAGAGATTTGTATTCTTCTTCTACTTTTTGTCTTTTAAACATATTATATTCCGGCTGTTCCATTATAGGCGGAATAAGATGCTCGCGTCGTGCAATATTATATGCTTCCTGAATCTGTATTGCGCTCCATTCACTAGTTCCCCAATAAAGAGCTTTCCCCTGCTGCAGAATATGATTCATTGCCCAAACTGTTTCTTCAATTGGTGTAAAAAGGTCGGGACGATGACAATATATAAGATCTACATATTCCATTCCCAGTCTTTTCAAAGAAGCATCGGTCCCTTCAAAAATATGCTTTCGCGAAAGTCCGGTATCGTTTTGTCCTTTTCCGCCCCAGTAAATTTTTGTAGAAATTATCAAATCGCTTCTTTTCCAGGCTGCTTTCTTAATTACGTTTCCCATAATTTTTTCGGCTTCGCCTGCTGCATAAACTTCGGCATTATCAAAAAAATTCACTCCGAAATCGAATGCTGTTTTCATACATTCGTAAGCAATTTTTTCGCCTATCTGTTCGTGAAAAGTTACCCACGAACCTAAAGATAAAGCTGATATTCTTAAACCCGATTTCCCTAAATTTCTGTATTCCATTATATAATAATGTTTGAAATAGAAAAATATTTTAAAAACAAAACAGTAAAAATAATTAGTTCTTTATTTCCAGCTCGAGAATATTATGTTTAGCCGGAATACTTACGGTTACGGAAGTTCCTTCATTTTCTTTACTAGTTACTGTTATTTTGCCATTATGAGCTTTAACAAACTCATTACATAAAATAAGACCCAATCCTGTACCTTTTTCATCGTTAGTACCAGTTGTGGAAATCTGCTCATCGACTTTAAACAATTTATTGAGATTTGTTTTTGGTATTCCAACACCATTATCTTTTACTGTTATCTCCCAAAATTCCCCATTTTTTGAAGCGGTAACAATTACACTTCCTCCGGGACGCGAAAACTTGATGGCATTGGATATTATATTCCGCAGTGATGTGTTAATCATATTTATGTCAACATCGGCAATACTTTTATGTTTTACTTCGCTTTTTATTGTTATTTGCTTCTTATTGGCAATAATCGAAAGTGCATCTACATTTTCTTTAATCAGCTTAAACAAATCGCATTTAACAGGATTGAAAGCAATGCGTCCGGTTTGCGAACGCGCCCATTGTAGCAGATTTTCGAGCAATTGATATGCATAGTGCGAAACTTTATCAATCTGACTTAAGAATTCTCTCTTTTCGAGGTTATTCATTTCATCGAATTCTGCCATAAGAATACTTGAAAATCCTAATATTGTGTTAAAAGGATTCTTTAAATCGTGAGCGATTATTGAAAAGAATTTATCTTTTGTAATATTTAATAACCTTAATTCCTCGGCATATGCTTTTACTTTTTCCTGAGCTTCAACTGTCTCGGTAAGATCTTTGGACATCCCGACAAGTCCGATTATTTTACCTTTATCATTTGTAAAAGGTACTTTTGACGCAGAAACCCATCTGAAATGTCCTTCAGCATTCCTTATACGTTCCAATTTGTTGCTCATTGGTTTACCGGTTTTAATAACTTCTTGTTCGTCCTTTAAAGCTTCCAGAGCATGTTCCTTTGTAAAAAAGTCAAAATCGGTCTTGCCAACCGCTTCTTCAACACTTTTAAGACCTAACAACTTTGCCTGCTGTTTGCTTATTAGGGTAAATCTGGATTTAGTATCTTTAAAGTATATTGTATCGGTAAAATTGTCCATCAATGCCTGAAGCAAAAAACTTTTATGCTGAAGTGAATTTTTTTCTTGTTCTAACCGGTCAATTTTTTCTTTTAATTGATTAATATCAGATTCTAATTTTTTGATTTTTTCCGTATCACTCATAATTGTACGTTTTTCTATTTTTTTCTGAAAAATAAATTTTTTATTTGATTTATAAAATAATTATTTTTTTAAGATTATTGTAATATTATTTTTAAATATTTACAGCAATGTCCCTTTAAGAAGAAAAAATGCGAATGAAAAATAAATTATTATCCCAACCACATCCACAAGAGTAGCAACAAAGGGCGCAGAAGAAGTTGCAGGATCAAGCCCTATTTTTTTCAGTAAAATCGGCAGCATCCCTCCCATTAATGTTCCCCACGTAACCACCCCAATTAAAGCAAAAGAAACTGTAAATCCAATAAGCATCCAATATTCACCGTACACACCTAAATATTTTCCCCAGATAAATACCCTTAGAAAGCCGAGAATACCTAAGATTGAACCGAGTATTATTCCAGACATAATTTCTCTTTTAAGAACAAAAAACCAATTTTTAATTGATATTTCGTGAAGAGCCATTGCACGTATTACAAGAGTTGCCGCCTGCGAACCTGAATTACCGCCACTGGAAATTATTAAAGGTACAAATAATGCAAGAACAACAGCCTTACTTATTTCTTCTTCAAAATATGCCATTACCGATGCAGTAAGTAATTCACCAAGGAAAAGGACGCTTAACCAAATGGCTCTTTTTTGTATCATTCGTTTTAATGAAATATTAAGATACGGCTCTTCTATTGCTTCGGTACCTCCGAATCTGTGAATATCTTCGGTTGCCTCTTCTTCTGCAATATCAAATACGTCATCTATAGTTACCATACCTAATAGCACACCAGCCGAATCGGTAACCGGCAAAGCCACCCTGTCGTATTTTTTAAAATACTCGATAGCTTTTTCCTGATCATCGTAAACATTTAAACTTATATAATTTTTGTCTAATATTTCTTCTATTTTCTGATTAGGATTAGCAAAAATAAGTGTCCTTATTTTTATATCATCTATTAAAATATCTTGCTCGTTTACAACATAAATAACATTAACCGTTTCGCTGTCATTTCCGTATTTACGGATATAATCAAATGCTGCGGCAATTGTCATATCTTGCGTAACTGCAATAAAATCGGTTGTTAAAAGTCTTCCAACACTGTATTCGGGATATGCAAGAAGCGAAAGTGCAATTTCCCGCTCCTCGGTATTCAAAAGTCCTATTAATTTTTTTGTAACTGAAGAGGGGAGCTCTTCAAGGAATGAAGTTCTGTCGTCAGGCGACATCTCATTAAGAATTTTTGCAGCTTCAGCATTACTTAAGCTTTTAATAATTTCGAGCTGAGTTTCAGGTTCTATATATTCAAAAACATCTGCCGCAAGATTAGTATGAAGAATTCTAAAAAATATAGCTCTTAAATTTTCGGGCAGGTCAGCAACTATTTCTGCAACGTCGGCTAATTCTAATTCATCAACAATTTCTTTTAAAACAGCAAAATTCTTTTTTATAAGAAGGTCTTGTATTTCAGGATTAATAAGTTTGTTGAGCAAGCCGCACCTGTAAAGGAATTAATTCCAGCAATTTTAAATTTCTATCGGGTAAACATCTATATTTTTTTTTAATTTTCAAAGTCGTTTTGAATTTTAAAAAGGGCTTTTTTTTGCATCCAAATTCATTCTATATAAAAAAGATGATACTACAAGTTCAAACAAACATATTTTATTCTTATTTTTATAGAAACTAATAAATTTTTATGAGCAGAATTAAACAATTTTTAAATACTACTTTTCTTGGTGGATTTGTAATAGTTCTCCCTCTAGTAATTCTATTCCTAGTTTTTCGTTCACTATTCCTGTTTATTCTCGAAAATATTGAACCGATAACTCAAATTTTTACCGAAACAGCAAAAGCAGACAAGTTACTTGCCTCGGTAATGACTATTGGAATAATTTTGGGAATTTGCTTCATACTTGGTCTAATTATCCGGACAAAAGTAGGAATATTTATATATAATTTATTTGAAGATAATATACTTATTAGAATACCCGGTTACAGAATTGTAAAAGAAACCGTAACTCAGCTTTTTGGTTCTCAGAAAAATTTATTCAGCGGGGTTGCACTTGTAAATCTTTATGGCAATTCAACTTTACTTACAGCATTTATAACAGACCGACATCCTGACGGAAGTTTTACCGTGTTTATTCCCTCTGCTCCCGCACCGACTGCCGGTTTTGTATATCACCTTACAAAAGAAAATGTTCACGAAATCGATTATCCCGTTGATCTTGCAATGAAGACTATTATCAGTCTTGGAGCAGGATCTCATAAATTACTTGAAAAATATCATTTAATCCAAAATAATCAGCATAAATAAATTTTATGATTTGCTTTAATAATTTAATTAATCCATCTTAAATCAACTTTACAAATAAAATTTCATTTGTATATTTTAGGGAGATGCTATGACTTACTTGAAAACTTTTATCTTTCTTTTCGTTTCACTTCTTATTTTTTCCTGCGGTACGCAGGAAAAGCAAAAATTGTATATTTATAATTGGACAGATTACATTTCTCCTGATCTTTTAAGAAAATTTGAAGATCTTAATGATTGTACAATTGTTTACGATACTTACGATTCAAACGAAAATATGCTTACTAAAGTAATGCACACGCAAGCTTCGTACGATATTGTATTTCCAAGCGGAGATCATGTTGTTTTTATGATTCAGAAAAATCTCATCGAAAAACTCGATAAATCCAAAATTCCTAATTATAATAATCTAAGCAAATCTATTATGAACAAAGTTTCTGAATATGATTCCGGAGCGCAATACTCTATTCCGTATTTTTGGGGAACAACCGGTTTAATATATAACAAAAGAGATATTCCCGAAGAAAAAATGAAAAATGTTTCGTGGAATATTCTTGCGGATAAAACATTTTTCAATAAAAATGTTGTTACAATGCTCGACGACGCACGGTCGGTTGTGGGAGCTGCATTAATATATTCAGGTTACTCTTTAAATGATATGTCTCCCGAGGCATTATCAAAGGCAAAAACAGCATTACTTGAATGGGATAAAAATGTATCTCAATATGATTCGGATTCCTATAAAAATGAAATACAAGATGGTACCACCTGGTTAGCTCAAGCATATAATGGAGATGCATTACAGGTAATCAGCCAGAATGAAGAAGTAGGTTTTGTTCTGCCCGTTGAAGGTGCAGAATTATGGATTGATTCTTTTGTTATTCTTAAAAATGCCGAAAATAAAGATTTGGCATACAAATTTATTGATTTTATGCTCGATGCAGAAAACGCAAAAGAAAATGCTGATTATGTTCAATATGCTGTTCCAAACGATGCTGCATTTACTCTACTTGATGCAGAAACAAAAAATGATACAATCAAATACCCTTCGGATAAATATTTAATGAAGTGTTCAATTCTTAAAAATGTTGGCGAAGAAATTACCGAATTAAATAAGATATGGGAAGAAATAAGAAACAACTGATTTAAGTTTTATCAAAAATAAAAAACCCGTTAATAGCGGGTTTTTTATTTGTTTTTTGAAAAATATGTGTAAATGGCCGGAATTACAAAAAGAGTAAGTATTGTAGAAAAAATCAATCCGCCAATAATAGCGATACCCATAGATACTCTCGATTCGGAACCGGCACCAAGTGCTAAGGCAATAGGCAGTGTACCCAAAATGGTTGAAAGACTAGTCATTAAAATAGGACGTAATCGTAAACGCGCTGCTTCTTTAACTGCAGCAATTCTGTCCAATCCTGCTGCTTTTTTCTGATTAGCAAATTCTACAATTAAAATTCCGTTCTTTGTTACTAAACCGATTAACATTATCTGCCCGATCTGGCTGAAAATATTAATTGTTTGTCCGAAATACCATAGGGAGAACAAAGCCCCTGCAATTGCTAAAGGCACCGTAAACATAATTATAAACGGATCGCGAAAACTTTCAAATTGTGCTGCAAGCGTAAGATAAATTAATATAAGCGCAAGCATAAAAGTAAATAACAAACTCGAAGAACTTTCCATAAAATCTTTTGAAGCACCCTCTAAAGCAGTAGAATAAGTGTCATCAAGTACTTCTTGGGCAATTTTATCCATTTCATCAATACCATCTCCTATTGTTTTACCAGGAGCAAGACTTGCAGAAAATGTTGCACTAACATATCTATTAAATCTGTAATATTGTGGGGGAGTACTTCTTTCGTGCATAGTAATAAGATTATCGAGCTGAATTAATTCGTTTTTATTACTCCTTACATATAATGATGCTATGTCTAAAGGTTTATTTCTGTTTGATTTATTTACTTGTCCGATAATCTGATACTGCTTTCCATTCATAACATAAAAACCAAAACGCGAGCCGCTGAAAGCTAACTGCAGAGTTTGTGCAATATCCATAGCCGATACACCTAATTGACGGGCTTTTGTTCTATTAATTTCAACAACAATTTCGGGTTTATTGAATTTAAGGTCAACATCAACATTTGCAAAAACAGGATTACTTTGCGCTTTTTGTAAAAAATCGGGGATAATTTTCCTCAACTTTTCAATATCCGTCGCCTGAATTACATACTGTACCGGTAAGCCTCCTCTGCGGGTTGAAATAGACTGGCTTTGAATTACAAACGAACGGGCATCATTTAATTCAGAAACAAGTGACGTTACTTTATTAGCAACCTCTTGCTGAGAACGAATCCGTTTATCCGCATCAACCAGCATTAATCGTACAAACCCTCCTCCGCTGCCGCTCGTCATAGAGATCATCGATTCAGTTTCTTTTATTGAATCCCTTAATACTTCGGTTAAGTTGTTTATATATCTGTCAGAAGCCTCGTATGAAGTACCTTCGGGAAGTGTAGCCCTTACCTGGAGCTCACCTCTGTCTTCAATTGGCGCTAATTCGGATTGTAAAACAGAGCCAACAAGAAACATCAATACAAAAGAGATTCCCATAACTAAAAACGCAAGCCATCTTTTTGCAATAAAAGATTCTAATGATTCTCTGTACTTATTTTCAAACCAGATAAAATATGGTTCGGTTTTATTATAAAACCAATTGTGTTCCCCTTTGCTTTTAAGAAGCTTAGAACTTAACATAGGAGTTAAGGTTAATGCCACAAAAGAAGAAATTATTACAGAACCTGCTATCACCACACCGAATTCCACAAATAATCTACCAGTAATTCCTTCCAAAAACATTATAGGAAGAAAAACTGCCGCAAGCGTAATTGTTGTGGAAATTACGGCAAAAAATATTTCGGATGCTCCATTTGTTGCAGCGTCAACCGGCTGCTGACCGTCTTCAATTTTACGATAAATGTTTTCAAGCACAACTATAGCATCGTCAACAACAATACCTATTGCAAGAACAATTCCCAATAATGTTAAAATATTAATTGAAAAACCGGCAATAAACATTATAAAAAAAGAACCGATTAACGATACGGGTATAGCAAGAATAGGTATAAGAGTTGTACGCCAATCACGCAGGAAAAGGAAAATTATTATTATAACCAGCCCTAATGCAATAAATATAGTTTCCTGAACTTCTGATATGGAATTACGGATATATTTTGTTACATCAAAACCAATCCCTGTTTCTATATCTTCAGGCAAGTCCTTTTTTATCTGTTCTATTCTTTCGTAAAATTCATCTGCAATTTTAATATAATTTGCCCCAGGTTGAGGTATCAACACAACTCCAACCATCGGAATACCGTCTCTGCGGAGCATTGCTCTGTCGTTTTCGGGATAAAGTTCGGCATTACCTATATCTTTGAACCTGACAATTATACCATTACTTTCTTTTATGATTAAATTATTGAAATCATCTTTTGTTGTTAATCGGCTGAGAGTACGAACAGTCAGCTCTGTATTTCGCCCTTCCAGACTTCCAGAAGGCAGTTCAATATTCTCGCGGCTCAAGGCATTTCTTATGTCTAAAGGAGTAATTCCAAATGCAACAAGCTTACCAGGATCCATCCACAATCTCATCGAATATTTGCGCTCACCCCAAATAGAAACACTGCTCACACCAGGGATTGTTTGTAACCTCTCCTTAAAAATATTAAGAGCGGCATCCGAAAGCTGCATTAAATCGCGAGAATTACTTTTAACATTTAGGAATACAATAGGAACAGCATCTGCATCAGCTTTGGATACAATGGGCGGATCAACATCTTGCGGCAAAAATCTTTGCGCCCGCGAAACTCTGTCGCGAACATCATTTGCTGCATCTTCCAAATCAACATTAATATTAAATTCTACTGTTATGGAACTGCTTCCATCACGACTGACAGATGTAAGAGAACGTATTCCGGCTATTCCGTTTATTTGTTCTTCAAGAGGTTCAGTTACCTGCGATTCAATAATATCTGCATTCGCTCCGGGATAGTTTGCTCTAACATTTATTATTGCAGGGTCTATACTCGGATATTCCCGGATACCAAGGTAAGTATATCCGATAATTCCGAAAAGCACAATTACTATCGACATTACAATAGATAAAACCGGGCGGCGTATGCTTATTGATGATAAACTCATAATTAAATTCTTTTATTGTTTTTTTACTTTTTTATTTCTTTAATTTTTACAGGCGTACCCGGCCGGAGCTGGATAATACCAGAGACTATAATTGTATCACCTTCTTTTATTCCTGAAAGTATCTGAATGTCTTTTTCCGTTCGAATTCCTGTATGAACTTTTTGCTGCACAGCTGTTCCATTCTTGTAAACATACAGCATTTCACCTGAAATATCCGGAAACACAACATCCGAAGGAACCATCAAAGTTTTTTGATATTCTTCTAACAAGATATTAACTTCTGCATAAGCTCCCGGTGCAAGCTCGCGTCTTTCGTTAGGAACATATGCTCTGGCTTTTATGGTACGGGTTTCTTGTTCAATTTTTGGTTCAACCGCATACACCTTTCCAATATATTCTTTTCCTGTTGACGAAAGTTTTACCGATATCTTCTTCCCTGCTTTCATAATTTCATAATACTTTTGCGGCAAAGAGAAATCTACCTTTATCGGATTAATGCTTTGAAGTTTTGCAATAATTTTATCAGGAGAAATAAGACTTCCGGGGCTTACAGAACGAAGCCCAACAATACCGTCAAATGGAGCGTGAATTTCTGTCTTTGCTATCATAGCTTCAGTATATTCTACATCCGCTTTCACAGAATTCAATTCTTCATTTGCAATATCATATTCCGATTGGCTTGTAAGATTTTTCTCTAATAATTGCTTATATCTAAATTCTTTATCTGCAGCAAGGGTCAAGCGTGCTTTATTTTTTTTCAGTGTTGCCTGAAGTTCTGCATCGTTAATCTTAACAAGTATCTGACCTTTTTTTACAAACGACCCCTCTTCAAAATTAATCGCTATAATCTTTCCGGATATTTCACTTTTAAGCTCTACTTCTTCATTGCTTAATAAAGTTCCGTTAGAGAATACATTATTTTCTAATTTGCTGCCCGTCATAATTTTTACATCAACAGCAGGAACATTCATTTTCATACGTATTCCGGGTTCGCCGCTTACTGATATAACTGACTGTATTATTTTTGGTATTATAAGAATTGCCAGAATGATAATTACTACAGTCCATATAAGTGTTTTTTTAGTTTTTTCGCTTAATGCCATTTTGTATTCCGATTTATTATTTAATTATAACAAAAAATAGTGAAATAAGGTTTAATTATCAGTGATAATTATATATTACAATTTTAATTAAAAAAACCCGACAAATTATCAACATTATGTAAAAATAAAAACAGCAGAATTAATCTGCTGTTTTTTTTGTGGAGCTAAGGGGGATCGAACCCCTGACCTCTTGAATGCCATTCAAGCGCTCTCCCAGCTGAGCTATAACCCCAATTATAATTAGTAATTAATAATTCATAATTATTGGTGTAAACTTAATTAAGTTTGCTTTCTTTATCAACCGATAAATTTTATTGATGCAATTTCTGTTAAATTATTTTTTATCTGATGGAAAGTTTATTATATTTGGAATCTGATTTTCAGCTGAATACCCGGAGAGGTGGGTGAGTGGCTGAAACCAACGGTTTGCTAAACCGTCGTAGGGGTAAACTCTACCGCGGGTTCGAATCCCGCCCTCTCCGCAAAAAAGCCCTGTTTTTCAGGGCTTTTTTAATTTTAAAGCGGTTTGTTGTTCAATCCTTCCAAACAACCAAATAGAGCTATTTCAGCCAATAAAAAAGTGTATTAGTAATCAATTTTGTAATCACTTAAAACAGGGTTTCAGCCTTATTTTACCGGACTAATCCCGAATTATGGAATTAGAATCAGTAAAAATTAGTAATCAATTCCCCGAAAAGTGGTTATTTTTATGATTATTTCACTAATTAAAGAACGTTGTAAACAGAAAAACCCAAATCAGACAGCAGGGACACCACTCCCTAAAACTGATTCAGGTTTCTCTAAATTAAACTTATTTTTCATTGTGGTGTTAAGCTGTTTTTATTATTGTTTTATGTATTTTCTCTTTGTGTAGCTTAAACTTTTTTCGGATAAATATATAAATTTTACTCCGTCAATCAGTATCCAGTCTAAAACATCTTCATTCAATAACCTGTAAGTATATTTCCGCTCAATACCCATTTCTTTAGCAAAATTGGCAACGGCTTTAATTTTATCAAGTTCTATGTTTTTAATAATTATCTGCATCGTGAAAGGAAATATAAGCAGAATGGAGACAATAGGCAACTTATATTTTCTGAAAATTGTATTAAATATTATTAGATTAATAATACGTTCATTTATATTACAAACATTTAAAGAGGTGGCAAAAAATGAAACTAATTTTTTCTTATACTTTAGTAATTACATTGTTAATAATTACTGCTTGTAGTAAAGACGACAATATAACTGAAAATAAAGAGCCTGAAACACAATATGAAGACCACTATGATGCAAGCTATGTAAGTGAAAATATTAATCTTGAGATGATATTTGCAGAAGGCGGGAAGTTTGTGATGGGAGATAATTTTTATAATGGCTATTACAATAACAACACGTTACCTACAAGAACTGTTACTATATCAGATATATCGGTGAGTAAATATGAGATAACTCAATATGAATGGCAGAAAATTACAGGATATAATAAAAGTAAATTTCTTGGTGACCAAAGACCTGTTGAGATGATAAGCTGGTATGAAGCAATTCGGTTTTGCAATCTATTGAGCATTACTCAAGGGAAAGACCCGTGCTATTCAATTAATGGCATTGAAAACCCTAAATTATGGGGAAGCCTCACTGGAAAATATAATGAAGCAAAGTGGGATTCTGTTATTTGCGATTTAAACAAAAATGGATACCGACTACCGACTGAAGCCGAATGGGAGTATTTAGCCAGAGGTGGAAAACTCAGTAAGAATTTCCGTTATAGTGGAAGTAATAGTTCAGATTCTGTTGGTTGGCGTGAAGAACCTTCTGATAGTGGAAGCACACATAATGTTGGGTTAAAAAAGCCAAATGAACTTGGACTTTATGATATGACTGGAAATGTATGGGAATGGTGCTGGGATTGGTATTCATCATACCCAAATAGTAACGAAACAAACCCAAAAGGCGGGAAACCAGAACCAAATTATTTGGGGCGTATAAATCGAGGTGGAGGATGGTATTTTAAACAAATAAAATGTTTCGTTTTTTCTAGAAATGCTTATCTGCCCGGAAGCGTCGGCAATGTAGTGGGGTTACGAGTTGTTTGTAGATAACCGATTAAATAATTTTCAACTAAAAGTGACCCCGACACACCTAAAAGCAAGGGGTGGGAGTTGTTGCTGTAAAGCTCAGTCCCAATACAAAATAATTTATTTAAATATTTTAGAATATTGTATTAGCTAAGTTATTGTTTTACTTGATTTTATCTATGAATCGGGGGACTTAGTAAAAATTGTTAAGTTGTTATATTACAATAAGTTAAGTAAGAAGTGTAGGACTTAGTAAGAAAATAGCTAAATACTTATAAAACAATGGGTTAGCCTTATTGTGTGCGAATATTACTAGAAGAGGATGCTTCAACACCTGAAAACAACAAATTAGTGTTAGTAAGTATAAATGAAAATTTAGAACCACATTAGAAAGTTATTGATTAAGCATCTATACAAAATACAAATAAATGAATATTATAAGGTATAGTTACCCCCGCATTACCGCCTTCCCTGAAATATGGTAAATATTTGATGCTGACTTCTGTGGTTTTATATCTTACCCCATTCAACAAAAAAAAGCTATTTTTATTAAATGTTTCACCCGCACTTTTCAGTGTTTTATTTATAATTTCATAATCACTTGAATCAAAAATCATATCGCAATCAAAAATACTAAAGTTATAACTCATTCCCTTTAATTCTTTATCCCTGATTACGCTTATTCGCGGATAAATAGATATATCATTATTTGTAAAATTGCTAACTTCCTGCAATATAGTTTCCTCTTTCCCAAAATCAAGTCCGGGCACACCAGAAAAATTTTTTTCTCTTTGATTTGATTTGAATGCAGCAGATTTGCCCACATAGAACGCTGATACAATCCAAAGCCCAATAGCAAAAACCAAATTCCACCATATTGAGTAGGCATAATTTATTGCGTCGAGTATATGTTTACCTTCACCAGAAGGAAGGTTTAGTATATAATTTTCAACGTTATAGAGCACTATAAAAGAACAATAAACACAGTAAGTAAAAATAAACGAGATGACAACTGAAATTAAAAGTCTATTTGTTTTAAAACTCCAGTAACTACGTTGAAAAAGTTTAGTTAAATCATCTACACCCTTTACCTTACGATGCGGATTATAATGTTCAAAGTGATGTTTAATAGTGAAAATTACAGAATATATTAGCACTACATAAATAATTATTAGCATTGTATTCTCTTCCTTGTTATTATAGTAAATATTATCTGATAATAATTTTCATTTTTAGAAATTATTGGATAAGTATACATAAAGCCCTTTTTTTTCAAGTATTCATTTAAAGTTTTAACATAATAAAAATTATAGATAGATATTATAAAAATATTAGTGAATGTTTAATTATTGATTGCTATCACAGAAGCAGTATGCCCTGAAATATATCTTATTTTCTCAAATTTGCTGTTTCAACAAAAGATTTTTCATAAAACTAAGCCGGCTTATAGTTTTATGTTTACCGGAAACAGAAATTAAAAATATGCTTTCTACAAGCTATTTTTCAGACAGTTCTTTTTTCCGCTTGCGTGCATCATTTTTCCCTAATCTGTACGGATACAGAGGACAATCCGGGATTACACAAAGTTTTACTTCGCTCGGTACTCCGCAGGAACATTCTAAGCAGTAAGCCCGAATTGCTTTAACAGGTGTAAGTCGTTTAGTTTTTGTTTCCATTTTTGTTACTCCTTTATTATTATTTTGCCAATATTGGCAGTTAAATTTTCTTTTCCGTGAAGGGTTGTGAAGGGTTGAAGGGTTTTTCCCCTTTTTTCCTATACGTATTTATATTTTTTCCCAAAACGAAAAAACCTGCATAAATCCTTACATCCTTCACAATGCTACACACTTTTTATATTTCCTCTAATTTTTCCGGGATAAAGCTGTATTCCCCGGAAATTTCTTCTTTTGAATCCTGATTTAATCCGATACCCTTCCAATACATCCCGGTTCTTGTCCTTTCGGTATCAAATCCCTTTGATTTTAATCTGCCTGTAAACATCTTTTGACTTATTTCTCTCTCTCCGTTTGCGTGAAGATATGTTTTGAACAGGTCGTATATTTCGGAACTTTTTATTTCAGCAAATGGATTTATTTCGCAATATTCATCGATAAAATTTTGTAAAATATCCTGTTCGTTAAAATATTCGTTTGTTGCATTGGTAACTTTTGAACAGGTTTTCAGTCCTTCACATCTCCATAATACATAACCTTCCAACGCCCAATTAAGTATGCCGGAAAGTTCTGCTTTCATTTCTTCCATTATTATTTCTTTTGGTTTCCTGATTGTTTCCGGAATAGTATTTTCAAAAGGTATCAGCCGGACACGTCTTTTAATTCCTTCGTCTGTTCCTGTAATACGTGGTTTATGGTTTCCGTATATCCATAACTTGAATTGCGGATAAAATTCAAAGTATTCCTGATGCAAGTACCTTGCTGTTATACGGTCTCCGCCTGTTAAGTCTTTTATTGTGCTTTCATTCAGTGCCTTTCCTTCATCAATTTCCGAACAGGAAACAAATCTGCTTCCCTTCAGCCTTGCAATATCGTTCGGGATTCCTTCCTTTTCACGTCTCATTATTACACTTGCAGAAGCTTTTAAGAAATAGTCACCGAATATCTTTTCAATGATTTCTATAAATGTACTCTTTCCGTTTTTGCCAAGTCCATAAATGAAAAAGAAACAATTTTCATCTGTGGAAGTGCTTAAACTATAACCGATACATTTTTGAATAAACCGGATTAAATCAGAATCATTATTAAATATAACTTTTAAAAATTCATCCCATTTTTCGGCTGTTGCATCCGGGTTATATTCGACTTCAACAATCTTAGTTAAATAATCGCCCTGCCTCTGTTCCCTGAAATTAAACCCGTCTTTGTTTAGCTCAATTGTACCATTGGAAACATTAAAAAGATTATCCTGATTGTCGTAATCTTCGGTTTCTGTTGCAAGTTCCGGCAAGCTCGATGCTTCTTTAAGAATGGCTTCTTTTGTTTCCGGTCTCTCATAATTTTTTAATAACCTTTCCCATTTCTTCAAATCGTCCGGGGTTAAGTTTGCGCTTAAAATATGCCCTCTGATTGCAAATATAATCCCCCTCAAGTAACCGTAAATTTCTTTTAATTCATCAGGCTGCCATGTCTTTTCATTCCATAACATCCATTTATTACTGGTATGGTTATATTTTACTTTTTTCCTGTATTGAGATTCTAAAACCGTTGCGAATGATTGTGGAGTTTCCGGGATTGAAGATAAGACCTGATTACTGTTATCATACCATTTCTTAAAAGAATCTTCAATCGTTTTTATCAGTTCATCTTCTGGCAGTGGTGGACGGTTCAACTTATTCCATAATAACAATAAACTTTTAGTTGTTCTTAAATCAATATGCCTTCCAATGTATCTGCCGATAAGTTTAATTAGTGCCGATTGTCTTTGTCCTTGAATCACTCCTTTAAGTTCTATTGTATCAAGTTCATCCTTATCGGCAGTCGCTTGCTTTACATCCTGCTTTACTTCGATAAGTTCAAGAGGAATAGAATTTTCATTCAGATATAAATCCGGGTCATAGCTTAATAATGTACGTCTTGCAGGGTCTATTGTTGCGCCGTCTAATGGATACCCGAACACTGATTCAAGTTCTTTAAGATAGTGCCTGTAAATTGATTTATAGGTGTTTAAGGCTGTGATTTTTCCGGCAAGTCTGCAAATAGCTTTAATCCCATTGCCCGAAGGACTGATAAAGGAAATATATGTTCCTTCATAGCTTCTTACTTTGCTCCTGATAATTTCAAACATATCCGCAGGTATTTTATCCAAATCAAAAACAAAGAATTCCGATTCAATAAAATTATCATTATTGCAGTAGTCATCTTTGAATTTTGCCAGCGTGAAATATTCCAGATTATTCCGCTTAAAGTCTTGTTTTTCGCTTTCTGTAAGTTCCCTGAGACGTTTAATTTTATCGGCAAGGGTTTTACTTGTCCTAATGCTATAAAGTACATTTTCAAGCGTTTTATTATACATTTCAGGTTTTTTCAGGTTATCCCCGGCTAAAACTATCATAGCTCCACAACCTCCAAATTTTTGTTGAAGTGGTCAAGACAAAGGAAACGTTGAACTTCATATCCGGTAAATTTTAGGTAAAATCCATCTGAAATAAATTTACTTCTGGTTGTAATGTATTTTGCGCCTTCGATGTGATATTCAATGAAAGTATATTGAAGCTTATCGGATGTTAGAACTTTATTACTTAACCCGATTGCATTTCCTTTTCTGAATACATCTTTCTGTTTTTTGTGAATAATCAGGATGTCTTTAAAAATTTCCCCGATTAGTTTAGGTCTTTCGGCAAGCATAAATATTTTTGTAGTGCCTGCTTCGGTTTGTTCAAGATAGAACTTAGGTTCGGTCTCCCGATTTTTTAATGAAGGGTACATAACTGCTCCGCTTATTAAAATATAAACAAAGCCGGCGGGAGCAACCGGCAATGTTCGTAAAATTTTTATTTGGTGTTTTCAAGGTCTCCCCTGCAATAATTTTTAATTACTTACAGGGGTAATTTGCGGGTTTAACTAAGGCTTTTGGCGAAGTCCAAAAAGTGGATTAACCAACAAGCCATTATTTTTTCTTAGGTTTCTTAATATTTTTCAAATATCTACTAACATTCTGTGCAATTTGACTAACTTCCTTTTCACCAGCGTATTTTTTTATATTTCTAACTGCTTGTTTAAGGCTTGCAGAATGTCCGGTTTTGTCTGCATTTATTAACTTTCTTTGTTCTGCAATTATCTTTTCATATAATCGAACATCATCTTTTTCGTATTGTCTGCCGGTCATTTCATCATATCGTTTTTTATAACTTTTGCTTTCATTTTTAGCGTTTTTTATCTGCTTTTTAAGCTCTCCAAATTTCCCATCATATACTGAAAGGGATAAATCGTTCAACCAAAAAATATAATCCAATAGTAATAATAATGAATCGCTTTCTCCTTTTTCAAAATCATCAATTTCGTGCATATAATAATCACTATTCAAGATTATTTCTTCTAATAATTCAATTATACCTGAAAAAATGCTTGGTGCAAATTTTTCAATTTCGGGCGAATGTTTAATATTTGCCAATCTATCGAGAGTATTAAAAAACCGTTCTTCAACTAAATTATAGAATCTTGGGTAACTGGTTTTAAAAATGCGTATTGTATAAGAACTGACAGCTTTACTTCGGCGTTCCTGAAAATAATCAATAAGTTTTGTTAGAAATTCATTTTCTTCTTTAGTTAATTTTCTCGGTGGATTATCATCTCGAAATTCGAAAAGGTGTTGACAGCTCCAATCTGATTCATAATCTTTCCGATAGCTTTGAACTTCATCGAATAGTATAGGGTTTTCATTTCGAATTATTTCTAATTCTTCGTTTTCATCTCGGATTAATGTAAATTCTGTATCCATTTCACTCCCAATAAAAAACCCTCATTCACTTTGTCAGCAGATAGCCGTCTGCCCCTGAAATATCAGGAATGAATAAGGGTCGTAAACTTGTTCCGGCTATTATTGACAAGTTCAACCTAAAAATAGCATTTTATAATTTATTAATCAAAAGAACATTTAATCCAGCAAGTTAACTGCATTAATCAAATTATCATTAGTCAGATGTGAATATATGGCACTTACTGAAACATCGGAATGACCAAGTAAATCTTTAATTATAAATATACTTGTTCCCCTCTGAACTAACCAGCTTGCAAAAGTATGGCGCAAAGAGTGAAATTTTAATTCTTCATTTATTCCGGCTTTTCTTACATAAACTTTAAATTGGTGTGTTACATAATCAGCATTAAAAGTAAAAACTTTTTCTCCGGTTCTGTTCAATTCCATTTCATTTAGTATCTGCAAACATCTTACATTAAGCGGTATCTGTCTTATTTTTTTACTCTTTGTAATTACAGTTCTGTTATCCAGAATAATTAACCTGTTTTTGATATTAACATTATCCCATTGCAAGTTTAATATTTCCGCTTGTCTCATTCCTGTGTTAATTGCCAGTTCAACAAGATACTTGAAATTTCCATCGGGTATAACTGCAAGTAATTTTTCAAATTCGCTTTCACTAAAAAACAAAGGTTGTTTTTGCGGGAGCTTAAACCGTTTTACATTTTTGCAAGGATTAGGATTTATAAATCCTTCTTCTATTGCCCTGTTGAAAAAGCTGTTCAGACAGATTAAATCTTTTCTTGCCTGATAAATTGAACTGTTATTTCTTCTGTTCAGGAAATAATCATTCATCCTGATTGAAGTAATTTCGGATAATAGAATTTCTTCGCCCAAATAAGCTGTTAGAAATTTTAATGTAGCTTTATATCCGGTTACTGTTTTTAATGTATGGTTTGATTTCGAAAATTCTAAAAAGCGGTTACAGTAATCGGATAAAGAAATGTATTCAGGTTTTTTGTTTCTCTTTGCTTCAATTTCTTTTTCAAAATTGGCAAGGAACTTTAGCGCATCGGATTTAATTTTGCTCTTTGTTGTTGTGCAGGTTCTTTTTCCGTTTTCCTGTTCGTAAAAGATGTAATAAATTCCGTTTGAACGTTTTGAAAGAATCATTGTATTAACTCCCATTCACGTTCTTAGAATTAGCAATCAGTAATCAAAAAAGTAATCAATTACTATAAACACTGTGTTTTTAAGCTGAAATAAAGGTTTTCAAACGGTTTGCTAAACCGTCGTAGGGGTAAACTCTACCGCGGGTTCGAATCCCGCCCTCTCCGCTAAAAAGCCCTGTTTCTCAGGGCTTTTTTAATTTTAAACAAAACTTTTAATTGCTTCCTTTTTAATCAGAATTAATAAAAGGAAATAACTTTCTCATTTCGCTTTATTTTTCTCATCAATATTTTTTATAGTTTCTCGTAAAAATTCTTCAAAACCTTCCGCGAATTCTTTTCTTTTAAGTGCAAACTCAACTGTAGTCTTAAGGAAATCCATTTTATTTCCGATATCGTAACGCTTTCCTTCCATAATTGTTGCAATAATTCCTTCTTCTTTTAAGAGGATTCTTAAAGCGTCGGTGAGTTGGATTTCATTTCCTTTTCCGCGGGGTGTTTTTTCAAGCGCCCGGAAAATTTCGGGAGTAAGAATATATCTTCCGGCAATTGCCAGATTTGAAGGAGCCTGATTTTGATCCGGTTTTTCTACAAGCTCGTTTAATTGTAAAACTCTGTCGCTTAAATTATTTCCTCCGATAATTCCATACCGCGAAACCTTTTCCCAGGGGACAGTTTCAACTGCAACTACAGTTTGTCCGTATTGTTCGTAGGAATCGATTAATTGCTGCGTAACCGGGATAACTGAATCGATAATTGTATCGCCAAGCAGAACGGCAAACGGCTCGTGTTTGCAGTGAAACCGCGCATGATAAATTGCATCGCCCAAGCCGTTTAATTCTTTCTGCCGGATAAAGTGGATATTAGCCATACTTTCAATATGTCTTAATTGTGTATATAAAGCTTCATCCTCTTTTTCCTGAATTCTCGATTCAAGTTCAAAATTTCTGTCAAAATGGTCTTCGATTGAACGCTTCCCTTTTCCGGAAACAATTAAAATATCTTCTATTCCGGAATCAACACATTCCTGCACAACATACTGAATAGTAGGAGTATCAATAATCGGCAGCATTTCTTTCGGCTGCGCTTTTGTTGCCGGAAGAAACCGTGTTCCGAAACCTGCTGCAGGAATAACCGCTTTTTTAATCATATTTATTTACCTTATAATTGGTTTAATAACTCTTGCATTAATCTTCTGCAAATTTACAATCAATTTTTGCAGCATTTCGTCATCTTCGTACATTCCAATAATAGCTCCGCCGGAACCTGAAAACTTTGCCGATGCCCCGCAATTTCTTGCCGTGTTCACAAGCTCCATATTGCTTTCGGAAATGTTCATTATTTTGCAGCGCAGATTAAAATTAGAATCAATTAATGTATTTAGTGTTTTGTAATCCTGTTTAAGAATTGCATCTTTACCTTGTTTTGCCAAATCAGCCATTTCGGCTAATGTATCAATTACTAAAGTATCTCCCTTATCATATTTTTCGCGGATATTATTTAATACTGTTCCCGAGACTTTTCCTAATTCCACTTTATATGCCAGATATAACTTCGGCAATAAAGTTGAGTCAATTGGTTCATATTTTCCAAATCCGTTCTTTTGAAGATGTTCTTTTTCGAAATCCATATAAACGCAGCCTTCGTAAACCTGAATTACCCTGTCCTGAAGTCCGGCATTAATTCCAAGTTCTTCAGTTTCGGCTTTTAAAATTAAGGTAGGAAGTAAATGTTTGGGAATTTCTACTTCGTAAAACTGCATTAAAGATTTGATTGTTGCAGTAATAATCGCGCTCGAACCGGCAAGTCCGACCTGACGCGGAATTGAAGAGCGGTAACGGATTGTAAAATTCTTGTTGCAAATACGTATATCATTAAGTTCGCAATACTCAACAAATTTTTTAATTGCCGCTTTAATAAGTCTTGTTCCGCCATAATAACCGGATAGTTTTACAGAATCTACCATATGATAAATATTCCGGAATGTATTCTGGTCAACGTCCATTTCCTCGATTTTTAATTCGGGCGTTTCGTAAAGCGAAATTGAAGCGCCGAAATTCCTGACGATAATTGAGATCGTTTTCCCGAAATATCCGTCGGACGGATTTCCAAGTAACCCTGCGCGGGCAAATGCTCTTGTTTCAATAATCATATTTATTTTGTTTGTTTATTGTTTTTGCATCAATAGTTGAAGATTTTCAATTAAAAAGATATTAATAGGTTCCATACTTTTTAAATATTTATTGTCAGATTGGTTACCACCTTTTACATTAATAACTCTTTTTGCCGATTTATTGAGAGGATATTCCAAGAAATCTACAAAACTTCCCGTTTCATAATGTTGTTCACTTTTATCATCAAATATCAGTAAAAAGCTCCTACCCCCCATTCTTGTTTCACCGAAATCATAAATTTCCTGTGCTATTTTGAAAGGTAGCCGAATCTCGCTTTTATATATCTCAACAATATCATTTTGACAAAAGTGATTGAAGTATTTTGAATCTTTATAGAGACCCATTGTGTAATTAAAATATGCTTGTTTATCAACGATATAAGATATTTCTTTTTGACCTTCGGTTGTCAACACTGAGCAAGGGTAAAATAATACATTGTTCTCAATTATTGGGCAAATTTCTTTTAACACATTATTTTTACTTATGCTCATAAACGCACCTTTTTGTTCATAACAACTTTTCTGTCCCAATAGTATTTTCGTCCTTTCCGGTTTTATTTGCTCTTCATATTTTCTGCGAGAACTTTCCGCAGTAACTCCTGAAAGAAAAATATTTAAAGTTTCAACTCAGTTAACAAAATCTATTAGAGCAAAATAATATTTGTTTTCCTTAATTCCATATAGTCCGCCAGATAAATGTGTTATATCTTTGCTTTCCAATTCAGCGTCTATTTGTCCAACCACTTGTAAATTATGTTTAAACTTTTTCCCATTTATTATGTGCTCATTATTAAAAAACGTTAACGCCTCGGTATTTAAAGTTATTAATTTTGTAGATATAACTTTTCTAATGAATCTCCCCGCCGCAAGCAGCGGGGTATCTAGTTGATAGTCTCTTTTACAAAAAGTTGTAACTCTCGACGCAAGCGTCGGAGAATTAGACATTAAAGAGTTTTATAAGTTGTTCTCTCTTACCATTTACAATCATTTCGGAAGTACTGTCCGTATAAAATATTTGCATCATATTTTCAATATCGCCGCTATTATGATATTTTTCATAGCGGGACATTAATTCTTCAGGAGAGTCAGCCCCTGCAGAATCGAGACCCATTAGTAAATTTAGAGACAAAATATTAAAATAAAACAATACTGCAATAACAATTCCAACAGATAAAAGAATAAGTATTTTTTTCATTATTTATACCAAAATATATTTTTCAGTACCGGCAGGATTTTCGTCCTTAAAATATCTTGCAATTACTTTCATCTTGTAAGGAGTTTCTCCTGGCAGACAGCTACTTTTAATAGTTGTGAAAATAAACAAATGTAATGTTTTTAGCAACCGGGGAAACGGTTCTATGTTTTTAGGATAATCAGGATTTCAGGATTTTAGGAAATCAGGGTTTTAGGGTTTTTCTCAATCTCTTCAATCCCGGCGATAAATCATCGGGCTATTTTTATTAATTTCCTGCCAGCAACCAAGCATCTTTCTCTTACTTCTTTCTCTTACTCTTCATACCACCGTTTTCGTCATACCGCCGTCAACCTGGATTGTAGTTCCGGTAACAAATCCTGCATTTTCCGAAGCCAGAAACGCAACAACCGAAGCAATTTCATCAGGACGCGCTAATCTTTTCAACGGTATTCCCGCAGCCATCGAGGCAAGTACATGCTCGTGCGACTGCGAAGAAACTCTGGCTTTTTCAACTGCAAGTTCGTATAATCTTGCAGTAAGAGTGTACCCAGGCGCAACATTATTAACTGTAATATTGAATTTTCCCGCTTCCTTGCTTAATGTTTTTGCCATAGCCGTTACAGCGCTTCGGAATGAATTTGAAAGTATGAGATTATCGATAGGTTCTTTTACTGCAACAGATGTAATATTAATTATTCTTCCCCAGTTTTTAGCTTTCATTCCCGGCAAAACAAGTCTGCAAAAACGAACAGCGCTAAGCAATACCTGATTAAAACCTTCATCCCACTTTTTATCGTCCGTTTCATCAAACAAACCCGGTGCCGGTCCTCCGCAGTTATTAACCATTATATCAATGTCGCCATAAGCGTTTTGAACCGCTTTAACGGCATTTTCAATATCCTTTTCGGAATTTATATCGCATACGCACCACAATGGTTCAAATCCCGTATTTTCGCGAAGCTGAACAGAAGCTTTTATAAGATTGTTTTTGTTGCTTGAACAAATAGCTGTTTTGCAGCCTTCTTTAATTAAGGATTCGGCAACCGCAAAGCCTATTCCTTGACTTGAAGCACTTATGAGAGCAGTTTTATTTTTAATTTGCAGATCCATAAATCCCCGCTAAATATTTCTTTAGTGAAAGATATAGTCAGTTTATTTTTATTTCATCTGTTCCGAAATAATTCTTTGTGTATCTCTTGCAATAACAAGTTCCTCGTTTGTAGGTATTCTCAGCAGTCTTATCTTCGAATTTCCGGCAGAAAGATCGCACTCGCCCTGAGGATTCAGATTCAGTTTTTCATCCAATTCTATTCCAAGACAGCTCATATTTTCGCAAACCTGTCTTCGCACTTCAACCGAATTTTCGCCTATTCCGCCTGTAAAAACGATGGCATCGCAGCCGCCAAGAGCCGCAATATAAGCGCCGATGTATTTTTTAATTTTGTATATCATAACATCAAAAGCATCTTTTGCGCGTTTGTTTCCCGCAGCCACAGCCTGCTCAATTTCGCGCATATCGCTGCTTTCGCCGCTTAAGCCCATAAGTCCGCTGTGCTTATTAAGCAAAGTATTTGCTTCCGAAATATTTAACCCCTCTTTATCCATAATAAATAAAATAACGGAAGGGTCCAAATCTCCGCTTCTTGTTCCCATAAGCAAACCTTCCAGCGGTGTAAAGCCCATTGAGGTATCTACGGAAATGCCGTTTTCAACTGCTGTTATGCTTGCCCCGTTTCCTAAATGTATTGTAATAAGTTTAAGATTTTCCAGCGGTTTTTCTAAAAATTCGGCTGCTTTTTGAGCTACGTATTTATGCGAAGTTCCGTGAAAACCGTATCGGCGTATTTTGTGCCGCGTATATAATTCGTATGGAATTCCGTAAAGGAAAGCTTTTTCGGGCATACGCGTATGAAATGCTGTATCAAAAACAGCGCATTGAGGAACTCCCGGAAGATTTTCTTTGGCAGCTTCAATTCCGCGTATGTTTGGAGGATTATGAAGCGGGGCAAGATCGATAAAATCTTTCAGCGTTTTTATTACAAGGTCGGTAATCAAAACCGATCCGCTGAAAACTTCACCGCCGTGAACCACTCTGTGTCCTATTGCATCAATTTCTTTTCTTTCTTTTATTACGCCGTGGTTAGGACTTAAAAGAACCCCGATTACATATTTAATAGCTATCGTGTGGTCGAGTATTTCGCCAACAATCTTAATTTTATCTTTTCCGTATGATGTGTGATTAAGAACCGCGTTGCTCATCCCTATCCTTTCAACCATACCTTTTGCAAGAGCAATTCCGCTTTCGGTATCGATAAATTGATATTTTATAGAAGAACTTCCGCAATTAAGAACTAATACTTTCATTTCTACCCCGATTTTTCTAACTTATTTTTTTACCGTCAGCTGCATATTTAAAAAATCCTTCACCCGATTTTTTCCCTAACTTTTGCTCTCTTACAAGCTTTCTTAAAATGGGACAAGGACGGTATCTCGGTTCTCCGAGCGTTGTCCATAAAGTTTCCATCCACATTAGAACTTCATCCAAACCCATCGAATCCGCCATCTCAAGCGGACCCATTCCGAAATTAAACCCGAGTTTCATTGCTTTATCAATATCTCCGGCAGTTGCAACTCCTTCTAAAAGAATATACATACATTCATTTAATAAAGGTACAATTGCTCTTGTTGTAACAAATCCCGGATACTCGTAAACTTCAATAGCTGTTTTGCCTATTTTTTTAGCAAAATTCTTCATCACTTCCATTGTTTTATCCGAAGTACGAAGCCCTCGGATTAATTCTACCAAAGGTACTTTAGGTACGGGACTGAGAAAGTGCATACCTACAATTTTATCGGCTCTTTTTGTAAGTTCGGCAATTTTTGAAAGGCTTAAAGTGGAAGTGTTTGATACAAGAATCGTTTCGTGCTTAACCATCTGATCGAGTTCAATAAAAATCATCTTTTTAAGCTCGTAGTTTTCCGCCATAGCTTCTATTATAACGTCGCATTCTCGTGCTTCTTCAAGCCTGACTGTCCATACAAGCCGGCTTAAAATAGCACGCATTTCACTTTTTGTCATAGCCCAGCGGGCAATTTCGTGCTCCATCGATTCTTTAAGTTTTTCCTGGGCAAAATTTAAATACCGTTCGTCCCTTTCAACAATAATAACATCATATCCGGCGGCGGCAATAGTCTGTGCTATTCCCTGCCCCATAATTCCGGCGCCAATAATAGCTACTTTATTGATAAGTTCGGTATCTTCGTTTTGTTTAAGAGATCCCAGCAGATCTTCGAGCCTAAGTTTTTCTTCTGGCATTTTTCAACCTTATTTAACTTTTATTACTATATAAATTTATTTTCTTATGAACTAAAAATCTTTCTTATTAAAAATATACACCGATATTCCGTAAACAACAACCCCGAAAATTCCGCAATTTATAAAAGCTTCCCAGTTATCAACCGGTAATTTTTCGGCAATTCTTGCGTTTTGGTCGGCAAGTTCGGTAATTCTTGGCGTAATGTAGAACATCATATTTAAAAAGTTTTCTAAAAAACTGCTGCCTGTAATAAATGCTATCTGTTCCCGCAAAGCCAATACGGGCGATAAAACAAAATATATAAGATATGTAAGCATCATAGCAAGCAAAGAACTTTGCGTAATTATTCCGGTTAAAATCATAAGTGCATACAATACCGAAAACGCAAAAGTTGTAATCGGTATTGTTAATAGAAAACTAAAATTCCAATATCCGAATTTAATTCCCGAAAGCAGCCATAACCCGATAACCAGATAAGCAATATTTAAGAAAACCATTAGTATTCCGCCGAAAAACTTTCCGGTTAAAAGTTCGTAGCGCTTTACGGGTTTAGATAAAAACAAGTCGATATTTCCTTTTTCGAGAAGATGCGGTATAAAGCCCGATGCCGAAAATATTGATAATAAAAGCGTTCCGCCAAAAATTGGAATGGAAACCAGCGCTTGTATTTTTTCTGCTAAAGTATATCCGGGAGAATACACCATTCCGTTAGTGGAAAATTTAAAATCCAAAACACCTGTATCGAACGATAAAAACACCGCAAGAAATAGCAGCAGGACAAATGTTGATATTCCGGCAAACGTAATAATTATCTTTCGGGAAAATGCTTCGCGCAGCGTAAACATAGAAATTAAGTAAATATTTTTCATTTTATTTCTGTCTCCGCATTTTTTATCAGCGAAATAAACATTTCTTCCAGCGATTGTTTTTCGGGAATAACCGAAATAATATTTATATTATTTTTCCTTAATTCATCAATTGCATAATTCACATCTTTAATTTCGGATAGAGCTATTGATAAACAGTTTTGACTGCATTTTTTTATATCATATTTTTTTTGAATTTCCTGTAATACTGAATCACTTATATTCTGATCTGTGCTTATTCTAACGATTTTGCTGTTTTCTGTAAGATCGCTTACTGCTCCATCCCAAACCAGTTCGCCTTTATTTAAAATTGCAGCCCGGTCCGAAATCATTTCGACCTCCGATAATAAATGGCTGTTCAGGAAAATCGTTTTACCTTCGCTTTTTAGATTTTTTAGAATCTCGCGTATTTCACTTCTGCCAATCGGGTCGATCCCGTCCGTAGGTTCATCCAGAAAAATAAGTTTGGGATCGTTCATTAAAGCTTGAGCAAGCCCTAATCTTTGCATCATTCCTTTTGAGTATTTTTTTATTTTAGTATCAGCCCATTTTTTCATATCAACAAGATCGAGCACATACGAAACTCTTGCTTTAATATTTTTATAATCGCACCCTCCAAGCTGTCCGAAAATCCTTAAAACTGCTTCACCGGTTAAGTAAGCCGGATATTTATGATTTTCGGGTAGGTAGCCTGTAAACTTTTTCATCTCAGTCCTGTTTTCTTCAGAATCGAACAGTTTAGTCTGTCCTGAAGTCGGGTAAGCAATTTCGAGAAGTATTTTAATTAAGGTGGTTTTCCCTGCTCCGTTAGGTCCTAAAAGTCCGAATATTATTCCCTTCGGTATTTCGAGATTAACATTATTTAAGGCTGTAATTTTCTTTTTACTGTATCTTTTTTGATATACTTTTGTGAGATTTTTAATTTCAATGATGTTCATTTCAAATTACTTTCCCTTTACGGAAACGGATAAATGAATAATAATTAACAATAAAAGTTGCCGAAGCAAGAATAAACACATTAAACATTATTCCGCTGAAACTTGAATTGCGCCAAAGCACCTGTAAAAAAGCTTCCACAGACCAATATGTAATTGTAACCCGCGCCAGCGACTGCAGCCATTCGGGAAGCAGCGTAACCGGAAACCAGGCGCCTCCCAAGGCAGACATCGTAAGTATAAACAATGTCGATAGTCCGCTTGCCTGATCCTGCGTTTTCGAAACAGCCGTAATAAGCATTCCGAAAGCAACAGCAGCAGCAGCCGAAACAACAATTACTATAAGCAGATTAAAGAAATTAGAAAATACATCCACATCAAACGCTGCCCATGCAATTAAAAATAAAACTAAAAGCTGAATTATTCCGATAATTAACGAAAAGAAATATTTGCCCCATAAAATGTGCGATCGTTTAACCGGACTGCATAACAGTCTTTTTATACAGCCGGAATTCTTCTCTTCAAAAAATGCGCTGATAATACCGGAAAGCGAAAACAGCAGAAACATTACCGCAAAGCCTCCTACAATTCGGGTTACTCCAGGATTATCGAGGTTTTCACCAACAAGCTGGATTGTTTCGAACTTCAAAAAATCATCCATAATATTTGCGTTTGATGATGTGTCTGTATCAGAAAAGTTGAAATCTTCGGATGTCATAGCATCTAAAATTGAATCGGGGGAAACATTAAAATACTGTCCTGTAATTTGTGAAATTGATTTATAGTACTGATTTGTGCTGTCCGTTCCTATAATTTCTTTTACTTTTCGTTTTAATAATACCGGGGCAAGATTAGGAATTTCACCCATAATTGCTTTTTGCAAAGTACCCTGTAAAATGGAATATTCAATTTCGTTTCGCGGATCGAAATAGAATTTAAAATTTAACGCCGAAGATGTATCGGAAAATGAATTTTCCGGTATGATTAAAGCCGATGAAATTTTACCCTGTTTTATGTGTTCGATTGCAGTTTTTTCGGTATAATATTCTTCGGTTTTTCTGCTGTTGTTAAAAAAAGTTTTTACAAGCGATATCTCTTTTGTGTTTTGCAGTTTTTTTTCAATTATTTCCGATACTTCAGTGCTGTCGTTATTTACAAAAATAACCGGTATTTTACCCATCTTTTCGGTGCCGCCGCCGAATATTGTTCCAAAAATTAAGATAAGAACAGCAGGCACGATAAATGTTAAAATCATAGCCGAACGGTCGTTGGTAAATGCCATGAAATTTTTCCAGACTAACAAAATAACATTTTTCAATCCCGTAAACTCCTGCCTGTTAAAGTTAAAAATACATCTTCCAGAGCAGGCCGCTGCATTTCGATGTATCCTTTTTTAATTTCAAGATTTTCAAATCTGCCGAATAACACAGAAAGACTTTCGTATTTTTTTTCCGGAAGAATTTCGTAATAATATTCGTTTTCCGAAAAAATGCCCATTTCTTTAAATTCATTGCAGAATTTTTCTGTCTCCCGATTCTTTATAATTTTCACTTTTTCTTTATTACCGGCTTTGTTTATCAAATCCTTAAGATTCCCTTCTGCAATAATTTTTCCGTTATCAATTATCGCCATTTTCGAACAGAGTCTTTCGGCTTCTTCCATATAATGAGTTGTGTAAATAATAGTTTTGCCTTCGCTGTTAAGCTTTTTCAACATTTCGAAAATAGCGTTCCGGCTTTGAGGATCGACCCCTACTGTCGGCTCATCGCATAAAATCAATCCCGGATTATGCAATATACTTGCGGCAAGATTTAATCTGCGTTTCATTCCGCCCGAAAATTCCTCAACTTTGCTTTTTGCCCTTGTTTCAAGCTGAACAAGTTCAAGAACTTCATTTATTCTCGATTTAAGTACATTTCCTTTTAATCCGAAAAACCTTCCGAATATTTCAAGATTCTGAAATGCTGTGAAATCCTTGTATAAAGAAATTTCCTGAGGGACGTAGCCTATTTTCTTTTTTATTTCGATGTTGTTGAAAAGAATAGTTTCGTCTTCTAAAATTATATGCCCCGAATCAGGAAAACTATACCCGATTATCAAGTCCATCAGCGTGCTTTTTCCTGCACCGTTGGGACCTAAAAGTCCGAAAAACTCCCCGCGATTAATGGATAAAGATATCTCGTTTAAGGCTGTAATAATTCCGAATTTTTTAGTAAGATTTTTAATTTCGAGCATGATAAACCAGTTTTAATATGCTAAAATAAGATTTTGGTAACTTTTAAAAAAGTATAAACTAAAATTCTTTTTTAAAACTTTTGAAAATAGAGGAATTTAGGAGTTTAGGGAATTAGGGTTTCAGGCAATCAGATTATTAGGTATTTTCTTACTCTCGAATCTTAATTTTAATCTGTTTTTTTGTAAACTTCTTTCTGCCCTGCAGAAATTCTTAAAATATCTTGCAATTATTATCTGTTATATAAAAACATTTTTCGCTGATGTTAGCTTCAGAGAAATTATCAATAAACCAGTTAAATTTTTCTAAAATCAATCTGGCATTTGGATTTGATAAAGCAATTACAAGTATTCCGCAGTGAGGTCTTCTTACAAAATGCACCTGAGTTAAGAAATCCCTGTCTGTAGTGCAAAACAAAGCTTTTTCTTCTTGGGCTAATTCAAATATTACATTGTCTTTCAAACCCTCTTTCCCGCTGCCCCTAATATCAGTTACAACTTCTGATCTGGCTTCTATTATCTGCAAAGCTTTTTTAGGAAAGTTTTCGTCGAGAAAGTATTTCACGAAGCTTTACCAAAATTTATTGTTTCAAATTGAGCGAGTAAGCTGCCGAATCTAAGGGCGGCAATCAAATCGTCTTCGTTAATCTGCGGGTAATTTTCTTTAATTTCTTCAATCTTTAAGCCGTCGGCAAGCTCAGCAAGTATATTGCTCACCAGTACCCGGGTATTTTTAATAACCGGTTTGCCGTGGCATATATCCGGATTTATTTCTATTCGTTCTATCATAGTCCATTACCATTTTTATTTCAAATATATATTTTATTTTATCATTTCACAATAACAAATATCGTTCTTTGTTTCAGGTTCTAAGTTCTCAGGAAAAACAGGGTTTCAGGGTTTTAGGTAAACTGATTTTCAGGAAATCAGGTTTATCTTAACCTCAGCATTTTTTCAGTGCAATTTTTTATAAAATTAAAATTTTCTCTTGACAATTGCATAAGCTTTTCTCTATTTTTGTGCACTTATGAAAATGACTAATAAAAAATATAATTCTGTTAACTGGCTTTGGTGGTGGCGCAATCCAAATATTTCAACTCAGTGAAAACAGGTAAATAAGATTTAAATTGCAACCCTTCTTGGTAATCACTGAGAAGGGTTTTTTGTTTTAAAGGAGAAAAAATGACATTAGAAGAATTTAAAAATTACGCGCATAATCATAACATTGTACCGGTGTTCGAAAGAATAACCGCCGACCTTTTAACCCCGGTACTGGCATTCCTAAAAATCAGGAGCGAAGGCAGCAATCACTTTCTGCTGGAATCGGTTGAAGGAATCGGCAGACTTGCCCGGTATTCATTCATCGGGAAAAACCCTCGGAAAGTTTTTTATAACCGGGGAGAAAATCTAACAATAATTGAAAAGGGACAAAAAACCGAAATAAAGAAAAACATATTCGATTATATCAGCGAGGAAATAGCAAAATTCAACCAGCCGAAAATTGAAGGCATCCCCGATTTTTCAGGCGGAATTGTCGGGTATCTCGGGTACGAGAACATCGGACTGATTGAAAATGTTATAAAATTCACAGATAAATGCGATTTGGATACGCCCGATTCATATTTCGGAATTTATAACACCCTCATAATTTTTGACCATTTCAAACACCAGATTTTAATTTTAACGCACGTGCAGGTTGATAATTTCCGCGACTTGGCTGAGCAATACGAAGAAGCGAAACTAAAGATTAAGAAAATAAAAGAGGAAATTAACCGTCCTATTGATTTTCAATCCAACTTTAAAGCTGATTCGATAAGTCCGGTAGAAAACAGAGAAGAGTTTTACGAATATATAAACAAATGCAAGCAGAATATTTTTGAAGGCGACGTCTTCCAAATCGTGATGTCAAAAAGATTCAATACTGAATTTTCCGGAGATTTGCTGAATGTTTACCGCGCTCTCCGTATTATCAATCCTTCGCCTTATATGTATTTTATCGAGTTCGAAAATGATTTTACCGTAATTGGAACTTCGCCGGAAGACCTCCTGAAAGTTAAAGATCAGGTTGCTACAATTTTGCCTATTGCCGGTACAAGAAAACGCGGACGCGACGAGCAGCACGAAGCGGAACTTGAAAAAGATTTACTCAGCGACCCGAAAGAACTGGCTGAACACACTATGCTCGTCGATCTTGCACGCAACGACCTCGGCAGAGTTTGCGAATACGACACCGTAAAAGTTACCGAGAAGATGCGCCTTCAAAAATTTTCGCACGTGATGCACATTGTATCAAGGGTTGAAGGCAAGCTTTCTTCAGATAAGAATTGCATCGACGCGCTGAAAGCAAGCTTCCCTGCCGGGACTGTTACGGGTGCGCCGAAAATACGCGCCGTGCAGCTTTTAAACGGCTACGAAAATCTCCGGAGAAATGTTTATGCCGGAGCAGTAGGTTATATAGATTTCAGCGGAAATTTGGATATGTGCATTGCAATCAGAACTTTGTTCGCGAAAGGAAATAAAATTTACTGGCAGGCAGGTGCAGGTATTGTTGCCGACAGCAAGCCGGAACTTGAATTAAAAGAAATTGAAAACAAATCCGCTGTACTTGTCAGCGCGTTAAAATATGCGGAGGTAATTGATGAAGATTCTTGTTATTGATAATTACGATTCGTTCACGTTTAATCTCGTGCAGCTTATCGGCAAATTTACAAACGATATTATTGTAAAAAGGAACGATAAAACCAGCGAGTACGAGATAGAGAAAATCAATCCCGATAAAATTGTTGTTTCCCCCGGACCGGGAAGACCCGAAGATTCCGCAGCTTCACTCATCGCAATTCAAACTTTCGGTAAGAAAATACCGCTGCTTGGCGTTTGTTTGGGACATCAGGGAATTGGATACAGCTTTGGCGGCAAAATAATAAACGCGCCGACTTTAATGCACGGTAAAGTTTCTAAAATTTATCACGACGACAAAACAATCTATAAAAACGTGCCGCAAGGATTTGATGCTGGAAGATATCATTCGCTTATTGTTGATAGAGATACTCTTCCTGAATGTTTCGAAGTTACAAGTCAAACCATTGACGGAATTATTATGGGGATACGCCACAAAGAATATCCCATTGAAGGGATTCAATTTCATCCCGAATCAATTTTAACAGATCAAGGCGTTAATTTATTAAAAAACTGGGTAGAATTATGATACAGAAAAAAATTGAGAAAGTGATAAACCGCGAAAATCTTACGGTTGAAGAGTCTGTTTCCATTATGAATCAGATTATGGAAGGAACCGTTAACAATTCGCTTATAGCTGCTCTGCTTATAGGTTTAAAAAGCAAGGGCGAATCGGCAGAAGAAGTTGCAGGCTTTGTAAAAACAATGCGGGATAAAAGCATAAAAATAAAGTGTGCCGACCCGAATGCTGTTGATGTTTGCGGTACAGGAGGTGACGAATCGGGAACGATTAATATTTCAACAGCAGCCTCTTTTGTTGTTGCCGGTGCCGGATTTACAGTAGCAAAACACGGAAACCGCTCTATATCAAGCAAAAGCGGCAGCGCAGATGTTTTGGCAGAGCTCGGAATAAACATAGGGCTTTCTCCCGAAAAGGCAGAAAAAAGTCTTAATGAAATTGGTATTACTTTTATGTTTGCCCCTCTGTTTCATCCTGCAATGAAATATGTAATGCCAGTGCGGAAAGAGCTTGCAATGCGCACTGTATTTAATATGCTGGGACCTTTAACAAATCCTGCAGGAACAAAACGCCAGCTTATCGGGACTTTCAACGATACATCGGCAGAGTTAATTTCTATGGCTCTTCCCCATCTCGATATGGAAAAAGTTTTAGTTATCTGCACAGAAAATAAATTTGATGAAATCACACTTACCGGCAACACAATAGTACGCGAATATTCCCACGGTAAATCAACAAATATTTATAAAATTAACAACGAAACTTTCGGTTATCCTTTTGTGGAATTAGAACAAATAAAAGGGAACAGCGCTGCTGAAAACGCCGCAATAATTACAAAAATCTTTACCGAAAAAGGAAAAACACCTCTTTTTTATGTAATTGCCGCAAACGCCGCAATGGGTTTATATGCTGCAGGAGCCGAGAACTCTTTAATTAAATGCGCTGCACTTGCCGAAGATTCCATCCTTTCGGGAAAAGCTTTAGGCAAGATTGAAGAATTAAAACACTTTATGGGTTGAATATGACAATTCTTGATGAAATAATTGAAGTAAAAAAAGACGAAGTTAAAAAATTACGCAAAGATTGCAAACTATCGTTTTTTGAAGATTCCGAGTTTTTTGATCAGAAAACTCTCGATTTCTCTGGAGCTGTTTCAAAATCCGGTAAGCTTAGCATTATTGCCGAAGTAAAAAAAGCAAGCCCTTCAAAAGGAATTATCCGCGAGGATTTTCATCATCTTAAAACTGCCGATATTTATATGAATAACGGAGCTGATGCGATTTCGGTTTTAACGGATAGAAATTTTTTCAAAGGTAATATTTCTTTCTTAAAAGACATTGCAAAGATTAAATCAATTCCCCTTTTGCGGAAAGAATTTATAATTGACGAATTCCAGATTTACGAAGCAAAGGCAAACGGAGCAGATGCGATTCTTCTAATTGCCGAAATTTTGAGTGCAAACCAGATAAAAGAGCTTTCACTCTGCGCGAAGGAACTTGATTTATCCGTCCTGCTTGAACTTCATTCCGCAGAGGAAATAGACAAGATAAGCTTTAAGATTAACAACATTATCGGGATAAACAACCGCGATTTAAAAACATTTAATGTGGATTTGAGAACCACCGAAAAGCTTGGAGAAATGATTCCCAAAGAAGTTGTTCTTGTTTCGGAAAGCGGGATTGGCAAAAAAGACGATTTGGATTTTTTGAAGGAAACGCGGACAAATGCAATCCTTGTCGGCGAGCATTTGATGAAGCAGAAAAATATCGGCGACGCTTTAAAACAATTAAGAGAATGGTGTTAAGTGAAAGTAAAAATTTGCGGAATAACCCGAATTGAAGATGCGCTTTACTGCGAAAAATACGGAGCCGACGCTATCGGTTACATTTTTTTCAAAGGAAGCAAAAGATACATTTCTCCCGGAAATGCCGGGGAAATATCTTCGCGCCTCTCCCCTTTTATTCTTAAAATCGGCGTTTTTGTAAATGAACCGGCTGAAGAAATAAACCGGGTTGCAAAAATTGCCGGATTAAGCGCGGTTCAACTTTCAGGGGATGAAACTCCGGAATTAACAGAGGGGATCAATCTACCTGTTATTAAAGGATTCCGGGTTAAAGATGATTTTAATTTCGCGATTCTTAACAATTACAAAAACTGCGGATTTCTGTTGGATAGTTTTAACGAGAAAGAATACGGCGGAACCGGTAAAACTTTTAACTGGGAAAATATTCCCGCAGGAATGCGCGAAAAAATTATTCTTGCCGGAGGAATTTCCGCGGAAAATATTGATTTGATAATCAATGAGATTAAACCGGCTGCAGTCGATATTTCTTCATCGGTTGAAACTGCTCCGGGAATAAAAGATGAAAATAAAATTAAAACATTTATGAAAATGATAAATTCTTACAGGATAAATTTATGATGATACTGCTTGAACTTGACGCTCCGAGAACGGACATCGAGAAAATTAAAGATAAGATTATTTCGCTGGGATGCACGCCGCACGAACTGCCCGGAACAAGAAAACTCGGGATTGGAATTACAGGCGCGACGAATCTTTTAAAAGAAGATGATTTCAGAGTTATGAAATCGGTTGAAGATGTTGTACGAATTTCGCAGAAATATAAACTGGTAAGCCGCGAGATGAAAAAAGAGGATACAATCCTGAATATTTCCGGGAATGAAATAGGCGGGAAAAACCTTGCAATTATTGCCGGTCCCTGCTCGGTTGAAAGCCGCGAACAGATTTTAACAATTGCCGAAATACTTAAAAATCAGGGAATAAAATTCTTTCGCGCCGGAGCTTATAAACCCCGTTCAAGTCCTTACGCTTTTCAGGGATTAAAGGAGAAAGGATTGGAATATCTAGCCGAAGTTAAATCTCAATTCGGGTTGACAATTATTACCGAGCTTCTTAATCCGCATAACATAACCGAAGTTGCTGACGTTGCAGATATAATCCAGATTGGCGCGAGAAATATGCAGAACTTCGCTCTGCTTGAGGAAGTCGGGAAAACCGGGAAACCGATTTTATTAAAGCGCGGACTTTCAGCAACGGTAGAGGATCTGTTAATGAGCGCGGAATACATTGCAGCGCAAAACAATTTTAATATAATTCTTTGCGAAAGAGGAATCAGAACTTTCGAAACTTCCACACGGAACACACTCGATTTGAACGCGGTTCCTGTAGTGAAAAAACATTCGCATCTGCCTATTCTCGTCGATCCTTCGCACGGGATAGGAATCGGCGATAAAGTTCCCGCTATGGCGCTTGCAGGAATTGCAGCCGGAGCAGACGGGCTTATAATTGAAGTTCATCACAAACCGGAAGAAGCTTTATCCGACGGGTACCAGTCCTTGTCGCCTGTTCAGTTTGAAAAACTTATGAATAAATTAAAACAACTTGCGCCGATAGTTGAAAGGGAGTTAAAATAATGAGTTCAAAAAATAAATACCAGTTCCCCGATAAAAGAGGTAAATTCGGAATTTACGGCGGAAAGTACGTGCCAGAAACCCTTATGAACGCGCTTGAAGAACTTGAAGCCACTTACCTGAAATATAAAAACGATCCGGGGTTTCTTGCTGATCTTGAAGAATTGCAAAGTGAATATAACGGCAGACCTACTCCGCTGACTTACGCAAAAAGACTGACTGAATTGTTCGGGAAGGCTAAAATTTACTTGAAACGTGAGGATTTGTGCCACACGGGTGCTCACAAACTTAACAACGCGCTCGGGCAGATTCTGCTTGCTCAGAAACTTGGTAAAACAAGAATTATCGCCGAAACCGGAGCGGGTCAGCACGGGGTTGCAACTGCAACTGTCTGCGCCAAATTCGGGATTAAATGCGCGGTTTACATGGGCGAAGTAGATGTTGAACGCCAAAAACTTAACGTACACAGGATGAAAATGCTGGGCGCGGAAGTTATTCCTGTAACATCCGGGAGTAAAACTCTTAAAGATGCGACAAACGAGGCAATCCGTGACTGGGTGGCAAACGTGCGCGATACTCATTATATAATCGGTTCGGTTGTAGGTCCGCACCCCTACCCTATGCTCGTCCGCGATTTTCAGTCTGTTATCGGTGCCGAAACAAAAGAACAAATTCTTAAAAAAGAAGGAAGATTGCCGGATTATATTATTGCCTGCGTCGGCGGCGGCTCTAACTCGATGGGAATGTTTTATCCTTTTATCGATGACACTTCCGTAAAACTTATAGGGGTTGAAGCTGCAGGCTGCGGACTTGACACAAACAAACACAGCGCGACTCTCACAAAAGGTAAAATCGGGATTTTCCAGGGAATGAAAAATTATTTAATTCAGGATGAATTCGGGCAGGTTGGCGAAGTTCATTCAATTTCTGCAGGATTGGATTATCCCGGTGTCGGACCGGAACACTGTTTCCTTAAAGATGAAAACCGCGCGGTTTACGGCTCCATTACCGACGATGAAGCTTTGGCGGCAACCCAGTTGCTCAGCCGTTACGAGGGGATTTTGCCAGCGCTTGAATCCGCCCACGCCGTGGCATATCTTAACAAACTTATGCCCGGAACAAAAACCGGCGAAATTGTTATCGTGAATATTTCCGGCAGAGGCGATAAGGATTTGAATACAATAATAAGCAGTCTGAATTTATAATCGGGAGAAAAAATGTCGTACATATCAGAATATATTGAAAAAGTGAATTCGCAAAACCGTAAAGTTTTATCAGTCTATCTCACGGCGGGTTACCCCGACCCGGATAGTTTTGTCGATCTTGCCATCAGCGTTTTGGATGCCGGGGCGGATATGCTCGAAATCGGCATTCCTTTCAGCGACCCTTTGGCGGATGGTCCGGTTATTCAACATTCTTCTTACGAAGCTTTGCAGAAAGGAATTACAATTCAGCGCGCTGTTGATTTTGCAGCCGCGATACGTAAAAGAACGGATAAACCTCTCGTTTTTATGGGTTATACAAATCCTATTTTAAATATGGGATTAAAGAAATTTACAGATGCCGCGAAAGCTGCCGGGGTTAACGGGATAATTCTGCCGGATGTTCCTTACGAGGAATATGACGATTTTGTCACCGATGATTTCAAAGGATTGGATGTGGTTCTGTTAACTACCCCCACCTCGCCCGAAAACCGGATTAAAATGATTGATGAAAAATCGGAAGGCTTTGTTTATTGCGTGAGCGTAATCGGAACAACAGGCATACGCAAAAGTTTTGATAATTACTCGCTGGAGCGGATAAAATTCACTTACGAAACGGTTAAGAAAAATAAAATGCTAATCGGTTTCGGAATTTCTACCGGAGAAGACGTTAAACGGTTTTCGCCTATGTGCGACGGCGTAATCGTCGGCAGCGCTGTAATAAAAGCTCTTTCGGAAGATTATCAATCCGGTAACAACTATAACAAAACTCTTTCTTTAATTAAGGATTTAACCGCCGCCACGAATTGCTGAGGTTTGCACCGGTGGGGGGTTTGATTTTTTTCGGAGGTTTTACGTTAGGAGGTAATAATTGTTAGGATTATCCCAAAATAGTCATTATAATAAACAATATTATGGTTGAGCTTTTATTATTGTCTATTTTGGTAATACCGACTTAGAAAATCTTATCTTGTTCTATCGGGATATAGATTTTGTTAATCGATCGGACATTATATTATTTCCTAATGGCGGATTAGGGCTTATACAATCTTTCTGTGTAAAAGCTATTTCATTCCTCTCATAGTTCGGTGTGTTTTTTTTGAGCTCTTTTAAAGACTTTAAATATTCTAAAATGTCTTTATAAATCACAACAGCAAGTTGTTTTGCAAATTCTACAGGTACTGCATTCCCGATCATTTTATAACCATCAGATACATTTTTGTATTTAAATAAAAAATCATCAGGGAAGGTTTGTATTCTTGCACACTCACGAACAGAAAGCCTTCTGTATAAATCTTCTTTTCCAGGTACAAAAATTCTTTTGTTTTGTTCAATAAATTTCATTTTTGGAGCTTGTGGATGAAGTGGAGCATGACGACCTCCTGCTTGGATAGTAAAACTTGGTTCATTCCAGCTTCTTACACGATTTCTTGACATATAAATAGTTGAAAAACCACCATTCATATATTCATGATTTTGACAATGTAAATTACAGGTATCATTTGCATAATTTTTTTCTTTTGCTGGTTTTGCAAGTCTTAAGTCCCAAATAGCGTCTTTCAAAACTGGTTTTGGTAAAATTTCTTTTGGTGGGACAAATTGTTTACCCATCTTTTTGTGATAACCTACGATAATAACCCTTTTTCTATCTTGTGGTACTCCATAGTCATTAGCATTTAACAGGTAATATGTAACATTATAATTGAGTGATTTAAATTGTTGTAATATAGATTTAAATGCTTCTTTGTGTCTTGGTAAAAGGATTCCAGATACATTTTCAGCAAGAAAAAATAAAGGTTCTTTTTCTTTTAAAATACGAATGTACTCAAAAAATAGTTGTCCCCTTTTGTCGTTTATCCCTCTTCCTGCTCCTGCCTCGCTCCAACTTTGACACGGAGGTCCTCCAATAATTCCTATGCAATCTGGAACTTCAAAGCTTTGAATATCCACAATACTTCTTTTATCTAAAAAAGTATCTGGAAAATTGTGTTCAAAAGTTTCCCAAATTGTTGGGTCAAATTCGTTTGCCCAAGTTGTCTCAAATCCTGCTTTATGAAAACCAAGATCAAGACCACCAGCACCTGTAAATAAAGAGATTATTTTCATAACTAATCTTTGCTAATATTTAAAGTATTCTTAAATAATTTTTTGGGGGATTTTAGAAGAATAATGTCAAATTTTAATGATGATTCAATTCTTGAACTAGCATTATGTATTCTAAAAGAAAGTGTCCAATCATTATTCATTGTGACAATAATTGTAGTATTGCTGTTTTCTTTGAAACTTATGTCTAATATTTCAGTCGGCAATGGCACTTGAGGAGTCTTGTATTTTGGTTCAATATTCTTAAAAGCCAAATTTAATGTACCATTTATATTATATGCCTGAATTTCTACAGTATTTTTGCTTTTAATAACTTTGTAAAAATCCTTATTTCCTATCAAATACGACACTAGCTGTGAAGGAATTTCTACATTATTTTCATTAAGTTTTTTGAGTTCTCTAATAAAAGCATTCAAAATTGGGACATAAACAGTAGAATGATAATCTCCTAATTCACTCCATTTCTTTGTGGTATTGCTTTCTTTTCTTAAATTTTCTAGGTTTTTAAAAATTGGAGTTATTGTTTCAAAGTATTCTTTAGAGACTTTTACACCTAACCATTTTTCACCAAAATCTATCAAATGAGATAAACGGGAATGCTTAACAGCATGATGATTGTTTTTTGCAGAAACACCAATTTCCCATTTTTGCAATAATCTAATTGCCAACACATCTCTAACATCCCCAGATTTACCATGATCGTCTGATAATATTTCAAGTTGAAGAACATCTTGGATTCCAATATCATTAGAAAGTCTTGGTTCTATATCCATTAAAAAATTTACTGCGAAACTTGCCGTAAGTAGATAATCGCTTTGCTTAGTCTTATTTGTATTTTCAAAACATCCTTTGGCAATATGAAATGAAGAATTTTCTACAACTTCAACATTTGTTTTGTCTTGTAGCTTTTCTTCAAACTGAGTAAGCAAAGCATACTCAAAGGCTTTTCCACTAGTCATTTGTTTTGAATTTGTAGTAACCATATTAACCGCCAATTATAAAGTATTTCTCTTTATTTTCCTCTATAAAATCATATAAATCATTTTTGCGAATTGCAAGCATTAATTCTATTAAGGAAGCATCGGACAAAAAAAAGTTTATTATTTCTTTTTCAGTTTTATTTCCCATAGATATTGGCAATCATGGATTGTTTGTATCCAGAACTAGCTTTTCATAAGGAATTTTTTCAAATTGAGCGTTGGACATTTTATTTGAGTCTCCTTTCCCAATATTGTTTTACTTTAAACAATTTAGCTGTTTCAAATTCTTTAATATTTGATATAGACTGACCTTTTTTTATGTTTTCCATACTGCGGGCAATTGTTTTACTTGCATTGCCTGATAAACCAAGAAATTTTTCCATCATTTTCTGATTTTTATCTTTAATATCAAGCAAAAAAGCAATTTCGCACATAGTTGAAAAATCAAAATCAGATTGATTATATTCTTCAATCCCTTGAGAGAGTAACATAACTGAAACTCCTTTTGAACGGAATTCGCGAAGCATTTTTTCTAAAATGTCTTGATATTTCTTTTCTTTAAATAATACATGCGCTTCGTCAATTAAAATAACATAACGTAAGGCTTTGGAACCGTTTTCAACAGGTGTGTTATCCATATTCATAAAAGTATTGTAAATGTAATTTATAATTAAGAATAAGGATGTAAAGCGGACTGAATTAGATAAGTCGCCAGAAAGCGATAAATAAAGATTTTTATTAAAAAAGTTCGACTGATTTTTAGGATCGTCTATAAATATTTTATATCTACTTAATTCATCAATAATCTCTGTAAGTGTGTCTTTTTTATCACCAATAAGCTCTTGCAGATGCGCATTAATTTGACTCATTGTTGGATAAGTTCCACCTTTTTGCTCAATAAAGGATTCAGCAGTTGCTTCTCTTAACTTTCCTTTTTGCTTTATTCCAAGATTTGAGTATTTACAAACAATATCAACAAATTTATCAATTCCCATATTTTTATTTACTTCATTAATATTATCTATGAAAGTCAAGGGATTAACAGGGAAAGGCGTTTGTGGAACATCAACAAAATCAGTTTGCGTTGCATTAAAGAATGTTTCCATTTCTTTAACATCATCTTGTTTCAGCCCTTTAAAATCAAGATATATGAAATTGACATGTCCATTTGAGTTTTCAAAAAGTTGTGATAAAAATTCAAGTGCAAACTGTGTTTTACCGGTACCAGAATTACCGGCAACAGCTATATGACAATTATTATAAAGTTTAGTATTATTTAATTCTAGTTCAATGATTTCGTCATTATCAATCCTTTTGCCAACCTCAATTCTAATAGGATTAGAAAAGAAAGACTTTTCGATGTGTTGCTGATTATTTTTAACTGCATCAAGTGAGACACTTAAATCATTTAAATGGAGCAAACCTTTTTCAATGTATTCTACAAGAAAGTCAAAAAAAGTATAATTAAAGTTATCTTGAAAAATATTATCTATCAGTTCTAAACCATGGTCAATATGAACTTTTATATACTTTGTGATATTTTCATCAGTTTTATAAATATTGTAATACTGACATATCAAGGCGATATAAAAATCCCTGAACTTTGCATCAAATAAAATATGCTCTTTATATTCTTTTCCTTTTGAATCGTAAAGATTAAAATCTGAGGAAGTAAATTTTTTACCTGTTTGAAGTGAATAACCCAATGCAATACGGGCTATAACATTTTCTTTAGTACCGTGTGGTAGTTTAGAAGTTAATTTTCTCACAACCTCTTGATTCTTCTCAGATGTTTTAATATTAATTTGCATAGTAAATCTCGTTATAGGTATTAAGAAAATCTTCAGGTGTTGTTGTTAAAAATTCAGAACTATCTGTTGTAATATTATTGATTAAATAGGCTTTAGCTACGTTTGGTTGTAATTGTCTATATTCTTTCGCCGTCAATTCTTTATTGATTAATGGGAAAATAACAACTTGTTTAGAAACATTTGGATAGAAATATTTTATTATATTCGCGGCATGCTGTTCATCGAATTTTTGCATCGGGCTGTCAATAAATACAGGGAAATCAATATCCGATTCATCCACAAGCGCATTTAACAAAGCAGATGCATACATTTGTCTTTCACCCATTGATAATGAACCTTTATCAATTATCCGACCTTTGTGATTATATAAAGTAATATCAATATCATCACCTGTAACACTAATATCAACTTCAACTTTTGTAATGAAATTTTCTTTATGTAATAAGGTATTTAATCCTTTGAGCATTTTCTCTTCAAGCGATTTTTTCTTTTCTGCTTTAAATAAGCCAATGTAATTCTGGAGTATATTTATTAATTGTTTAGTTTTCTGTTCTTTTTCGGAATACTCGGTTGAATCATCAATTTTTTTTCTTAAAATTTCTTGCCGTTGCTTATAAGTTTTAATCTGGTTATTGAATTCACCAATTTTTATATGTAATGTTTCAATTTCCTTTTCAATTGTTAGAATTCGCTTGTCTAAAGCATCTTTCTTTTGTCTTAAATCAGAAATATATTCATCTTCTGCACTTTTTTCAGCATCCCTGATTTTTCTACTTATAGAATCAAGTTGATTTTTTATATACGAATATTCGGTATTTAAACTAGCAAAAGAGTCTTTAAAACTGTGCTTTAGGTTATTTACTAATTGACTAAACTCATTAGTTTCAGAACCAGAAAAATCATGTAAAACTTTTAATGTTTCTGGTAGTTCAGGCATATCGGAAAAGAAATGTTTTCGAACTAATTGTTTAATCTGATCTTCATAGAAATCACTTGTTTCAATATTTAAAGTGAAATTCAGGTTTTTCTTTTTTTCTTCAATTTCCTGTCTTATTTTAATGATTTTCAGATTAACATCGTCTTGCTTATACTTTTGTTCCGATAACAGTCTTTCATTATTAAGCTGTTCAGAAATATTCATCATAGTGTCGCCAGCTAATGCAAAAGGAATTAAATCAAAAAAATCTT
>JAAYAN010000268.1 GCA_012719345.1 Ignavibacteria bacterium | reverse complement strand
TCCACGACAATTACCTTGACAGCAACACCAGCAGTTCGACGGGCGGTCATGGCCAGCAAATGAATGTTGATGGAACAAGGAATGTGTTAATCTATAATAACATCTTTAAGAATTCCAAAACATTTATTATGGGTGCACATGGCAATATTGGTTCCAACACCGGTTTAGCCATGTATAATAATATTTCTTATGGGCAACAGGGTGACAGTTTAACTGCATGCTTTGCAAACGCGGGGTCAGCGGCAAATAATGTTATTGTCGGAAGTAATTTCCATAATAATACTTTTGTCAACATTAATTGCGGCGGCAGAGGCGCTGTATTTGTCGGCAATCTTACGGATGTGTCGTCGCAGAAGAGTTATGCTTATAATAATCTTTTTTACAATGTCGCTCATCCGAGAATGGATAATCCGGGGTTTACGGCAGGTGCAATTATTCACGACAACAACGCTTATCTTTCGTGTACAGGTATTTACAGCAGTGCTGCTGAATCAGCGCCATTAATAGGCTCTGCTGATCCCTTCGTGGATTTAGAAGCCGGAAACTTCAGGCTCGCTGTTGGCGCCAAACCTAACTCGCGCGGTAAAAATCTTTCCATATATTTTACAACAGATAAAGATGGCAGACCCAGGGGCAGTTCGCTGTGGTCTATTGGTGCATACCGGGCCGGCGGCCCCGCACCACCTGAAAATATTACCATTACCATTAAGCAGTAAGCTTATTTCCAGACATAAAACAGTTCCTGATTTACATCGGCAATGTTGTCATTCCCGCCTTCAAGACGGTGTCGTAACGTCATTGCGAGGGAGTTCAGCGACCGAAGCAATCTTATAAGTTGCCGAATACATAAGATTACCACGACGCCTGAAAGGCGTCTCGTCACGTGTGACCTGAAAAGGTTATGACAAACAAGAATTGTGACACAGTCTACTGCGCCGGTATACCCTAATGACCAGAAGGTCACGCGAGAGCACGCGTGACGGCAAAACGCAATTCTTCATAGTTTCTTATAAAAATGAAAATTAAAACAGTAAACGATATCGTCGCATGGCGCCTGTGTCTGGGTTGCGGCGCGTGCGCCTACATTTGCAAAAATAATTTTGTTGAACTCAGAGATGTTCCTAATCAGGGCATAAGGCCTTTCATGCAATCTGACCAATGCGGCACATGTGCAGATTGCATACAGGTATGCCCGGGATATTCAACCCCTGGTTTTTCCGATCCGGCAGCATCAAAAAAACATCAGCAACTGAATGAAAAAGGTTGGGGCCCCATACTGGAGATCTGGGAAGGCTACGCAACTGATCCTGAAATCCGCTATCAGGGTTCATCCGGCGGCGCTGCCACGGCCATAGCATTATACTGTATTGAAAAAATGAACATGCATGGTGCTTTACATATTGGCAGTGACAAAGATCATCCCTTAAAAAACACCGTCTTTATGAGCAGTTATTATGCAGAGCTTTTATCTAGAACCGGATCGCGATATTCTCCTGCATCACCCTGCAGTGGACTGGATAAAATTGAATCAGCACCCTCACCGTGTGTTTTCATCGGGAAGCCGTGCGATGTAACTGGCTTCCAGATGTCCTGCAAATTAAGGCCGGACCTGCAGGATAAAAATGGATTGTCCATCGGTACCTTCTGCGCGGGGACACCGTCGCATCTGGGAATGATCGAGTTACTGAAAATGATGAATATAGAACCTGATAAGGTTGATAATATCCGTTACAGAGGTAAAGGATGGCCGGGGCTGTTTGCGGTTCATTTAAAAGATGGTGTTCAGTCCTTTCAGAAAACATACTTGGAAGCATGGGGATTTCTGCAAAAATTCAGGCCTTTCAGATGCTATCTTTGTCCGGACGGCACGGCCGCCTATGCGGATATTTCCTGCGGCGATCCCTGGTATCGC
>JAAYAN010000299.1 GCA_012719345.1 Ignavibacteria bacterium | reverse complement strand
TGGGATCATAAATGCTTTCTCCGGGCTGGGGATCCATAATAAGCGTCATAAGGTGAACCACAGTTCGGTTGGTGTAAAATTCCGCTGCGGTATGGCCGCTGTCATCGGCAAACTTTTTGATCAGAAATTCATAGGCATTTCCAAGCTCATCGTTGGGAACATTAGCAACACTAAGCTTTTTTTCCGAAAAATGTTCAAGCAAATCGGTGAGAATTTCGTCCGTGAGGCGATCTTTGTTTGTCCAGGAGGCATCCCCAAAAATACCATAGAGTTGGTCTTGGTTTGCTTTTTCAATATCCCGGAAAGCGATTTGAAGCGCCTGTCCGATATTAACGGTTGTTTGGCGAATATCATTCCAATGCGCCCCTTTGGGAATCTGAAAACGATAATTTTCGGCAAAATTAGCGTATTCTTTATTGCCTTCATAAACCATAACCGCACTCACCACCTCTTCGTCGTAAACATCGCAAAGGCGTTTGTAAAACAACAATGGGAAAATGTATTGTTTATAATCACCGGCATCAATTACTCCACGCAGCAGTGTTGCGGCACCCCATAGGTATCGTTCAAGTTCTTGTTGTTTGATTGCCATATTATTTTGGAATAATCGAAAAATCTTTCAGGAGTTTTTTGAGCTTGTCTTCCGCTTGCCACATTTCATCTACCGATTCTTTAAGTTGTTTAGTCGCTTCCCTTAGTGATGGCAAATGATCATCAATTTTCTTTTCTATATAAAGAGGGATGTTAAGAGAACCATCGTTGGTTTCAATTTCATCAAGGGTGGCCACGTGAACGTAATTTTCTATATCAGAAAAGTCAGAATACCATTTATAAATTTGGTCTATATGTTTTTCTTCCAAGTAATTCTGAGCTCGTCCAACGCGTATTTGGTCGGAAGCATCAATGAAAAGAACCTTGCCCTCCTTTTTATCGGGTTTATTTGCTTTAAATATGAGAATACACGCCGCAATTCCCGCGCCATAAAAAATATTTTGACCAAGACCGATTACTGCTTCCAAAATATCCATTTTAAGAATTTCTTTTCGGATATTTCCTTCGCGGCCCTTCCTAAAGAGAGCTCCGTGCGGAAGTACTACAGCAATCCTTCCGTTTGGATAATTCATCGACTTAATCATGTGCTCAACCCACGCAAAATCGCCGTTGCTTGTCGGCGGTACTCCGGCAAAGTTTCTCCCGTACGGATCGTTTGTCCATAAATCATCACCCCATTTTTCAAGCGAAAAAGGCGGATTTGCGATAACGCAATCAAATGTCGCAAGTTTATCGCCGTCATAAAACGCAGGATTACGAAGCGTATCGCCACGCACAATTTGAAAATCTTCAACCCCGTGGAGAAACATATTCATCCGCGCAATAGACGAAGTAGTAAGATTTTTTTCCTGACCGTAAATTTTAAGTGTTCGCGAGTCTTTGTTATTTTGCCTAATGCTGTTAACGCATTCAAGAAGCATACCGCCGGTTCCACAGGCTGGATCATAAATAGATTCGCCTTCCTTTGGGTTAATGATCATACCCATTAAATG
>JAAYAN010000016.1 GCA_012719345.1 Ignavibacteria bacterium | reverse complement strand
GCATAGGGCAGAGCGGAAAACGCCACGCCTGCGGCGGGTAAAGAGAAGGGAAAACGGAAACCGGGAAAAGGGTTAATGGTGAACGGTAAAAAGTAAAGGGTTTTTAAAATTCTAACTCTGGAAACTTACTCTTACTCTTTATTTTCGCATAGCGCAGAGGGCAAAGAGCATAGTTTACTAAATTTTGAATTCTTAATTCTTAATTTTGAATTTTGAATGGGAAAAAAGCAAAGAGCAAAGAGCCGTGCCTAACGGCAGGCAGGCATAGGGCAGAGCGGAAAACGCCACGCCTGCGGCGGGTAAAGAGAAGGGAAAACGGAAACCGGGAAAAGGGTTAATGGTGAACGGTAAAAAGTAAAGGGTTTTAAAATCTTACTCTTGAACCTACTCTTCCTCTCATCGAAAAATATTCTGTTGATTTTACCGAACTAAATCTATAATTTTTGTCCGTTAATTTTATTGGCGGAAATTTTGGGAAGTTTGAATGTTTAATTTTGATTACAGAATAAAAATAAATAATTAATAAGTGGAGATATATGATCCATATTTTACCTCTTACTCAAATTCCTGATTCACAATTAACTATTTTAATACTAATTAAAGTGAGGTAAGTATGAAAAAGTCTGCATTAATTCTGGTTGTATTATTTTTATCGATGGCATTTTATCTGCCAACAAAATCTTTTTATAACAAAAACTCAGACCATTCAGAATTGAGTGAACATATTACATCAAAGGTAATATCAATTTTGCAGGGAGAAAAATATTCGGATTTCAAAGAAAATATTTCCCTTGAAAGCTGCGTAATTAATCAAAACAGTTACGAAAGTCTGAATGAAGTATTATCAAATCCTTCTAAAAAAGCTGCCTTTATAGAAGGAGCTGATACAAAGCTAGGGTATATGCATATGATACTTTCGGAAAATGAGAAAGAGGCATACCTGGTATTGGAAACAAAGTCGGCTGGCGGTACAAAAATAAATTGGCATTCAATCTTCTTGAAGATTGGAGAAAATAAGAAATGGCAAATTATAAACTGGCATAAAAGCTAAATCTAAAGCATTCGCCTGTTCCGCAATAAAAATCATTATCGGGACAGGCGCTGTTGATTATTTTACTTTAATGACCAGTTTGTGACCGGTTCGGTTGGTTCTAAAATTCAGGTTACTTGTTCAACGTTCTTTAGTTAATTAACAATTTTTATAAAATTAAAATTGGTACTTTTCTGCTGCTTTCAATTCCCGCCATAAAAGATTGGCTGGTAAAAATGAGCATTCAGTCAAAAGCCGGATTGCAAACATGTCAGCAGCGAAGTTGTTAAGTTTTTATTCAAAAAGGATGAAATATGAAAAATATTCTCCCTATAATTTTTATATGTTTTGCGATAAGTAGTTGTAATGATAAAATCGTAGACAATTCAATTACATATGATTCTTCAATAACACCCATTATTTTTTATGGTGAAACGAGTCTTAGGTCACTGAGTTCTGATGAAATAAGTATCCAAAAAATTGAAATTATTAATGATGTTTTAGTAATTGATGCAACTTATCCTGGAGGAAGTGAAGTTTCTTCAACGGCTTTATTTTCTGAATCTGGTTTTCTGGAATCTTCCCCAGTACAAGTTCCAATGAGATTAGTCCATCATTCATTTTCAGATACTTGCACAAAAATAATTTCCGAGAAATTCTATTTCGATCTTAAGCCTTTAGCAACTTTATATAAAAGTGGTTACAGAACCGATAAGGGTGTAATATTACTTTCTATTTATGATTCTGATTCAACAAAATATTATTTGCCTCAACCCAAATATATTTTTTAAAAGACCTAAGCCTCTTCAATAAGTAAAATTCCGATAAAAGGAATCGGGACAGGATGTCAAGAGATAAAAAATCCCTGACAAAGCCGGTAAAGCGGATTGATTCTAAAGTTCAAACAGCGGTAACGGTTATGAATGGGCAAATGATATAAATAATATATTACCCAGTTGTCAGGGTCGCATCCAGCCACCAAAAAACAGGAATAAATTATAGAAAGATTATATTTAAACCTAGTATTTTTGAAATTGTGATTATAATAACCTGAGTTCGATATAAAAAAACAAATAAGGAATTAATTAAGAAATAAGAATGTTTAGCTCGTAGAGCATTTTATTAAAAACTCTATGAAAAACATAACAAAAATCTACTGCGAAATCGATGATT
>JAAYAN010000189.1 GCA_012719345.1 Ignavibacteria bacterium | reverse complement strand
CCCCCCCCCATTTTATATTTGTAAACCTAAACAGCAAAAAGTTTTGGCGGTACAGAGGAAAAATTACCTGCCCGCTGTTTACAAACAAAAAATACAAAAGTAAAAATTTACGAGGGATTTTAATGCGAAAAACATTAATTTGTTTTATTATTATTTTTATGAGTTTGCCGCTTATGGCTCAGGTAAAAATAAAGGAGAAGGTGGAGATTAAACCGGAAGGGAAAGCAGAGTTTGTTGAAACAGGAACAACTGCAGACCCAGTAAAAATATATACTGTTAAAGGAAGAACGGTGTTTATGGAATTTGTTGTTGAATTTACACCTTGCACATATGAATTTAGTAGTAGAAAATATATTGGAGATATTCAAGCATCCCTTAACCTTTATGTTGATGGATTATATGAGCCACCATTAAGAGTGCAAAGTACAAGCGGTCGAGCTAATATTGGAATACCTGTTGTGGCAAATAGAAGTATTACTACTTCGCCATATTTCCGTTTGAATATGGGTACTACGCTCGGACACTATCCAACCACTTGTTTCATCTAAAATGGATCTGATGAGAAAGGAACTAAGGATGTTTATGTCTATGTAAACGGATTATTAGAAGAGCACTATCATTCTAATTCAACAGATTACGGCTGGGGAGGTTATGCGCACGTCTATGCAGTTGATTGCGAACCAGGACCGGTTGTGCCGATTTTTGATACTTACTCAATAAAGGCAGGTGAGAAATCAATAGTCACACCTTATTTCTTGATTGAACAAAACGCTAACTACAAAAAATTAGTTAAATTTCATCCCGATCAAGAATTTGATGTATCTGTATTCCAGTTGGAAGGAAGTGCTCATATTGAAGATGCGACAGGAAAAGTGGGAACAGAATTAACAAATGTTAAAATGCCAATATTTGTTGTACCGGCAGAAAATTTTGTAAACCTGGCAGAAGCAACAGAAGTCCTTGTTACAGTTAAAGTTGCCAGAGAAAAATTAATTAAAACAATTGAAAATCCGGAAATAATTTATGAATACACTTCAGAGCAGATTTCACCATCAAATTTGGTGAATAATACAACTGAAACAATAACTCTGCCCGATTTCACAACAGATCCAAAGGGCTGTAATACTGTAGTTGTTGAAAAACCCAAAAATGATTGTAAAGAACCAATTGTTGAATGCGGAGACGACTGGAAACAAACGGAAATTACGGAGGATAATTTTATAATTTTGCACCCAGGTGATGTGTGGAAAGCAACAAACAAATACGGAAAAATAATTGAAAAAATGATTGAAAAGCCAGTTCCTTGTACAACATTTGGAAGCACTGGATTAACATCATATTTTCTTGGAGAAAATGGTGTGTATATGACTTTTGATGACATACAAATTAATCCTTGTCTTGATGCAAAGAATAATGATTGGAATATTAATTTTTCGAATATCAGGGTTCCTATTATAACATATAGTTGTAATGATGAGGCCTATAGAGATTTGGGAGATTGTACGAACGATGAATTATTAAAAGAATATATTACAGATTGTTATTCCTATAAATATATTTCTGATAAGATTAATTTTGATATTATTGGAACATATACTCCGCAGGAATTTCCTATTGATGGATCGTTATTTGGTTTTAGTCCTGGAATTATTGAACATGAAAAACAGCACATTGAAGATAATATCTCAGCAATAAAAGATGAATTAAACAAAATTATAATTGATGAAACATCTATGCAAAAAATAAATAAAACAGATTTTAATTGTGCTGAAAATGTAATAGAATATTTTAAGGAAAAAAATTTATTACAAAATAAATTATTAAAAATTATTGCAACACAGCGTCAAATTTTAGATAAGAGGTATGGAATCACTGAATTTGAGTATAATCCGGAATTCTATATACTTGTATCTTATCTGGAATCAAAGGGCTATTCTGTAAAAGATAATAAATTACGAGTACCAAATACTGAATTGAGAGCAGATAAAAGAGCTAGCAGTAAATTTAAGGAAATAAAAGGAAACCTTAAAAAATGGGCACAAACTAAAGACTATTTATCAGAATGTTACAATTATGAAGGAGAATAATAATGAAAACATATATATTATTAATTATCTTGTGTATAAATCTTTATCCACAAAGACTATGGCAAATTTCAAGACCAGATCATGAGGAATTTTTGCAACTTTATAAAGATACTTCTGTAGTAATGCTAAAAGCAGTTGTAGAAAACAGAGCAAAACCTTTTGATGATTATAATTCTGATTTATTAAACGAGATTTATAAAAAAAATTCAATACAGTTATTATCTTATTATCATCCCGAAGAAAAAGAATTTATAATTACTGTATTGGACTCGCTAGTTTCTAAAGATAAAAGGGAGTATGGTTTCTTTTCTGCAGAGATTAAAGGGTTCCTCGGTGTTGCGGGTGCAACAGACGAGATGAAGGAATATGCAAAAAGTAGTAATGATAATGAAAAATATATGGCAATATATTATTTAGCGTATATAGAAGATTTTAGTTATCTTGAAGACTTATTAAATGCACTTGACAAAGGAAATCATTATGTTAATAATATGATTTCTATATATGCAAGTATTCCCGCAAATAAAAGTATTATAACGAACAAACTAGAAACAATAATTGATACTCTGACCTACGAATGGAATAAGGTGGAATTATTGAATATTCTATTAGCTACAAATAAAGAGATAGGAATTATTAAGTGTAGAGAAATGATTTATTCAATAAATAATGATTATAAATTCCATATTATGGGGTTAATAAATAGATATGCATTTGATCAATTGCCAAATATTACAATTGAATATTTCAATAATACAAACGGGCAAATAGAATTTGATATGTTTTTGCCTTCAGTTCGAGGAATAAACTATGGATGGCATTCAATAAAATATCTGCAACCATCATTTATAAATTGTATAAAGATAAATAAAAATAGATTAGCAGATGAAAATAATAGGTATGATGTTAATGAATTATTAGCTTTGTTCAAACCCTTCAAACCTGATTCAACCCATTCGCTACAATATTTAATGGACGATTTACAGAATTACCTCGAAGAGGTAAATAATTACGGGTGGTTAAACGAAAGCGCAAAATATGCTGAATACAAAACGCAGCTTGAATATGCAGAAACAAATATAGCAAACAACGAATTCGAAGAATGCCGGATAAAGCTTGAGGAGTTCAAAAATGGTATTCAGAACGATTTTAATAACGGACTGATAACCAACGAAGCCTATAGGTATTTATTCTTTTACCCTGATTACCTGATTGAAAGATTGCCGAATGGTGTACTCTCGGTACCGAGATAAAAGGAGAACCCAAATGAAAAACATAAAACATAAAACCATATTTGCACTTTTGCTTTGTTACTTTGTTACTCTGTCACCTTGTTTTTCCCAGACAGTTTACGAAGTAATGCCTGGCACAAAAGGCAACGAAATAATACTCGAAATAGAAAACATATCGGAAAACCTTGAAGCAAAAGATTTGCAGGTAAAACCGCTAAAGATACCGGCAAAAATAAAATTTCAAGATGCGCTTGCAGCGATAGGAACCTTAGATAAAGAAGGGATAAAAGAAATAGGAT
>JAAYAN010000188.1 GCA_012719345.1 Ignavibacteria bacterium | reverse complement strand
ATGGTTAACGCCGGATTTCCCGAAAGCACGATTGCAGTTTTTGGCAATGTGCTTGACAGGGAAGCCTTGTTAACTGCAAAAAAAGAAGTAAATGAAAAACTCGGTAAAGTTGATATTTTAATTAATGGCGCCGGTGGAAATGCCCCGACTGCTACAACGCAGCTCGAGTTTTTATCTGAAGAAAATATCGGCGATCTTTCCAAAGGATTTTTCGGGCTGGATATTGAAGGATTCAGAAGAGTTTTCGATTTGAACTTTTTAGGAACGGTTTTGCCGACAATGATTTTTACAGAGGATATGATTGGCAGAGGCGGTTCAATAATAAATATTTCTTCAATGAATTCTTTCAGACCGTTAACGAAAATTCCTGCATATTCTGCAGCAAAAGCAAGCATAAATAATTTAACAGAATGGCTTGCCGTGCATTTTGCAAAATTGAACATACGCGTAAACGCAATTGCTCCCGGGTTTTTCCTGACTGCTCAAAACAGATTTTTATTGATTGATAAAGAAACAAACCAGCTTTCACCACGCGGACATAAAATTATTGACGGCACGCCGATGGGAAGATTTGGCGAACCGGAAGAATTGGTTGGAACTTTGCTGTTTTTAGTTTCGGATCTTGCAAAATTTATTACAGGCGTAATAATACCGATTGACGGCGGATTTAACGCTTACAGCGGAGTTTAAAAGTTAAACGATTTTTTAAGGATTGATAAATTATGTTATATTTTGCCGAAGGCAGCGAAAATAAAGTTTTTACAAAAGAAGAAGTGAAAAATATTCTATGGTCGGTTTTTGATAAAATTGGCGGAGTGAATAAAGTTTTGGCAATCCCGCCGGATTTTACGCGGTTTCATTCAAAAGCTGGAGAACTTACAAACTATTCGTATCAGTATTTTAAAGAAAAAATGACGGATATTCTTCCGGCGCTCGGCACGCACGCAGCAATGACCGAAAGGGAAATTGAAGAAATGTTCGGGGATATTCCTAAAAATCTTTTTCGCGTTCACAGATGGAAAGAAGATTTGACAACACTCGGCGAAGTTCCTGCTGAATTTCTAAAAGAAGTTTCGGAAGGACGCGTTTCATATTCGTGGCCGGCGCAGGTAAATAAATTGCTGGTTGAAGGAAATTTCGACTTGATTCTTTCAATCGGGCAGGTTGTTCCTCACGAAGTAATAGGGATGGCAAATTACAATAAAAATATATTTGTGGGAACGGGCGGCAGAGACGGGATAAATAAAAGTCACTATCTCGGTGCAGTTTACGGAATGGAAAGAATTATGGGACGAGCCGATACTGCGGTCCGGAAAGTTCTGAATTACGCATCGGATAATTTTGCTAAAAACCTGCCGGTTTTATATATCCAGACTGTAATTTCCAAAGACGAAAACAATAATCTCGTTTTGCGCGGACTATATATCGGGGATGATTTCGAATGTTTCAGACTTGCTTCTGAATTATCGTTAAAAGTAAATTTTATTATGCTCGAAAAACCGCTGAAAAAAGTAGTGGTTTATCTCGATCCGTCAGAATTTAAATCAACCTGGCTTGGAAATAAAAGTATTTACAGAACGCGGATGGCTATTGACGACGGCGGTGAATTAATTGTTCTTGCTCCGGGATTAAAAGAATTCGGCGAGGATAAGGAAATTGACAGGCTAATCAGGAAATACGGATATGTAACAACTCCGGAAGTATTAAATTTTGTTGAAGAAAATAAGGAGTTAAAAAATAATCTCAGCGCTGCCGCGCATTTAATTCACGGTTCTTCGGAAAACAGATTTAAAATTACATATTGCCCAGGAAATTTAACAAAGCAGGAAATTGAAAGCGTAAATTTCAGCTATGCTCCTCTTGATGAAATGATGAAAAAATACAATCCCGAAAAACTGACAGACGGATTTAATACAATGCCGGATGGTGAAGAAATATTTTTTATTTCAAATCCGGCGCTTGGTTTATGGGCTTTTAAGGATAGGTTTAAATAATGGGAAAAAGAATAAAAATAATTGCCGATGACAAAATCCCTTTCCTCAAAGGAGTTTTTGAGGATTATGCAGATATTGAATATCATAAGGGCAGTGAAATAACAAAAGGAATTGTTAAAGATGCTGATGCAATCATTACTCGGACGCGTACAATCTGCAACGCGGATTTGCTTGAGAAAAGCAGCGTGAAACTAATCACTACAGCTACAATCGGTTATGACCACATTGATACAAATTATTGCGAGCAGGCTGGAATAAAGTGGCTTAACGCTCCCGGCTGCAACTCTTCTTCGGTTCGCCAATATATCGCTTCGGCTTTGGTTGTTCTATCGCAAAAGCAAATTTTTAACTTTACGGATAAAACAATCGGCGTTGTCGGTGTTGGAAATGTTGGAAGTAAAGTTGCAGGAATTGCCGAAATGTTAGGAATGAAAGTCCTTTTATGCGACCCGCCGCGCGCGCGTGAAGAAGGAAATGAAAAATTTACAGAACTCGATGAGCTTATTGAAAAAAGCGATATTATCACATTTCACGTACCGTTAAATAAAAGCGGGATTGATAAAACTTATCATCTTGCCGATGAAACTTTCTTCGAAAAATTTAAAAATTCAAAAGTCATTTTTAACAGTTCGCGCGGACAAGTCGTAAAAACTTCGGCGTTAAAAAATACAATCAAGTCCGGCAAAGTTTCATTTTGCGCGCTTGATGTTTGGGAAGGAGAGCCGGAGATTGATTCCGAGCTTCACAAACTTGTAGATATTGGAACACCGCATATTGCCGGATATTCTGCGGATGGTAAAGCAAACGGAACGGCAGTTTGCGTAAATGCAATTAACAATTTCTTTAATCTCGGGATGAAAGATAACTGGAATCCTGCAAGTATTTCCGAACCTGCCGACGGTTTGAATATCAACATTGATTGCAAAAATAAAACTCCGCAGGAAATAATTTGCGAAGCAATTATTAAAACTTATGATATACGAAATGACGACAGGAATTTAAGAAGTTCGCCGGAAGCATTCGAAGAACAGCGGGGCAATTATCCTGTGCGAAGAGAATTTCACAACTATTTTATAAACTTGACAAACTCAAACGATGAAATAAATAAAATTGCCGCTGGATTTCAGTTCAAATTAAAAAATTAAATTAAAAATAAATGGAGAATTAATATGAAAAAATTAGCAGATATCGGGTTGGTGGGCCTTGCAGTAATGGGCGAAAACCTTGTGCTTAATATGGAAAGCAAAGGATTTACGGTTGCGGTTTACAACAGAACGGTTGAAAAAGTTGAAAATTTTGTAAACGGAAGGGGCAAAGAGAAAAATATTATCGGCGCACATTCCATCGAGGAACTTGTTGAAAATCTTCAAAGTCCGCGCAAAATTATGCTTATGGTAAAAGCCGGCAAAGCTGTCGATGATTTTATCGAGCAGCTTATTCCTCATCTCGATAAAGGCGATATAATAATCGACGGCGGAAACTCGCACTTCCCGGATTCAATCCGCAGAACAAAATATCTTGAAGAAAAAGGATTTTTATTTATCGGAACAGGAGTTTCGGGCGGCGAGGAAGGAGCTTTAAACGGACCTTCAATTATGCCCGGCGGTTCTCCAAAAGCTTGGGAACACGTTAAACCTATTTTCCAAAGTATTGCCGCAAAAGTTGATGGCGGCGTTCCCTGCTGCGATTGGGTTGGCGAAAACGGCGCAGGGCATTTCGTTAAAATGGTTCACAACGGAATTGAATACGGCGATATGCAGCTTATCTGCGAAGCTTACCAAATAATGAAAGACCTTTTAGGAATGACTGCCGATGAAATGCACGAAGTATTTAAAGATTGGAATAAAGGCGAACTTGACAGTTATTTAATTGAAATTACGCGCGATATACTTGCATTTAAAGATGCCGACGGCTTGCCGCTTGTCGATAAAATTCTTGATACAGCCGGACAGAAAGGAACAGGGAAATGGACGGCAGTTTCGGCGCTCGATTTCGGCGTTCCGCTTACATTAATCGGCGAAGCAGTTTTTGCAAGATGTCTTTCCGCAATGAAAGATGAAAGAGTTGACGCTGCCAAAAAGATTGCAGGACCAAAACCAAAATTTGAGGGCGATAAAAAAGCATTTATCGATGATTTGAAAAATGCATTGTATGCTTCAAAAATGGTATCGTACGCGCAGGGTTATGTTCTTATGCGTTATGCAGCAAAAGAATACGGCTGGAATCTAAACAATGGCGGAATTGCTTTAATGTGGCGCGGCGGCTGTATCATCCGTTCAGTATTTCTTGGTAAAATTAAAGAAGCTTTTGATAAAAATCCTAATCTTTCAAATCTGTTGCTTGATCCGTTTTTCAAAGAAAAAATTGAATCGGCACAGGAAAGCTGGCGCAGAGTAATTGCCGCAGCCGTTACAAACGGAATCTGGTGTCCCGCTCTTACAACGGCGTTAAATTATTTCGACGGTTTCAGAAACGAGCGTCTCCCGGCAAATCTTCTTCAGGCTCAACGGGATTATTTCGGCGCGCATATGTACGAAAGAACCGATAAACCGCGTGGAGAATTTTTCCATACAAACTGGACAGGTAAAGGCGGCGATACAGCGTCATCGACATATATTGTTTAAAGAGTAAGAGTAAGAAGTAAGAGTAAGACAATTGTTGTTTCTTACTCCTATTCTTACTCTTAATCATACTCTTACTCTTACTCGCTTTTGTTTTTGTAATCTTAAATAAGAGGTAACTATGGTTGTGAGATTTTCACCGGATATGAAAGGATTCAAACAAATGGGTACGGATGAATTGAGAGATTCATTTCTAATAGAAGATCTTTTCGAAGTAAATGAAATAACTATGACATATTCCGATATTGACCGTTCAATTACCGGAACGGCAGTGCCTTCGGGAAAAATACTTAAACTTGAAGCCGAAAAAAAAGAAATGGCTGCTGATTATTTTACCGAAAGAAGGGAAATCGGAATTATAAATATCGGGCATTCGGGTAAAATTAAAGTCGATGGTACTATACACGTTATGGAAAATAAAGACGCACTCTATATTGGTAAAGGTTCAAAGGAAATTCTTTTTGAAAGCGATAATGAGAATTTTCCGGCGCAGTTTTATTTTGTAAGCTATCCCGCTCACAAAGAATATCCTGTTAAGCAGATAAAGCCTTCCGAAGCTTCTCCCGTGAATCTGGGTTCGCTTAAGGAAGCAAATAAACGGACAATTTATAAATATATTCATCCCGGAAATGTTCAGACCTGCCAGCTTGTAATGGGACTTACAGAATTGGAAGAAGGAAGCGTCTGGAACACTATGCCGGGACACACTCACATCAGGCGTTCGGAAGTCTATATGTATTTCAATCTTACCGGCGATTCTGTCGTATTCCATATTTGCGGTTCTGCCGGGGAAACAAGGCATATTGTTGTCCGCGACAGACAGGCGGTTCTTTCGCCAAGCTGGTCGATGCACGCCGGATGTGCAACTAAAAATTATTCATTTATCTGGGCGATGGGCGGCGAAAACCAGGTTTTCGATGATATGGATCCGATAAAAATGAATGAATTGAAATAGAGGAAATGAAAATGATTCTGGATAAATTCAATCTTACAGGAAAAACTGCATTGGTAACCGGCTGCAGCAGGGGAATAGGACAGGCAATGGCTTATGCTTTATCCGAAGCCGGAGCGGACATTATCGGAGTTTCTGCCAGCGGAAATTTTACCGAAACAGAAAAATATATTTTATCGCTTGGAAAGAAGTTTACCGGATATACCTGCGATTTTTCGGACAGGAAAAGTTTATATGGATTTATTTCGAAAGTGAAAAACACATTTCCCATCATTAATATTCTTATTAATAATGCCGGAACGATTTTGCGCAAACCTGCTGCAGAATATCCTGATGAATATTGGGACAAGGTAATTGAAGTAAATCTGAATTCTCAATTTATTCTAACCCGCGAATTTGGAAAAGATATGATAAAGCGGGGAAGCGGAAAAATTGTATTCACAGCTTCGCTTTTATCTTTTCAGGGAGGAATTACAATTCCTGCTTATGCCGCTGCAAAAGGAGGCATCAAACAAATTGTAATGGCATTTTCAAACGAATGGGCGGGAAAAGGAGTTAATGTTAATGCAATTGCTCCCGGTTATATAGAAACAGATAACACCAAAGCGCTTCGTGAAGATAAGGCAAGGAATAGTGCAATTCTCGAAAGAATTCCCGCCGGAAGATGGGGAAATCCTGAAGATTTAGCCGGTGCTGCGCTTTATCTTTGCTCGGAAGCTTCTAATTATGTAAACGGTACCGTCATTACAGTTGATGGCGGCTGGATGGGAAGATAATAATGCAAAATAAACCGGTCAAATTAAAAAATATCGCTGAAAAACTAAATGTTTCTGTAGTTACTGTATCTAAGGCATTGCGGAATCATTCCGATATTTCCAAGCAGATGACAGCAACAATAAAATCAGTTGCAAAGGAAATGGGTTATACTCCTAATTATCTGGCACGCAATCTTTCATCAAAAAAATCCCATATGATTGGGGTTGTGGTTCCTAAAGTGGCACATTTCTTTTTCGGAGATATTACAGAATGCATTTACGATTATGCAAACGAAAAAAAATATGAAGTCATTCTTACTGTATCGCAGGAAAATCCCGAAAAGGAAAAAAAGAATATCCAGACGCTGCTTTCGATGCAGGTTGACGGTTTAATAATTTCTATCACTCAGGAAACTAAGGATTTTTCGGTTTTTAGAACTCTCATACAACGGGGAATTCCAGTCGTTTTTATCGACAGAATTCCGCCTTTGGATAACATAAATATTGTTGAAGCTGATAATTTCGGGGGTGCATATAAAGCAATTACCCACGCTATTAATTTAGGATATAAAAAAATTGCACACTTCGCCGGCTATTCGGATATCAACATCGGTCAGGAAAGATTCAGAGGTTTCGAACAGGCTATGAAAGATAATAACGTGCCTGTTATGCCGTATTGGGTTTCGCGCGGTGGATTTGGTGAAAAACACGGGTACGATACTTTTATGGAACTTTATAAAGCAAAACGTTTGCCCGATTTAATTTTTGCTGTAACATATCCTGTTGCCCTGGGTGTTTATATGGCTGCCCGCGAACTCGGATTAAAAATTCCGGAAGATATTGATGTAATTTGTTTCGGAAATACTAAAGTCCAGGAATTTCTTTCACCTCCGCTCAGCTGTATAAATCAGCCAGTTAGTCAAATTGCCCAAAATGCTGTTCAACTTCTCATAGATAATATGAATAACCGCGAAAACTACGTTCCGAAAAAAATAGAGATAGATACAAATTTAATATTACGAGGAACTTGCATAAATTTTAATTCTAAATAAATTTATATCAGATATAAACTATGACTTCAAATTATAAAAAAGTTTTGCTGTTAATAGAATCGTCAAGAACATTTGGGCGGGAATTATTATATGGAATAGTAAGGTATTCCCGAAATGTAGGTGGGTGGACATTTTATTGGGAAGCCAGCGGAATTAAACATCCTGATGCCATAAAAATACATCAAGATGTTGATGGTATAATTTTGCGCGACTCAATGGATATACAAGATCTTTCCAAAATAAAAGTGCCGATGATATTTGTCCATCACGAAAAGGAACTTGATGAGAATGTCCCTACCGTTGTAACCGATTCAAGCATCATTGCAAAACTGGCGGGAGAACACCTTTTAAGCAAAGGGCTGAAAAACTTTGCTTTTTGCGGATTCAGTGATTTCGGCTGGTCAGGCGATCGCGAAAAAGCATTTTCTCAATTTATTTCAAATGCGGGTTATAATGTTTCGGCATTTAATACTACAGCAATTAAAAATCCGGATCTGTGGTACAATGAATTTTCGGCGCTTCAGGAATGGCTTACTGATTTGCAGAAACCCGCAGGAATAATGGCTTGTAATGACGACAGGGCTTTGCATATTTTGGAAGCTTGTAAAGTTTTAGGGATTAAAATTCCCGAAGAAATTGCAGTAATCGGCGTAGATAACGATTCAATCGTCTGTGAACTTAGCGATCCTCCGTTAACAAGTATTGCGCTTAATACCGAGAACGCAGGATTTTATGCGGCATCATTGCTGGATAAACTGATGAGCGGTGAAAAAATAAACGGGCAGAAAATAGTTGTTACAGGCACCCATGTTGTTCAAAGGCAATCAACCGATTTATTAGCAATAAATAATGAAGATGTAAAAAAAGCATTAAGATTTATACGGAATAATCAAAAGAGCAAAATAACGGTGGACGATGTTGTGGCATGTACAAAACTTAGCCGCAGAAGTCTTGAGCTGCATTTTAAAAAAACAATTCGCAGAACAATATCCGATGAAATAAGGCGCGTAAGAGTAGAATCCATTTCAAAATTGTTAATCGAAACAAATCTTACAATTTCGGAAATTACCCAGATATTTAACTTTACCGACATTGAACATATATCAAGATATTTTAATAAAGAAAAAGGGATGGGATTGCGGTCATTCAGAAAATTAAACCAGAAATGTTCACAAATTTAATTTGCGCAAAATGGTTAGAAAAAAGATTATATTGGTTTTTTTTAATGAATCCATATTCCTATTTTAGGCAAACTAATTCATTGAAAAAGAGGAAGATATGATTAAGTTAAGTAGTATTATTACAATTGTATTTATTACGAGTTTTTTAATTTTGTCTTGCAAAAACAATTCTAACACTGAGGAAAAGATGATTGACGAAAAAGAATTCGGAAAATTAAACGATGGTTCGGTTGTTACAATATATTCATTGAAAAATGAAAAAGGAGCAACAGCTAAAATAACAAATTACGGAGCAATTGTTGTTTCTCTTTGCGTACCGGATAAAAACGGGAAAATGGAAGATGTTGTTTTCGGTTTTGATTCTCTTGAAGGCTATGTTAATAACAAAACTTTTATTGGAACAATAGTTGGCAGATACGGAAACCGTATTGGCAAAGGAAAATTCAAAATTGATAATGAAGAATATCAGGTTACTGTTAACGATGGCAACAATCATTTACATGGCGGTAATGTTGGCTTTTATAAAGCTTTATGGAATTCAAAAGCTGAAATGACTGCAGACGGTCCTTCTGTAAAATTAGAATATTTAAGCAAAGACGGAGAAGAAGGGTATCCTGGAAATCTGAAAATTCAGGTAGTTTATACTTTAACAAATAATAACGAACTTGATATAAAATATACAGCTACAACAGATAAACCGACAATTATTAATCCGACTCAGCATTCATATTTTAATATCAGCGGCAATATGGAAAAAACTATATTGGATAATGAATTGTGGATTGATGCCGATTATTATACTCCGATTGACAGCGAATCAATTACAACAGGCAAATTAGATTCTGTTCAAAATACTCCTTTCGATTTCAGAAAACCAACTAAAATCGGTTTAAGAATAAATGATGAAAACGAACAATTAAAAAACGGACAAGGCTACGATCATAACTGGGTAATTAATAATGCTGACGGAACTGTTAAAAAAGTTTGTACGCTTTACGACGCAGAAAGCGGCAGGTTAATGGAAGTTTTATCGGATGAACCCGGAATACAGTTTTATTCAGGGAATTTTATCGATGGTACTTTTACCGGAAAAAATGGAATTAAATATCAGCACAGAACAGCTCTTTGTCTTGAAAACCAGCATTATCCGGATTCACCTAATAAAGAAAATTTTCCTTCAGTAAGACTTAATCCTGGGGAAACATACAGCCAGCACACAATTTACAGATTTCTCATTAAATAATTAATTAAAATAAGGGAATAATTATGGGAATTTTACAACCTTTTGACTGGGTAGTTTTAGCTTTATATTTTGCAGTAATATTAGGGCTCGCCTGGTGGGTAATTAAACGGCAGAAAAAAACAACTGATGATTACTTCCTTGCAGGAAGACATCTTGGTTGGTTTATTGTCGGTGCATCAATCTTTGCTTCAAATATTGGTTCCGAACATCTAGTTGGACTTGCTGGATCAGGTGCTACAGACGGTGTGGCTATGGCCCACTACGAATTACACGCTTGGTGTTTGCTGGTACTTGGCTGGGTTATGGTGCCTTTTTATATGCGTTCTAAAGTATTTACAATGCCCGAATTTCTTGAAAGAAGATTTTCACCGGCATCACGGACAGTTCTTTCAATAATTTCGTTAGTGGCTTATGTATTAACAAAAATTGCTGTTGGAATATTTGCCGGCGGTGTTGTATTTGCAGTGTTATTGCCTGAAATGAATTTTATGGGTCTCGACAGCTTCTGGGTCGGTTCTATTCTTGTAATAGTAATTACCGGACTTTATACAATTCTTGGTGGAATGGCTGCTGTTGCTTATACTGAAGCATTACAGACTGTAATTTTGATTATCGGTTCAGCATTGGTTACATTTTTCGGATTAGAAGCTTTAGGCGGCTGGTCTGAACTTAGAGCAGTTCTTGGATCGGATATGTTTAATTTATGGAAACCGCTGGTTCCGGCCGGAGTAGAAGGAACTTGGGCTCCTGTTCGCGAAGCAGGTAAAATGGCTTGGTATTTTAACGATCATTATCCTTGGTTGGGAATGCTTTTTGCTGCTCCGGTTATAGGTTTGTGGTATTGGACAACTGATCAATATATTGTTCAGCGTGCACTTTCTGCTCCTAATCAAACAGAAGCAAGAAGAGGCTCAATAGCTGCTTCATTTTTCAAACTATTACCTGTGTTTATTTTTATCATTCCTGGAATGATATGCATGGCTTTAGCTCAAAGCGGAAAAATCCCTGCTTTGCAGTCGGCTTTAATTGGCGCAGACGGGCAAGTAATCAGAGAAAATGCTCAAAGCGCTTTCCCTCTTATGGTTGCAAATGTTTTACCTGTAGGTGTAAGAGGTTTAGTTGTTGCAGGCTTGCTGGCAGCATTGATGAGTTCTCTTGCCGGTGTTTTTAATGCTTGTGCAACATTGTTTACAATAGATTTTTATGCAAGAATTAAAAAAGATGTTACTCAGGAAAAGATGGTTTGGGTAGGACGTGTTGCAACTGCTGTTATGGTGATTGTAGGATTGCTTTGGATTCCTGTTATAAAAGGAGGAAGAGGACTTTACGATTATCTGCAAGGAGTTCAGGCTTATCTTGCTCCTCCTATTTTTGTTGTGTTTTTCCTTGGTGTGTTTTACAAACGTTTAAATGCAAAAGGATGTTTGGCTGCTTTAATTACCGGTTTCGGTCTAGGTCTTTTCAGACTTGCGGTTGATACTCCTACAAAACTGATTGACGGATTTGTCTATTCGGAAGGTTCATTCTTCTGGATAGTAAATAACATTTTCTTTCAATATTACAGCTTGCTTATTTTTGTTATATGTGTTGCTGTAATGGTAATTGTAAGTCTTATGACTGAAGCGCCATCTTATGAAAAGATAAGCGGTTTGACTTATGGAACAACATCGGAAGCAGATAAAGAAGAAACAAGGGCAAGTTGGACAAAGATAGATGTTATGTTATCAGTTTTAGTAGTTGTTTTAATATTGATTGCATATCTCTCATTTACAGGTTGATAAATTGTGAGGCATCTTGTTTTACAAGATGCCTGTTTTTTATTTAAATAAATCTCAATAAAATCAGAAATAAAATGAAAAATAAATACGTAATTGGTTTAGATTACGGCACAAATTCGTGCCGTTCTTTAATAATGAAAGTAGAAGACGGAAGTGAAGTAGCCTCATTTGTTTTTCCATATCCCTCGGGAAGCGCCGGTGTAATAGTTGACAATAAAGATCCGAATTTAGCAAGACAAAATCCGGCTGATTATATAATTGGAATTGAAACAACAATTAAAGGGGCAATAGAAAAGGCAAAGCAAAATAATGCAGAATTTAATCAGAAAGATGTTATAGGCATCGGTGTAGACACAACCGGAAGCAGTCCTATGCCTGTAGATAAAAATGGTGAAGCTTTGTGTTTTAATCCAAAATTCAGCGGAAATCCCGATGCAATGTGCTGGCTTTGGAAAGACCATACAAGTTACGAGGAAGCCGCTTTCATAACTGAAACAGCTGCAAAAATACGTCCTCAATATCTAGCCAAAATCGGCGGTGTTTATTCCTCTGAATGGTTTTGGAGCAAAATACTAAGATTAAAAAAAATAAATCCGGAAGTGTTTAATGCTGCATTCAGTTTTGTTGAAATATGCGACTGGATAACAGCCTCGCTTACAGGGGAAAAAGATCCGCTGAAACTAAAAAGAAGTATATGCGCTGCCGGGCACAAGGCAATGTTCAGCGAAGAATGGGGCGGATTACCGGATGAAGAATATTTAAATACCCTATCCCCAGGATTAGGAGATTTAAGGGAAAGACTTTATTCGGAAGCTTATACAGCTGAACAAAAAGCTGGAAATCTTTCGAAAGAATGGGCAGATAAACTCGGACTTACAACAGAAGTAATAGTTTCTGTAGGAGCATTTGATGCTCATATGGGAGCTGTTGGTGCTGGAATTACAGAAGGAACGTTAGTGAAAATTATAGGAACCAGTACTTGCGATATTATGGTTTCTCCGGTATCTCAAAAATTAAAAGATATTCCTGGAGTATGCGGTATTGTAAATGGTTCGGTAATGAATAAATATTATGGAATTGAAGCCGGACAATCCGGAGTAGGTGACATTTTCCTTTGGTTTGTAAATAATCTTGTCCCTGAAAGTTATGGAAGTTCAAATGGTGAAAAATTTCAAAATCTTGATAAAAAAGCAGCAGAGTTAAAACCGGGAGAAAGCGGTTTATTAGCACTTGACTGGAATAACGGAAATCGTACAATTCTTGTTGATGTAAGACTAACCGGATTACTTCTTGGTCAGACTTTGCATACACAGCCGCACGAAATTTATCGCGCTCTGATGGAAGCAACTGCATTTGGAGCCCTCGCAATTATTGATAGGATTGAAGAATACGGAGTAAAAATTAATGATGTTATAAATTGCGGAGGTCTTGCAATTAAAAGTCCAATTTTAATGCAAATATATGCTGATATTGCTAACAGACCGATGAAAATATCCGGCAGCGAGCAAACACCCGCATTGGGAGCAGGAATATTTGCAGCAGTTGCCGCTGGAAAAAATGCCGGTGGATATGATTCTATTGACCAAGCAAAAAGAACAATGACTTCTATAAGCAAAGAATATACCCCTATTCCCGAAAATGTTGAAGTCTACAAAAAACTTTATAAGCTTTACAGACAGCTTTATGATTCATTTGGAACTGAAAATTGGACAGGTAAGATGAATAATGTTATGAAGGATTTATTAAATATTCGCGATAAAGCAAGGGGGAATAATGTTTGAAGAATTAAAGAATGAAGTATTTGAAGCAAATATTTCACTTGTTAATTCCGGACTTGTATTACTCACTTGGGGGAATGTAAGCGCAATTAATCGCGCTGAAGGCGTTGTGATTATCAAACCGAGCGGTGTAGATTACAATAAAATGAAAGCTGACGACATGGTAATTGTAAATCTTAAAGGCGAAGTTGTAAGCGGAGATAAAAAGCCTTCGTCTGATACAGCAACACATATAGAACTTTATAAAGCTTTTCCCAAAATTGGGGCTGTTGTTCATACTCACAGTAAATTTGCAACTGTATTTTGCCAGGCAAATGCCGAAATCAATTGTTTGGGTACTACTCATGCCGATCATTTTTCTGGGAAAATTCCAGTTACACGTCAGCTTACAGAAAATGAAGTATATGAAAATTATGAATTAAATACGGGAAAAATAATTGTAGAACGATTTAAAAGTCTGGATCCTGTAAGCATTCCTTCTGTTTTAGTTGCCGGTCACGCTCCATTTTCGTGGGGGAAAAATGCTATAGATGCTGTTAAAAATAGTATTACACTTGAGCGTGTTGCTGAAATGGCTCTATTTACTTTGCAATTAAATCCTTCTGCGGTTTTGCCGGATTATATTTTAAATAAACATTACCAACGTAAACACGGACCAAACGCTTATTACGGTCAGAAATAAAATAAGGAAAAATATATGAATCATTTTCAAAATTTTGAAGTTTGGTTTGCTACAGGAAGCCAGCACTTATATGGTTCCAAAACACTTGAGCAGGTTGCAAAAGACTCACAGGAAATTGTTAACGGATTGAATAAGTCCAATAATCTTCCTATAAAGATAGTTTTTAAACCGGTTCTTACAACACCAGATGCAATTTATAATTTAATGCTCGAAGCAAATAATGCAAAACAGTGTATTGGATTAATCACTTGGATGCATACCTTTTCACCTGCTAAAATGTGGATTGCAGGATTAAAAATATTGAATAAACCATTTGTACATTTACACACTCAGTTAAACCGCGATATTCCTTGGAGCGAGATTGATATGGATTTTATGAATCTTAATCAATCTGCGCATGGTGATAGAGAATTTGGGTTTATCTGCACAAGACTTGGCATCAACCGCAAAGTAATTGTCGGTTTCTGGCAAGATGAAAATGTTCAGAAAAAACTTGCCGTTTGGATGCGCGCTGCTGCAGGCTGGCAGGATATGCGTCAGGGAAAGATTGCACGATTTGGCGATAATATGCGCGAAGTAGCAGTTACCGAAGGTGATAAGGTTGAAGCGCAGATGAAATTCGGTTATTCTGTAAACGGGTATGGAGTAGGCGATTTAGTTAAATGTGTTAACGAAGTAAGCGATTCTGAAATAGATAAACTATTAAAAGAATATGCTGAAAAATATATTCTTTCAGCAGATGTTAAAAATGATGGAAGCAAATATTCAAATTTGCGTGAAGCCGCAAGGATAGAAGCTGGAATGAGAAGCTTTTTGCAATCAGGAAACTTTACAGCCTTTACTACAACATTTGAAGATTTGCACGGACTAAAACAGCTTCCGGGAATTGCTGTTCAAAGACTAATGAACGAAGGTTACGGATTTGGCGCTGAAGGCGACTGGAAAACATCCGCGCTTGTCCGCGCAATGAAAGTTATGTCTGAAGGTTTACCAGGCGGAACTTCATTTATGGAAGATTACACATATCATTTAGATCCATCTGGAATGAAAGTACTTGGTGCACACATGCTTGAAGTATGTGAAAGCATAGCTGAAGGAAAACCATCTCTTGAAGCTCATCATCTTGGAATAGGAAAGAAAGATGATCCGCCGAGATTGGTGTTTAATGTTCCTTCAGGTCCGGCGGTAAATGCTACTATTATTGATATGGGTAACCGTTTCCGGATGATTGTTAACGAAGTGGAAGTTGTTCCACCCGATCAGCCGCTGCCAAAACTTCCTGTTGCGCGCGTAATGTGGATACCGAAACCAAATCTGGAAATTGGAGCAGGAGCGTGGATACTTGCTGGCGGAGCTCATCATACTTCATTCAGTCAGGTTGTTACTTCCGAATACCTTGAAGATTTTTGCGAAATGGCTGGTATTGAAATGGTTACAATTGACGCTAAAACAAATATCTCCGATTTCAAAAAAGAATTACGTTGGAACGAAGGATATTTTAGTAAGTAATAATTAAAAATTAATAGTTAAAAATTATTGTGTCCGGTTTGCAAAATGCAAACCGGATTTTTTTATTAATAGTGAAAAGTAAGATGGCAGAAATAGAAATTTATAAAAATGTAAAAGCTTTAATATTTGATTGCGATGGAACACTTGTCGATTCGATGCCGATACACAATTATTCTTGGGAAACAGCAATTAAAGCAAACGGAGCTGAGTTTAATTTCGATTTTTTCGATTCCGTTAAAGGAATGAAAAGCGTGGATATTGTTCCTCTTTTTAATAAGACATTCGGAACAAATCTAATTACCCAAAAAGTGATTGAAGCAAAACACCGGGTATTTTATGAGAAACTTCCTCATTTAAAAGCAATTGACCCGGTTGTAAAGATTGCAAAGGATTATTACAAAAAGTTACTAATGGCTGTCGTTTCCGGCGGTAGCGGAAAAATTGTGAAAGCAGAGCTTGAAACAGTTGGAATTCTGGAATTATTCGATTTGATTTTAACAGCCGATGATGATATGAAACCAAAACCCGCACCTGATCTTTTTTTATATGCGGCAAAGCATTTTAACATTTCAGCTCAAGATTGTCAAGTTTTTGAAGATGGAGAACTTGGAATTGAAGCTGCAATAAAAGCCGGGATGAAAATTACCGACGTTAGGGATTACATCTGATTATTCAGCTGATATTTTCAATTTCTTAATTCAAATTTGTTATTTTTGTGCTTATAAAATATAGGAAATGAAAATGGCAGTCTTTGAGATAAAACCATACATATTAGAAAGCAGCATACAAAATTACCAATGGGGAACGAAAAATGACGACGCTTTTATACCTAAATTATTAGGAATTGAACCAGAAAAAGATAAACCTTATGCAGAATTATGGATTGGCGCGCACAAGAAACTTTCGTCACAAGTTATTACTGATGCGGGTAAAGTAAAATTTGATGATTTTATAAACCAATATCCCGAAGAAATATTAGGTAAAAAAGCTGCCGGAAAATTTAATAATCAGCTTCCGTACTTATTTAAAATTCTATCTGCCGCCGAAGCTCTTTCTATCCAGGCTCATCCTAATAAAGAACAGGCTGGAGAACTGTATAAGAAAGATCCGCAAAACTACCCCGATGATAACCACAAGCCCGAAATTGCAATTGCTCTGGGCGATTTAACCGCGCTGGTTGGTTTTCGTTCTATTGATGAACTTATTGAAACATTAAAATATTACAGCGAAATTGCCGAGTTTGTTGGTGCAGAATTTTTAAAACATCCCGGCAGTAATGATGAAGAAGCAAAATATTGGCTGAAAAATCTTTATTCCAAACTAATGATAAAAGCACTGAATGATGAAGATGCTCTTGAAATAGCATTAAATAACCTAGAGAAAAATATTCTTTCAAAAGATGAAAAAAATGAACGTGAAATGCTTTTTATTGAGCTTAAAAGACAATATGGAAACGATGTCGGTCTGCTTTCTATATTTATGCTGAACTTGGTTCATCTAAAAAAAGGAGAGGGAGTATTCTTAAAAGCCGGAATACCTCATGCATATCTGAAAGGAAATATTGTTGAATGTATGGCAAACAGCGATAATGTTGTGCGGGCGGGATTAACTCCAAAATTTAAGGATGTAAAAACTCTTGTAGATATTTTAAAATACGAAAGAGCTCCTGTTGAAATATTAGGAAAGGACAGCTCTGGCTGCGATTATGTTTACAAAACTCCTGCGCCCGAATTTGAAATTAAAAAATACCAGATTGAAAAAGATACAATCCGGCTTGAAAATTCGGATACTGTATCCATATTTATAATTGTTGAAGGGAAAATACGTTGTAAATGGCTGCAAAAAGAAGTTGAATTTGTAAAAGGACAGACGGTTATGATTCCCGCTGAACTTAATGAATATTCTATTATTGCAAGCGAAGATACGCTTATTTATAAAGCTTATATCCCTTAATTGAATTCAGAAAAACTGCTGATAACTATTGTAAATAAAACGTATTCTTAGTCTTGTTTGCAATTTTTAGCTATTCAAATAACTACATAAGTCTGTAAACCCTTATTATTACGTAAGGTTCTTCGTCCGGCTTAATTTCGGGTATTTGCAAAGTTCCTAAAAATATCGAATGATTTAGATATTCGTAAGGGCTTCCGGCAGGAGCTTCGAGATCGATTACAGATTTAATGTATGAAGGTTCGTCTGCTGAATTATGAATAAGCACTTTATTAATTACCTGAAGAATATAGCCATCATCAGTTTTTAATAAGTAGCGTGCATTTAACTCTGTATCCGCATCAGGACGTATAAGCTGCCAATCGGCGCCCACTGGTAAAATTTCGCCTTTAATTTTTGGACCGCTGAAAGTGCCGCCTGTTATGGGAATAATATTCCTAATACCATGTTTACTTTTTCCAACCGGTAATGCATCTCCAATCTTTACTTTTGCTTCCCAGGCAAATTCTGCCTTAAAATCTTTGTATAATTCACTGTCTTTATTTGCTTCTAAGTTTTGTGCGGATAATTTTCCGGATAATAAAGATGCGAGAAATAAAACTACTAACAACACATTCATAAATTCAATTAGTTTTTTCATTGTATATCCGGTTTTTAATTTAAAAATATTAAAATTATTATGATCAATATTGTAATTTTTTTCATTAAAGTTCAATTAATTTTAGCATATATTTTTTGATCTTCAAAAATTAATCTAATATTCAGAATAATTGAATAAAGATTCAAAAATATTACTGATTGAAATGATATATCTGAAAAATGAAATTAGTAATTAAAATATTAGTATAAATTATATTTTTTTGTAAGTTATAAAGTTGTTTTTTTCAAAATTAATTGACTAAAATTTACTTTACTAAAAAAGGAAGTCTTATGAAAAAATTAGCTCTAAGTTTTTTTGTTTTTGCATTGTTTCTATTAAGTTCCTGCAGTGATCCAAATCCAGTTTTAACAATTGAAGGCGGTAAAATTAAAGGAGTTGAAACTCCGACTAAAGGAATAGTTGCTTATAAAGGAATACCTTTTGCAGCTCCTCCTGTTGGCGAATTACGTTGGAAAGAACCGCAGCCTGTTTTACCTTGGGAAGGTGTAAAAGTAGCTGACAAATATGGCGCAGCATCTATGCAAACTGCTTGGGATCCGGAAAGTTTTTATGGTAAAGAATGGAGAGCAAGCGGCACAGTACCTTTTAGCGAGGATTGTCTTTATTTAAATGTTTGGACTCCTGCAGCAGGCGAAACAAACAAAAAATTACCGGTTGCAATGTGGATACATGGCGGCGGATACCGCGAAGGTTTTGCATTTGAACCTGAAATGGACGGCGGTGAAGATTGGGCTTCGCGCGGAGTTATTTTGGTAACAGTAACTTACCGTCTTGGCGTTCTTGGATTTTTATCCCATCCATTACTTTCTGCTGAAAGCAAGCAAGGTGTTTCCGGCAATTATGGTTTAATGGATCAGATAGCAGCTTTAAAATGGATTAAAAATAATATCGAACAGTTTGGCGGCGATCCTTCAAACATAACAGTGTTTGGACAAAGTGCAGGCGCCGGCAGCATTCAATCTTTATGCGCTTCACCGCTTTCCAGAGATATGGTCAGCAAAGCTATTAGCATGAGCGGCGGCGGACTTAGCAATTTGAGACCAGGAATTGTTCTCGATACAGCACAGATTCAGTGCAAAAAAATGATGGATTTCTTTAATAAATCAACATTGGCTGATATGCGCGCGTTATCATTCGATGAACTCACAAAAATGGCAACAGAATATGCTGATACAACAAAAACACGCATATTCTTTTCTCCTGTTGTTGATAATTATGTACTGACTGGTACATTCAGCGAAACGGCATTACAAGAAAAAATTGCGGATATTCCATATATGATTGGATATACAGCTAATGATTTAATGGATATGTCGCAAGCTGTAGGCGATTTTTGCGCTTTGCGCTCCGAGAAAAGTAAAAAACCGGCTTATGCTTATATTTTCCAGCGTCAGTTGCCGGGAGATAGCAGCGGCGCTTTTCACTCAGCCGATTTATGGTATATTTTCCATTCATTCAAACATAGCTGGCGTCCATTTACAAAAGGCGATGAAGAATTAAGCATACAAATTGTAGATTACTGGACAAATTTTGCAAAATATGGCAATCCTAATGGAATGGAAAAAGGCATCTGGACTCCATATACAAAGACTTCTCCGGAGTTTATGATTTTTGATGCCAAAGGAGATAAAAAAGATTTAAAAATGAGTGAAACTCCAGTTTATTTGGGCAGCTCTTTTAAATGGAGATAAATATTAAGAAATAAATGAAACTAAAATCCCGGATATATTTCCGGGATTTTTTTACGTAATGACTTTTCTATCCTTTAAATTTTACAATTCATAAAAAAGAAAAATATACTCTTTCTAAATTGAAGAGTACTATGAATTCTACTTAACCGATTTCAAAATTTCTTTGCCAAACTCCATACATTCACTTCGTTTAAGATTATCGTATTCTTCCATATTTGGGAAAGCTTTCATTTGTTTTTGTACATCTGGTTCCATAAGACCCCAGGTAATACGTCCCAAAAATACTTTGGAGGGAATTTTACCGGAAGTTGTTAGCTGGGCAAGATGATTATCAATGAGATTTTTATATTGCTCCTGTGTAACCGGTTGCCTCATATTCCCGCAAACGGCAAACAATCCTCTGGTTTTATTCTTTACAATTTCTTTATGCTTTGCTAAATATTCCTGAAGTTCATTTGATGTTACTCCGCTGCGAATTGCTCCGCCGATAATAAGATGTTTGTATTTGGATAAATCAGGGTTCTCCCGAACATCAAATACGTCGGCAATTCCATCCATTCCTTCCGAAATCCAAACACTTGCATCGCGGGCAGTACCGCACCAGGTTCCATAAAGTATAGCCCATTCAGTATTTTTTGTTGTCGGAAAAAATTCCATACCCCATAAATTATTAGGGATTGCTAACAGACCAATTGCGGATAAACCGGTTTTCAAAAAAGTTCTTTTGTTCATAATCGCCTCGCTTGTATTTGAATTATTATATTATAAAAGAATTATTGTCTGTTTCATATTTTGTGTTTTGAATTGTTAAATTCCTGCTATTAACATTGAGTATATGGGCGTAAGGGATTGCGGATTACGAACCTATTAAGTTGGTTGCACTAAAATAGATGCTAGTGAAAACTCTCGATAACCTATGAGACATATACATTGTTAGGTCGTTACTCTATTTTTCTTATCATATAATTGTCAGCTTTAGTAATATACGCAATTTCTTTTGTGTCCTTATTCATAATTACTAATCGACCATATATTACACAGATCAATTCATTTTGATTTATTATTGATACTTGTCCAATTCCCCAAAACATCCAAGGAACTTCAAATGCATAGTTTTCTTTTAATTCATTTTCATCGTTAATAGTCAAGCCTTCAATAGCCCAACCTCCTGCAGATGCTTCCCAGTCTCTATTTGTTGTGTCTCTAAAATCTGATTTCACCCAACCATATTTTTCATATATAATTGGGTAAAAAACTTTATCCTTAGTTTCAATGAAAGATCTTTCCAACAGTAATGTGTCATTACTATAGTTTACTAAAAACAAATCAATTGTTGAATCTTTCGGGTTTTCTATCAACGACGGATATAAGTTTTTATATTTTTCTGGAATTTTATAAACTAATTTTCGTTTGAAATCACTAGATATTTTCCCTTTATAAATATTACCACCTTCTTTTAGGTAAAGTTCAAGTTTGTAATCCTTATCAAGTAAAGACTGGTTTATTTTCAAGTCTGTAAAGAAGTTGTATTTACTAACACTCAAGTAAATTAGAATCATTGCTGTGTAAGTAATTACATTTAAGATTAATGATAATCTCCAAGAGCGTTTCCGACTTCTGTTTTCTTCTTTGAATATCCAATTGAAAAAGGGAAATTCAATTATTACGGTAAGAAAATAAAGAATTACTATACTAATAATCCAAGAAACAAATACGCCTTTAAGTTGAAATGCTACATCAATTATGAATTCTTGAAATAAAAGTATTAATCCATTTCCAATAAGCCAAGAAACATAATTCCCTCCAATCATTATCAAAATCGACCGATACCACTTTGTTTTATAAATCAATGAAACTGCAAATCCCTCAATTAGTCCGATTAGCAGATTTCCAAACATTAATTGAAGGATTGGCATCCACATTAATGCAGTTCCGGCATTAGCTAAAATTGTTTGAGGAATCAGAAAAATTATAAGTAATAAAATAAGTATAGTTCTCTTTTTCATAGGTGTCTGTTCTGTGGTTTAATTCGGCTAACTCTTTCCATGAGCAATATTGTGTATAGGCAGTTTAAAGTTTATTTTTTTGTTGCATAATATCCGCAAATGGGAGTGATAAATTCAAGTTTTTTAACCTCTAAACATTCTAAAATCTACAACCTTATCGTAAACACTGTTTCTTCGTTTGGTTTAGAAGACACCATGCAAACTTCCGCCGTGTGCGCGGATAATCTGGCGGTTTTTATTCAGCAATCAATTCCTTTACTTTTTGTTCTAATACTTTTTTATCAGGTAAATACAACTGGTATTTGGAAACAAAAATATTATTTGAAATTCCTCCGATAGCGTATTCAACAAGTATATCGTTTTTGTCTGCGCCAAGAACAATGCCTATCGGAGGATTATCTCCTTCCGAATTTTCTTCTGATTTGAAATAGTTCAAATACAAGTTCATTTGTCCAATATCCTGATGTTTCACATGCTTTGTCTTTAGGTCAATTAAAACAAAACATTTCAAAATCCTATGATAGAAAACCAAATCCACATAATAATGGTCATTATCTAAAGTAATTCTATACTGTCTTCCAACAAAGGAAAATCCTTTCCCCAATTCAAGTAAAAATGTTTGAAGATTATCGATAATTTTTTGTTCCAGCTTGCTTTCTGTCATACGATGTTGTTCAGGAATTTGAAGGAATTCTAAAATATAAGGGTCTTTTACAATATCTTTGGGATTATCGATAATTAACCCTCGCTCTGCCAATTTTAAAACACCTTGTTTATCTTGACTTAAAGCTAATCGCTCAAACAAAGATGAATTAATTTGTCTTTTTAATTCGCGGACACTCCAATTTTCTATTACAGATTGCTTTTCATAAAACCCTCGTGCATTATCATCCGAAACTCCTAATAATTCGGCATAATGAGTCCATGTCAATTTTCCAGTCACTGACTGGAAAATTTGGTATTTTAAGTAAAATTGTCTCATCAAATAAATGTTGCTTTTACTAAAACCTTTACCAAACCGCAATTTTAAGTCTTTTGATAAATTTGCCAGCAGAGAACTACCATATTCTGCTTTCTCATTGCCATTTTGTTCGTATTCAACTAAAAATTTGCCAACAGCCCAGTTTGCTTGCAGTAATTCATTATTAACAGCTTGAACTGCTCTCTGTCTGGCGTTTTCAATAGTTGTTCCAATAGTGTCAATCAGCTTTTGGTATATTTCTGTTTTTTGAAGCACTTTGTCAGATCCTTAATTTCTCTCTTAAAAAATACAAAAACATTTTTAAAAAATTATGCTCATTCTTTTACCTTAACAGCGATCTAATATTTAATCTACAACCTTATCGTAAACAATGTTTCTTCGTTGGGTTTGGATGTAACTTGCAGACTGCCGCCGTGCACGCGGATATTTTCGTGTGAAACAAAAATAAATTATACTATAAGATGGTAAAGCAATTATATTGTTTAGATAAACTTATTAATCTTATAAATGTCATTTCTTCTATCTTTTAAATTCCTTACACTTCCAAATTGATTTAATTCTCTCAGTAAATCAATATCAACATCTGCCAGTAAAATCATTTCGGTATTTGGTGTTGCCTCTGCTTTTATTCCATTAGTTGGAAAAGCAAAATCGCAAGGTGTAAAAACCATAGATTGTGCATATTGAATATCCATATTGTGTACTTTAGGTAAATTACCAACGCTTCCGGCTATTGCAACAAAACATTCATTTTCAATTGCTCTGGCCTGAGCACAATTACGTACTCTTGAATATCCATTTTGTGTATCAGTTAAAAAAGGGACAAATAAAATATCCATTCCTTCGTCAGCTAACAATCGGCTTAATTCTGGAAACTCTACATCATAGCAGATTAAAATCCCAATTTTTCCGCAATCTGTATCAAATGTTTTAAGTGTGTTTCCGCCTTGTAATCCCCAGACTTTCGATTCATCCGGTGTAACGTGAAGTTTTTCAAAACGTTCAATACCGCCGTCCCTTTTACAAAGATAGCCGGCGTTATATAGTTGATTGTTTACAACCTCAGGCATGCTGCCTGTGATAATATTTATGTTGTATGAAATTGCTAATTCAGAAAACTTTGAAACAATATTTGATGTATGCTTGGCTAACTCGCGGATAGCTTCAGGTTCCGAAAGATGATTGTTTTCTGCCATTAAAGGGGCATTAAAAAATTCTGGAAATAAAGCAAAATCAGCCCTATAGCCCGAAACAGCATCAACAAAATACTCAGCCTGCTGCATTACTTCATCAAAGTTTTTATACAAACGCATTTGCCATTGTATTAAACCCAATCTTACAACAGTCTTTTTCACTGCGGCTTTTAAAGATGGTTTTTCGTAATAAACATTATTCCATTTTAAGAGTACAGCAAATTCTTTTGATTCTTTATCTCCTTCTAAATAGCCTTGCAATATTCTTGCAGGATGAAAATCATTCGACATTTGAAAATCAAGAACTGGATCGTGAATTTCCTTTTTTCTTACTTTTTCGATGTATTCTTTTGGTGTTATTTCTTTGGAATATTTATGATAGTATGGTATCCTGCCGCCAAAAACTATGCCTTTAAGATTCAATCGTTCGCAAAGCTCTTTACGATAATCATATAATCTTCTTCCAAGTCGTAACCCGCGAAATTTCGGACGAATAAAAACATCAATGCCATAAAGAATATCACCATCGGATGTATGGGTGTTAAAAGTGTAATTTCCGGTTATTTCCTTATACGTATGTTTGTAATCAAATCGTATATAATCAACAATTATTGAAAGGGCACAACCTGCAAACTCATTATTAATTTTAATTACAACCTGTCCGTCCGGAAAATTTTCTACCAAAGTTCTTATATGTTGTTCTTTCCAAAAAGCTTGGGGCATATTAGCATATGATTCAATCATTGCTTCTTTTAAATCATTGTAATCTTCTACTTTTAAGAATTCTAACCTTATATTATCTATTTCTTTCATATATTACTTTAATACCTCCCAAAACTTCATTATCTGCTTATCAGGTTTAAATTCCAATTTTCTTAAATCTAAAAATAATAAAGATATATTCAAGTATTTATTCTTTTAATAATTAAAACACAATATGATATTTATCAATTAAGAAATCTACAGCCTTATCGTAAACACAGTTTCTTCGTTGGGTTTTGAAGAAACCTGCAGACTGCCGCCGTGGGCGCGGATAATCTGGCGCGAGATGCTTAACCCTATGCCGCTGCCGTCCTGTTTAGTGCTGAAAAACGGAACGAATATTTTATCTGCAACATCTTCTTTTATTCCGGGACCGTTATCTGTTACTTTTATTACAGCTTTCCCTTGATTATCTATTCCTGCGGTAAGTGAAATAACACCGCTATCACTTTTCCCTAAAGATTGTATTGCGTTTTTTAGAAGATTGATAAGAACCTGCTCAATTAAATCGGAATCAGCATACAATTCCAGATTTTCGGGATTTACCTTTGTATTCAGCGAAATGTTATTTTCGGAAAGGGAGGGGAGCATCAGCAGTTTCATCCTGATAAAAAGCTGATCGACAGATACGCTTGCAAATACAGGTTTCGGTATGCGGGTAAGACTTCTGTATTTTTCTACAAAATTCAGCAGACCGTTGCTGCGCTTATGTATTGTATTTACAGCGGAATCAATATCTTCAAAAATTTCGGTATTGCCGGTATCGCACCCGGATTTAAGTTCGGGCAGCATTTTGCTTAATGTGGAAGCAAGCGATGAAATAGGAGTAATTGAGTTCATAATTTCGTGAGTAAGAACGCGTATAAGTTTTTGCCAAGCCTGCATTTCCTGTTCTTCAAGTTCGTTTTGAATATTCTGCATTGCAATAAGCTTAACATTCTGGTTGCGCATTTTAAATTCGGTTGCATATATAAACAAATGCTGTAAATCGTTTTCGGCGTTTATTTTTATTGTAATTTTTTCGCCGGCTTTAATTGCATTAAATTTTTCCAGCAGATTTTTATATGTACCGTTTAGTTGATTGATGTTTTTAAGACTGTTTATTTTTAGGTTTTTTTTCGCGGCGGAATTGAAAAACTCAACATCGCCGAGCTGATTAAACGAAATTAAACCTATGCCTACGTGCTGGATTACTGTTTGAAGATATCTGAAATTTTCCTCCTTTTCCGCGCGCGCTTCCTGAAATTTTTTCATCACATCACGGAATGCTTCGTTAAGTCCGGTAAACGAACCGCCGAGATAATCTTTGTTAAACCCTGCGGAAAAATCGGAATATTTAATTGACTGCAGAAATTTGGTAAGCTCTTTGTTTACAATATCGATATACCGGAACAATAAAAAAACTTGAAGAAAAAGAAGCGCAGCAAAAAGAAAAATAAGGAAATTAAAACCGCTTTTGCTGTAAATCTGCGAGATTATCACAACATTGACGACAATTAAAATTAATCGCAAAATTATCTGCACGCGGAAGTTTTTCATATTTAAAATTACCTTGCTATTTTTTTAATAACAACTAACGTAATATCATCATATTGCTCGGAATCCTGTTCAAAATTATTCAAATCGTTTCTTATTTCTAAAATCAATTCGCTTGGCGATTTGCTGATGTTCTCTTTAACAAGAGAAATAAGTTTTTCTTCGCCGTAAAATCCGCCGTTTTTGTTTTTCGCTTCTGTCAGTCCGTCGGTATAAAGCAGTACAAAATCTCCGTCTTGTAAAGAAACTGTCTCCTCGGTAATTATATTCCGGAAAATATCCGATGAACCGAAACCCAATGCCGTGCCTGCCGGTTTTAAACAGCTGAACTCATTTGTGCGGGAGTTATAATAAATTGCTGGATTATGCCCAGCCCGGCAAAACGTGAAAGTGTCATTCACATAATCGAGAACGCCGTAAATCATTGTAATAAAAACGCCCTTTTCGAGGTGTTTTATTAAAGAATTATTCATCGAAGAAAGAACCTCTTTAGGGGAGTGGGATGTTTCGGCGTAGGATTGAAAAATGCCTTTAGCCAAAGTCATGTAAATTGAAGCGGGAACGCCTTTGCCGGAAACATCGCCTATAACAAGTCCGAGTTTTCCTTCGCCGGGAATTGCGTAATCGTAGTAATCGCCGCCAACTTCTTTTGCCGGGTTGCATATTCCGCTGATTTGATATCCGGGAATTGGAAGGAAATCCTGTGGAATTAGGCGCATTTGAATTTTTCGGCCAATTTCAAGTTCGTTTGCCATTCTTTCGCGTTCAAGCTCGCCTGTAATGTTTTGAAGTGTTACGAGTTTATATCTTTTCCCTTTTATAACGAATTCAGTGGCATTCAGTGAAATTTTGTTTGTATCAGCACCTAAAAGAAATTTATTATCCGATTTTAATTCTTCAAGGATTCTTTCGAATTCAGGGTTGAGTGTGTTAAGCTGCCGAATTTTAAGCAGATTATTCATCCCGAGTAATTTTTGTGCTGCAGGATTAACCAGACTTACAATTCCTTCTTTATCATAAGAAATAAAACCGACACCGATATGCTTAAGTACTGTCTGCAAATATTGATGCTGCTCTTCGGTTTCCTTTCGCTGTTTTCGGAAGTCGCTGATAACCGAACTGAAAGAGTCCTTTAATTCCGAAAAAGATGAACCTAGATTGTTATCAGCGAAATTAACAGAAAAATCGGAATAGCGGACAGAATCAAGAAATTTTTTAAGATTTCTGTTTGTCGTTTCAACAAAACGGATTAACGAAATTATTAGATAAACAATAAGCGGAAAAAATAAACCTGATTGCAGGTAAAATTTAAAATAAAAAAAACCGGCAGCGGCTGAAATTGAAACAATAAGCGCAAAAACCCGCGCAAAAATATTTATCCGGAATCGGTTAAATTCCATATTTCTCCATTCTTCTGTACAGCGAAGCCCGCGTTATTCCAAGTTCTTTAGCAGCTTTTGTAACATTACCGTCGTATTTTAAAAGTATTTTGCGTATTGCGGTTTTTTCCAAATCGTCAAGGTTGTAGCTGTCCAGTTCAAAATTTTCTTTTTCAGTCTGTGATGAAAAGAAAAAGTCGTGCGGATTTAATTCATCTGTTTCGCACATAATAACCGCCCTTTCAATTGCGTGCTGAAGCTCGCGCACGTTTCCGGGCCAGTTGTAATTTTCTAATTTCGAAATGGTTACAGGGTTTACAGTCATTTCGGGTTTGTTGTATTTTTTCTTGTAAATTGATAAAAAATATTCAGTCAGCAGCGGAATATCAGTTTTCCTTTCGCGAAGAGGAGGTATTTTAATTTCAATTGTATTTATTCGGTAAAGCAAATCCTGCCGGAATAAATTATCGGAAACCATTTGATAAACCTGCATATTGGTCGCGCAGATAAGCCTGATATCTATCGGCTTAAAACTGTTTGAGCCGACTCGTGAAACCTGCCTGTTCTGTAGAACCGAAAGCAACTTTGACTGCTGGGCGACCGGAATATTCCCGATTTCATCAAGAAAAAGTGTTCCTCCGGATGCAATTTCAAATCTTCCGGGACGATCTTCGCGGGCATCGGTAAATGCGCCTTTAACGTGTCCGAACAATTCGCTTTCGAATAAACTATGGCTTATTGCTCCGACATCCACGCTTACAAAAATTTCGTTAGCGCGCTTGGACATTTTGTGAATCGACCGAGATATAAGCTCTTTGCCTGTTCCGTTTTCGCCAAGAATAAGCACGTTTGCATCTGTGCCGCTTACTTTTTGAATTGTGTTGAACACTTTTTTCATTGGCTCCGAGGAACCGATAATATCGCAAAAGCCGATTGAACTTTCTTCATTTAAAAATTTCTGTCTGTCTTTCATCCGACTGATTTCAAGCCTCGATTCGCGCAATTTTAACGCGGAAAAATACGTAGCGAGCAGCTTTTCGTTATGCCAGGGTTTAAGAACAAAATCTGTTGCGCCTTCTTTTACACCCTTAACAGCGGTTTCAACATCTCCATATGCGGTTATAAGAATTACAACTGCAAGCGGATCAATCTTTAAAATTTCCTTCAGCCAGTAAAAACCTTCCTGTCCGCTTGTTTTATCAAGCGTAAAATTCATATCGAGGAAAATTACATCGAAATTTCCGTCATTTAATAATCCGGGAATTTTATTAGGATCGTTCTCCGTTAAAACTGTTGCAATAGGTTTAAGTAAAAGTTTTGCCGCAACAAGAATATCTTCGTTATCGTCAACTATCAAAACATTAGCCATTATGCGCTCATCAAATTTTAGTATGCAAATAATGCAAAATTCATTCCTTTCAAATTTATTCCAAAAAAAACAACAAAACAAACTTAAAAGTGTTCGTTTCCGAACATCCGTGAACGTATTCGGACGATAAATTTCTCCGTCCCAACATTTATTATTCAAAAACTGCATTATTTGGTTTCAGGGCATTGCAAATAATTAACTATTTTAGCCTTTAACCTCTATAAAAATCTTAATATAAATTTTATGCTAAGTTAAATAATTTGCTTGTGCTAATTTCGTTTATTTTATAATTTGAAACAAGTAAAACGGAGTTCTATTTTAACGGAACAAAATTATTTAAAGGAGCGGAGAAAATGAAAAAACTATTTTTAATAATATTGAGTTTTGTAGGTTGCTTAACTTATTCTTGCAAAAATACTTCTACAGAAAATATTGAACCTTATGCAGGGGAATATCCATTTGAAAGTCGTATATGGAAAATAACCGCCGACCCGCCTTATGCAATAAAAGATACAACTGTTAGTTTGGAAATTACTTTACAACCTAAATTTACAGGAACAGGCTGGAGTTCTGTAAGTTTTGTAGCAAGAGAAAATTCACCCTCCCTTTTAGTATATCCGTATTCGGATACCTTAACAACTGACAAAAACTTTCGCAAACGAACGAATTTTCAGGCAGGGGTTACTCAAAAGGAAATCTGGAAATTTAAAATTCTTTATGATGCGGATGTCTATACATTGGTTATTGATGCCGCTTATGATTCAATTTATGTTCAAGACAGTTCTAAAATGTACAGTATTATATCACCAGAAGTGAGAGAGATAAAATGGATACAAGGAGGCGGACCTGCTCAAGTTATTGAACTAAAAAGACCATAAAATATAAACCATTTATTGAGGTAATTTGTGAAAAAAATAATGATGCTGTTATTGGTAATTTTATTAATAATGGAAAACAAAATAAACGGACAAGAAGATATCAGATCCCCGTTTATACTGAAAGAGTTAAGTATTTCAAATCAAAAAAATAATAACACGAGTAAAATTCATATTAAAGTTGAACCGATTGCTGACGGGGAAGTTTTCATTAAGTTGAATACAGATAAAAAGAAAAAGCTTGCAAGTGTGCAATATGAAAAAAATATTGGGAAATATTTAAAAAACCAAATGATAGATTTAGAATTTCCAACGGAAGCATTTGACGATGGTTATCATTTCATTGAAATTGGTATGGGTTTTAACACGGATAAACCCACTGTTGATAAGGTTGGTTCTTATCAAACATTTCCTTTATATTTTCAAATTAAAAAGGGCGAAATAATTGAATATGGAGAAAGACCTGATGTAATATTTGATAAACCGCCTGTAATTATTTCACGAAATGAAACAAAGGTTATACCTGCACCGATTTCTGATACCAACTTTGTTTCAACTTCTTCAAAGTCATTGAACAAATCCGCTTCTGCATATAGAATATTAGTATATATCCGGGGGAAAGTGTTTTATGAACAAGCTTCTGAGGCATATTCTTTTTCAACAGTTAATAAAGGGTTGCCTGCTACGCGGGTATGGCTTGATTGGGATTATGATAATGATCCTTCAACAGCATATACACCATATAATAGTGAAAGTGAACACATAGGTTATGCAGATACAGATATGGATGGTAATTTTTATTTTCTTTTTTATTTCAATTCGGATCATCCTGCAAGCCATTTCTCCAATTCAATAAGATTATATGGTACTGCTGCAAATGATGCTACTTTTAACGGAGACAGAGGCGTCGGAGCTCAATGGGTCCCAATAGATGCAACCGGTATAATTGACATCAGCGGATGTACGACCAATGTGAATTTCACAGTTAATCCCAAAATAAGTTCATCTGAAGGGGGAGCTTTGCGTTATCTATATAGAGCGCGTTTGTTTTGTATTAATAAATTGGGTTTTGAGCCACATGGAGTTCGATATTATACAAGAACGCAATCTTCTTCATCATATTTTAGAGAGAATGGAATGGATGGACAAAATGACATTTGGACATCTGTCGCTCATATATGCTTCAACCGGAGTCCAGGCTCTAAAGTGTCCTATCATGAATATGGACATTTTATTGAATATGATAAAGTCGGGTATCAATATTCCTCCGATTATTCAAGTGTTAATGGTCATTATTTTGAGCTGGAAACAGCAAATAATTTTGCATGGACAGAAGGTTGGGCTGAATGTTATAATGCTGTTTGTCACGATTATTGGTATTCATTAGAACTACCGGATAGATTGGAACATCAGGAGCGGGACTATTTCGATGCATTTTACGAATTTCTTGACAGCAGACAATCTGATATAACTCCCGGTTATAATAAAGATAATACAAAAGTTGAAGGAGCCATTGCCTGTTTTATGTATAGCCTTTTTGATAGTGAATTAAGAAGGGCGCCCAATTACACAGGAGATAATGATGACTTAACATTATCCGGTTCATACATTTTAAATAGCTTGGTTTTTACTGTTCCAATAATCGGATACCCTGTTGGAGCAACCAGAATTGAAAAATTTAAGAATGGAATTGTTAATTTTTGTAGTGTCGACTTGGCAAACTCAATTACTTCCTTATATTCATCAATTATATTGCAATCAGGAAATGCTCGATCAGCAACACCTACTTCATTGAATATAAATGCTGCTATGCGTCGTACTTTAACATGGAATGATAATACTTGTCCAAACACGCTTGTTTATCAAAGAGAAGGCAGCAGTTCTAATTTCACATATTATCCAGTTCAAAATAACGAAAGCGGTTTTAAAATCTATAGAAAACAAGGTGGCGGTACTTGGGACGGAACACTAAATGGATATACATTAGTAGCAACAACCGGGGCAAATATTACTAATTGGACAGATGAAACTTATTTAATCGGAACCTATAGTTATGTTGTTGTTGCATATAATTCTGCCGGAAATTCGGTTCCAAAAGCACAGGCAACGGTTAATTATCTGGAGGGTGAAATCAGAAGTAGTGTAACTATGGGCGGTCAAATTGCTATTAATACTTCTATAACTGTAATGAGTGGAGTAACATTAACAATTGCGCCAGGTACAAATTTAACTTTTAATAACGGCGTATCGCTCACAGTAGGAAGCTACGGAACATTAACAGCCAACGGAACCGCAGCCTCGCCGATAACATTTGATTTTGTTTCGCCAAATGCCACAACTCAGAACGGGATAAAGTTTACAACAAATATGTCAATGGGAAATATCAACTACTGTCAAATCCGGAACGCATACCGCGGTATTTACGAAAACGGTGTAAGCATAGGAATATACAACACGGCAATTAGCGGCTGCACGGACGGTATTTATCTTTATGGTTCAAGTCCAACAATACAGGATTGCAACATTCATAACAACTCGACTGGAATTAATTTATTGTATTCATCGCCGGTAATAAAAGAAAGTTATATTCAAAATAATAATACGGGTATTTACTGCTCATCAAATTCAAACCCGAAAATCGGGAATCCTTCCACTCAGATTGGGAATCAAATAAGCGGAAATTCGTATGGAGTTATTGTTTTCAATAATGCTTTACCAATTGTCGGCAACTCAACCTACGGCGGGTATAATAATTTAGTTAACGACAGTTATAATTTATTAAACACTACTCAGGGTTATGTTTACGCCCAAACAATTGGTGGGGTTCATTAAATCCTGCAAACTTCTTAATTGGTGGCGGACCTGTATCTTATTCCCCTTACAGAACTAGCTCGTTAAATATTCCACAGCCTGCGCTCAGTAAAATAAACGGCGCTGATCCTGAAATGCCGGCTGCAATAATTTCTAAAGCTTCGCTACCCAAGCAAAAAATAATTATAACTACATTAAAAAATCTCACGGCAGATTCTCAAAATGCCGAACGTCCCGCCCTGCTTGTATTTGGAGAGGTAGTTAAAAAATCAGTAATTAGCAATGAGTATTTAGAAATTAGAAATGAGGTTTAAGCAAAGAACCATTTGTAATAATTATAGCAGGTTAAACTGAGTATAAAATAAACCGCACAACATTTTCGCAATAAAAAGCATTATTTTCCAACTAATAAACCCGGCAATTATCTGCATAGTTATTTATTTTTAACAATTATTTAATATTTCTTGCAAATTTCCTTTTTTTTTTTTGCAAAATTTTACTTATGTT
>JAAYAN010000296.1 GCA_012719345.1 Ignavibacteria bacterium | reverse complement strand
TCCCGGTATGCCATTTGTACCACCGGGTCATCCCAAATCGCCTGGGTGATCCCACTTTTCAGGTTGTCTATTACCAGCCGTTTCGGTACGCCACCAAAAAACTCCAGGGCATTCCGATGGCAGCGCAGCCAGGTTTCCGCTTTCTGGTTGAATACAAACTCCACGTACGCATACCGGCTCCACCCCAGCACCATCACAAACGCCCTGGCTTTGAGCATTTTGCCTTCTGTGTCCAACATCATCCCCACATAGCCAAAGTCAATCTCCTCTTCTTCTCCAGGCTGGCATTCCTTGCGCGTAAAGGCTTCCACCGGCCTTGGCACGATCTGGCGCGCCAGTCGCAGCACTGAGGCATAACTGCCCTGATACCCTTGTTCTCTCAGCCGGTCAAAGATCGCCGTCACTTTCACTTTCTCTTTCAGCAGCAACTCGATCCGCTCGCGATACGGATCCGCTTTTGAACTGTTTTGTGGCGGAACTTTCTCTGGCATGCTCTTATCCAATGTTTTCTGCAGGCTTCCGTGATCCGGCAATTCATCTGCCAGCAATCCCTGTCCCTGCGCCCATGTCCGGTATCGTTTCACCGTCCGCCGGTCTACTCCTAAATCTTTCCCGATTTGCCGGTCACTCCGTTCTTCCCGGATGTGCCGGATCATTTCGCGTATGTCCATTAGCTTCAGCCTTCTTTCTGACATGGTTCCTCCTGGCATCTTCGTTTCCTGCCAGAAGGGTAATCCGTTTTTAACCTGTCGAAAAGTGGCGCATTTTGGCTGAATATCTCTGGTACATCGTTGGTGAATATCCCTGGTACATTTTGGCTGAATGCCTCTGGTACATTATAGGGCGTTCAGTGACACCCTTATCCTTTAATGTTTGAAGCTCCTGTGATATGGCATTGAATCCGTCTTGATACAAGGTTTTCAAAGTATCGGATACATTGATTTCTTGCCCATAAGCTGCTCGCATTACATCGTTGATGTGAAATGGATCCAATACGCGTTCCATACGCTTTACTCCAACCAAATCAAAACTTGAACCAACCCATTTACCACCATCCCCACCGACTGCCAGCAGACTGACGCTTCCCAGGTCATATTTCGAATAGATTTTTTCTCGTATCATCTCCTGCCACTTTTCTGTGGTGATATTCATTGCCATCAGCGTCATCTTATTCTGCAGTCGATAGCGTTCCCCAGAGATCCATTTCTTTCCGGTATAGGCAATCGCCAACCGTAGTTCTGCTTTACGCTTTGTCTCCTTCTGCAAAGATATAAAAATTCCATCCGACTCACAATTCAGAATTTCACTGCGAATTGTTCCTGCTTTTTCTGCTTGGAAGGCTTGATCTTGTGCTGCTATTTTGCTCCCCACCTTTTTCACATCTCGCCCTATTGTGGATGGGCTGATCGCTTCCCCGCTCATATAGCTGTTGATTTCTGCTGCCCGCCGATAGGTCGATACCCCTGCGATGACGCAATTCTGCTCCAACATCTTCTCATCCCGACGCTGATATTTCCCCAGTCCTAACAACTCGTCCAATGGCTTCCATCTTTTCCCATCCGATTGTTTTTAT
>JAAYAN010000187.1 GCA_012719345.1 Ignavibacteria bacterium | reverse complement strand
AGTGCGGAATCATAATTTTTTGTTAACGTTAAATACAATATTTTCTTAATTTTATAAATCGCTATTTACATTTTTGGGGTGGGGAATACTTCTGGACCCCATGGGGAATATTTTTGGCCCGCGACAATGAACCATTTACTGACATAGATGCAATTTATAAAAATATAGATATTCTCGTTCTCCCCACTCAAATGAAAGAAAGTTTGCCAATTCCCATTCTTGAAGCGATGTCAAGAGAAATATTAGTAATTTCAAATAGAACAGAAGCCATTATTGATTTTATTGAAAAAGAGAAAACTGGTTTTATTTTAGAAAGTGGGAATGCTGACGATATTTGCATGTTATTTGATAACATACTATCTAATTACCCTAGTTTCGAAATAATCCTCAAAAAGGCAAAAGAAACTGTGGTTAAATACGAATTGAATAAAATGTTAGAAGAATATAAATATTTATATAAGATAATTTGATACTTGCAACAGTTTATTTAATTATTTTTTCTAGATTTCCTTTTCTCATATTGTGTGATAAATAATCTTTAATGGCATAATAAAAAGCTCTGATATTCATCTTATTGCCATTTATTTCACTAATTACAGCAATAATAAAAGCTTTAATTACTGCAAATAAAAAAGCTATAAAAAACAATCTAATCTTATTTCTAAAAAAGAACAATTTATTCCTTAATATAAAATAATTGTGTATTGGATTTGAATTATATATTTTTTTTTCTTTTTTGTGTAATATCCTCAAATTATCTGGTAACCCAACCTTAAATCCATTTTTTTTGGCTAAATAGCACCATTCAGTTTCTTCCCAATAATTAAAATATTCTTCATTAAGCAACCCAATTCTTTCGATTACATTTCTTCTGATTAATAATGCAGATCCTGTTACATTATCTACCTCTGTGATTTTTGAAGAATTATTATTTACTTTTTTTATAACTTTTGTTATTCCAAATGTAAAATTGATTTTTATACCTGCCTGCCAAACAATATCTGGATAATCATAATAATAATTATTCAAACCCATTATGCCATAATCTGTATTTTTATCAAAAATGTTTATTAATCTATCCAGATCATTATTAATAAAAACTGTATCGTTGTTAATTAAAATATAGTTTTCAGGATTGAATTTATCTGCGAATTTAATTCCAATATTATTTCCGGCAGCAAAACCCAAATTTTCAGAGCTATTTATTATATGAAGCTTAAATGAGAATTTCTTTTGATTAATTATTAATGAACAGTTATTACCAGTATTATCAACTAAGACAACAAAATATTTATAATTTAAACAATATTTATCAATCGAATCAAGACATTCAATTGTATCGGATATATTTCCCCAGTGAAGAATGATAATTGCATATTTGTAATTTAATTCTTCCATATTTCTCTATTTATTTTTGAAGATGTAATGAAGTATCGAAATCTTAATAATGGATTATAAAAGTAAAAATAATCTTTTAAATCTCGCGAAGTCAAATTTAAAATAAAAAATTTTAATGTCTTTTTTATGTGATATTTTCTACTCTTAATAGTTTTGCATAACTTCAAAATACTAATTCTCTTTTCTCCATAGCGTATTTGCCAAAAGATTTTTAAATTTTTGTAATTTGGCTCTATAATTGAAATATTCTCTTCAAGTACTTTTAATATACTTATATTTGCTTCTTTAATTGATTTGAGGCTAAAAGACTGTCCATTATTATGTTTACGATATTTTAACAGCATTTCATCAAGATTTATAAATTTAGTGTTCAATCTTAAACGTAACCACAAATCATAGTCCGCAATCTTCCCGTATTTCTCTCTGTATCCTCCCGCTTCAAGCACAATCTTTTTTTTATAAAGCACACCCGAATGACTAATAATATTCTGAAGACATAATTCTTTCTTTATTTCTTCATCTTCTTTTGGAAGATGAATTTCATAAATTATTTTGCCCCTTTCATCCATTACTAAAAAAAAATGACTAATTACGCCTAATTCCGGATTCGATAAAATACAGTTCATTTGCTTCTCAATTTTTTGCGGCATTGCAATATCATCGTGATCAAGAATTGAAACATAATCGCCATTTGATAATGATAATCCATAATTTAAGGCAGATACATGACCATTATTTTCTGTCCGGAAATATTTAATTCTATTATCGGAAATAGATTTGATAATATCGGCTGTGTTATCATTAGAACCATCATCAATAACAATTATTTCAAGATTTTTATATGTTTGCCTAACTATACTATCAACAGATTCACGAATAAATTTTTCACCATTAAATGTTGTAATAATTACAGAAACTAATTCATTATGCATTATTTCCTACCAACATTAAAACTATCCAATACCTTCTGTTTTAAACTAAGAAACAAAGGATTTTCAACTAACCATAATTTGCGCATAATTTTTACCGGAATATAAAATACTGTTGAGTTTATGAACATTTTAATCAACATTCCAGAAATTTTCCCTTTTAGAAAACTTTGAATACTGTAGTATGCTGATAACAATAAGTGATTTGTATAATAAGCTCTAAATGACATATTTTCATAGAAGTCTTTTTTACTTGTTTTATAAAATTTTTTATAAATATATTCATAAGAAACCTTATAAAGCTTTTTGTTAAACAAATCTACTTTATTATGTGATATCGAAGTTTTTAAGTTTCTCCAATTGTAAAGCATATCTTCTAAATTATGAAAATGAAGAAAGTCAGAGTTTCGTAAATAAAACTCGTAATCCGAAACAGGAAAATAATTATTGTGGTAATAGCCATATTTATCAAATATTTCTCTTCTGACCATTAAAGAAGGATTAAAAACGCCGCTTGCTCTTTTTAGTAATAGTTCTTTTATTTGTAAATTTTCTTGGGGTTGCAAAACAGAAAATAAAAAACTCCCGTTTTCATTTATTACATTATAATTTGTTCCTAAAACATTAACTTCAGGGTTGTTCTCTAAAAATACAACCTGTTTTTTTAATCTGTCTTTTTCGCTAATATCGTCATGATCAGAAATTGCAATGTACTTTCCGATAGAATATTTAAAACCAATATTATACGCTTCTGTCGCCCCAATTCCTTTTGTTTTGATTATTCTAATTCTATTGTCCATAAAAGAATTTATTATTTTTTCTGTTGTGTCAGTTGAAGCATCATTAATTATTAGTAATTCAAAATTGGAAAATGTTTGATCTATAATACTTTTTACAGTTGAGTAAATAAATCTTTCTGCATTAAATACTGGAATTACAACAGAAACAAATGGGTTCATATTTTATCGTAAACCTTTTCCTTGTAAAGTTCTATTATTTTTTCCCAACTATTTATTTTGTCGGAACAGGATTTAAGTTTATCAATCAATCCGTTTAATTCCCCTTTTTTTTTCATTTCGTATATTCTATTAATTTCTTTAATCCACTCATTAGCATTCTCTGATTCTACTATCGAGAAAATAGTATCCGGCTGAAAAAGTTCAAGCGAGCCAACATTCTTACTGCAAATAGGAACAACTCCATTTTTAAGTGCATCTATCAGGGTGAAACCAAATGTTTCGAACTCACTTGTTATTAGAACGACATCTGTCTTTTGTAGCTCATTTATATATTCCTTAAAATTAAGATGCCCTAAATACTTAATATTTTTGTTAATCGGAGAATTTTTAGAATTTGGGTAATTGAAACCGCAAACAATAAACTCAATATCGGATGATAATTTTTGACTAATTTCATTAATTATTGAAAACCCTTTTATTCCTCTTGTTCCACCAGCATAAAAAACTTTTAATTTGTCAACATCTATTTGCTTATGATTTACATAATCACCAGAATAACCATGTGGAATTAAAATTTTATCGATACTATTTTTATAGATTTTTGAGATTTTTTCTATTTGAATTTTTGAAAGATAAATAGGAAAATCAGAGTAATTGTAATAGCATTTATCAAGTATTTGAGTCTTAATTCTGGTAATTGTCAATCCTTTAAATTCATACTTTTCTTCAAGATTTAAGATAGCATGTAAAGTAACTGCAATTTTAAATTTCAGGATAGATTTGTAAATAAAAAGAAATATATGATTTGGTTCGTATGTAATAATGTGAATAAAACGGATTTTTTCCTTTAACAGGAAAAACAATTGACGAACTATCCCAACTTTTAAATATCTAATCGGATAACCTGTTTCAATCTCCTCATAACCAAATAGTTTTGTAAAATAACTATACTTTTCAGTTTCTCTAAAATAATCAAGAATTGTAACAGAATAATTATTGCTTATAAGTGCATTTACAAATTCAAAGGAAAATCTTGTCATTCCATTACTTTTATCGCTAGATGAAAATCTCCCGGCAAGAACTATTTTTTTCATATTGATTTTGTAAATTTTGCGTTTTTATCGAAATACTTTAAGAATGCAAGTATTTTATAAACTTTATGTTTTCTATAAAAAATTACAATATTTTTCAAATACTTACTGAAAAAATAATATCTGTAAATTCTAATTGTTTTTTTTATTCTTAAAGCTTTATTAAAAGCTTCGTTAGCTTCTTCAAATCTTTGATTATAATACAGATAGTGCCCGATTGAAAAGTAAGCAACAAGAATATCAAGTGAATTATTAGAGTTTTGTATTATTTTTTTTGCATTTTCTCTTACAATATCCTCCTCTGCTTGCTTGAATTCTTCTGTTGGTTTGGATAAATTATTGGAATGTATTCTCAATTTTATTAGATATTGCGGAATATTGTAAAACTTCGTCAATCCTTTTAACCTCAAATAAAGATCCCAATCTTCAATCTTTACATTATTATAACCGTTTACTTTATTTAATAAATCCTTTCTTATCATTATTGAAGGATGACAAATACAACAGAAATAATTTAATTGTTCCTTTATTTCAGAATCATTTGATGAATAAATTACTTTGCTTAATGTCTCACCATATTCATTTATTAAAATAAAATTACCGCCCACTACTCCATAATCATTATTTTCAAGTAAAAAGTTATATTGAATTTCCAACCTATTTTTCATAGCTATATCATCAGCATCCATCCTGGCAATTAGCTCAGCTTCTGCTAATCTTATTCCATAATTTAAAGTATTTGGCAAGCCCGTATGTTCTTTTTCAAAGTATTTAATTCTGTTATCATCAAATACTTTAATTATTTTATCACATTTATAATCCGAACCATCATCAATAATTAACAATTCGAAATCAGAAAAAGTCTGAATTAAAACTGATTCTATAGCTTCTTTTATATATCCGACTGAATTATACACAGGTAACAAAACGGAAATTTTCGGCATAATTATTTATCACTTTTGAATATAGTTTTTAACCCAATATATTTATTAAATATAATAATCAATATTATAAATACTACAAATTCTGAAAATAATGTTGCAAAAGCTGCACCATTGTATGAATAATTAGGAATAAGTAAAAAATTCATAAAGATATTCAACACTGCACCGGCTAAAAGAGCATACATATGCATTTTTTGTAAATTCCAGACAATAAGCGGATTTCCAAAAGTGGTACTTAGTGCCACAAATAAAATATTAACTGCGAATATTCTTAATGGCATTGCAGCATTATTGTATTCTTGACCAAAAAACAAAGAAACAATAATATCTGCAAAGATAAAAATCAGAATTGAAGTAAAAATTGAATAAAGATTTATTATTTTCAAATAAGTCTTAAATGATTTCTTCAATTCATCTGAGAAACCATGAACATTCTCTGATAATACAGGTAAAAATACTGAAAATATTATTTGAAATGGAACAATGAGAACTGTAAATAATTTAATTGCGGCAGAGTAAATCCCTACTTCCTGATCAGTTTTTAAATATCCTATGATAATAATATCCGAATTAAGGTAAATTAGTCCGAAAAATGACGACAATCCAATAGGCAAAGAACTTTTAAGTTCGTTAAAAATATCCTTTACTAAACAATATTTAACTGTTAATTGCTTTGATAATAATCTGTAAGAAATAATTATTGCTATCAATTGGGCTATAAATAAAGAAACTGGTACAACAAAAATATTTTTATATATTGAAAGAAGCGAAAGAATAATCACAACGTAAAAAATACTTTCAATAAGTTTGAATATGAAAACATTTTCCATTTTCTGAATAGCTTGGAAAATCCAAAAAGGATTTATAGCTTGATTAAGAAAAAGAAATAAATATAAAAAGGCTAATATTACTTTATTTTTATCAGGTATCTGCCAAATAAGAATACAATAAAATATTCCGCAAATAATAGCTGAATATATTTTTAATGAAGTTATTTTCGAAAATAATTCATTTATTCGGAAAGGTTCTTTTGAGACTGATTTAATCCCGTAAATTTCGAAACCAAAGTTTATAAAATAGAGAAAGTAACCCGAAAGAATGCTAATGTAATTAAGAGTCCCAAAATTTTCTACGGATAGACTTCGCGCAAGAATTATTATTACTGTAAAATTTGCAATTCTCGAAATAATCTCGGAACAGAATAGTGAAAATAAATTCTTTTTCAATATCGAATTCGATAATATTTTTAGAATAATATACCTGCAATTAATTTCTTAATTTATCTTACTACCTTCTCACCAGCCATTCCAATGGATTTTGATAATTTCTTTCGTTCCAGATTTCAAAGTGGAGAACATTGCCTTCCAGACTTGTATTTATCCTTCCGATTGGATTTTTAGGCGTTACTTTGTCCCCTTCATTTACAACTATATTCGAGATGTGACCATAAACTGTCCGGAAATCTTCCTTATGCGTAATGATTACAACGCTACCGTAACCAGGAATCCAATCAATTGCCGAAACAATTCCCTCTTCAACGGGAAAAACGCTCGAAGTATCGGGCATAGAAATATCAATTCCGTAATTAACTGTAACGGTTTTTAATTTTTCATTAACGTTTTCTCCAAAACCGCGTACAATTCTTCCTCCGCGCACAGGCCATTTTAATAATCCCTTTTGGCTGACAAAAGAGCTCAGACTGTTGTAATCCATTTCCGGAGGTGTTGCTAAATTTTCATTTGTAAGTCTTTTCGTCTGCAGTTCAATTTCTTTACGTCTCTTTTCTTCAATAAGCTTATCAATTACGTTTTTTATTTCTATTTCAGCAATTCTTTTTTTATCAATTTCGCTGCTTATATATTTCTCGTCGCTTTTAAGTTTCTTCAGTAAATTTTGTTTATTTGCTCTGGTTATTTTTATTTCGGAAAGATCCTTTGTTTTTTCATCGGCAAGCTTTGCTTTTTCTTCCTTTTCATTACTAAGATTATTTTTTAATTCCGAAAGCCGTTCTTTATTTGAAAGGATATTATTTAATGCTCTTTCATTTTTTTCTGTAATAAACTTCAAATATCTGTAACGCTGAAGAGCTTGATTAATTGATTCGGATCCAAATAGCAGATTAAGAATACCTGCATCCTTCTGTTTGTAAAGCCATAAAACATAATCGGAATATTTTCCTCTTAATTCTTCTATATTTTTCTCGCATTCGCTTATTTTATTTTCAGTTTTATGTATTTGCTGTTCTTTATTTCTTTCTTCATTGGACAGTTTATTAATCATTTTATTCAAGAGCAATTCTTGTTTCGAAATATTATCGAGAAACTTCAAATTGTCCAATTCCTGCATATTAACATCTTGCAGCTGTTCTTCAAGTTTTGTAATTTCATTACGGAGTTTACTTAAATCGTTTTGTTTCTCGGATATTTTTTTATCCTCTTGCGAAAAAACAAATACGGAAGAAAATACTGCAAGTAATAAAAAAAGTTTTAATGTTTTCACAATTTAATCCTATTTACTCCCGAAGGCAGATTTATATCAAGCTTCCCGTTGAATTTGTTGATTTCCATCGATCTGTAACTTATTTCTAATTTTTGATTACCTTTTCTGTTTTCCAAAATCGATTTATAAGGAACCGGAACTTCTTCATAAGTCTTAAAATCAGTGTATTTCCCTTTAACAAATTCTTTTCCGCTCAAATCAGTTAAAGTGTAATCTGTAATAGCTAAATCAGATATGTTAATATTATAAGTTGTCGAGTTATTTTTAAGTGAATCTATATAGGTCATTATATATTGTTCATCATTCACTAAATATTTATCGGGTTCAACTCCAAGCTTCTCCGATAAATTTACCGAACCGGCAAATGCATCAATAAGCTCGTCAAAACTAATATCAACTTTAAATATCCGTTTAAGTATATCATTTTTAACATTACCTTCGTAAAGATTATTGTTCATTGTATCATAAAAAAGAAAGTTCTTTTTTGTAACAAATATTTCGGCAAGACAAATTCCTAAAGGGCCAAAAATCGAAACTTTAATTGAATCAGGTTTTTTCAAAACAATTTCGAAATTAGCTTTTGCCTGGGGCGAATTTACATTTATTACGCCGGTTCCCCTGAATGTTTTAATTTTTCGTCTGTTTGCTTCAAGCTTAATTATCAGGCGCGATGATGTATATTTTGCTTCTTCGTAATCAGGTCTTGAAGGTACACAGCCCTTAAATGTTAAAATTGTTATGATAAAAACAAGTACTGATAAACCGAATTTATTCACAAAGCCTCATTCTTGATTTTATTTTCTAAATCTCTGTTATCTTTCTTAATTTCAAGTGATTTTTTCCAATTATCCAAAGCTTTTTCCTTCTCTCCCTTCTCAAAATAAATATCCCCGAGATGCTCTATAATTTCAGGATTTTCTTTTTCAATTTCGTAGGCTCTATTTATTAATTCAAGAGCATCGTCGTATTTTTTTAATTTAAAATATACCCATCCCATTGTATCTAAATATGATGCGTTTTTCGGTTCTTTCTCAACGGACTTGGAAACCATTTCGAGGGCTCTTTCCAGTTGAACTCCTCTTACAGAAAGTGAATACGCATAATTATTTAGGATTAAAATATCCTCGGGATCTATTTTTAGAGCTTTTTCGTAATATTCATCGCTTTTTTCATACTCTTTCTTATCGCTGTATATCGAACCGAGCATACCGAGCGCTTGTGTGTTTTCGTTGTTAAGTTCAAGCGATTTTAAAAGATATACAACAGCTTCATCTTTTTTATTAAGTGAATTTAATGCAAAAGCGTAGGCAAATAGAGAGTTGTTATCATTTGGGTTAAGTTTAATAGCTTTCCCTAAATATTGTTCGGCTTCAATGAAATTTGATTCCTGCAGATTTGATAAGCCTAAAATCATATTTATCGGAAATTCATCCGGAAATATTTGAACAGCTTCGCTCATTTCTACAATTGCTTCATTGTATCGTTTATTATCGAATAATAGTCCGCCTAAACGAAACCAAAATTCAGGTTTTGTTCCGTTCAGCTCTGTAACTTTTTTGAAGTTATTAATTGCACAGCTGTCATCCTTTTCGAAAATACAGATTTCACCGAGATACATAAATACCTGCCAGTCGCTTGTATCTTTTGAAATTTCAGTGAAAATATCCTTTGCATGCTGTATTGCAGAAGAATCTTTTGAAGAATACACCAAAAACATTGTGCCTATTTTAATTTTAGCATTCAAATCGACATTCTTGTCGTTAACTATTTTAATATATTCAGCTTTAGCTTCTTTTGGTTTGTCCTGCCTGAAAAGAATCATTGCTTTATATTCAGTGAAATTAATGTCATCAGGATAAACCATAATCGATTCGTTTATAATTGAGTCTGCTTCATTAAGCCTGTCATTTTCAAGCAGTTTTTCAATTAGCATTTTTTGTAAATCGGTTAATGAAGGATTTAATGCTGTCAACGATTTTAATGTTTTAATTGTTTCGTCATCATTTCCCGTCTGCTCGTTTATAGATGCTATTTTTAACAGTACCTGCCAATCCGGTCCATTTAATTCAATTAGTTTGTTAAAAAGTTCAAGAGCGCGTAAAGGTTTCTTAAATTCATATAACGAAGCCAGATTATATATTGCATTCGAGTTAAGCGAATCCTGAGTTAAAACATTTTCGTAAATTATTGCAGCAGAATCTGCTAAAAAAGCTGCAGAATAAACTTCAGCAAGCAGCATTTTATATTCTATTTCTTGCGGGTCCATTTCTGCAGCTGTCTTTAAATTTCTTATAGCTGCAGGAAGCTTGTTCAGTATGTAGTAATTTTTCCCTATGGAATAAAAAATACCCGGCTGGGGGTCAAGTTTCGAAGCTTCAATATAATCAAGAATAGCTTCAGCAATCTGACCTTTCATCTCTGATGTATTTCCCTTTATAAAAAGTTCGGATGCTGCTCTTTTTCTATCCGATAAATCTTTCCTCGATTCGCCGCTTTCCGATGCATTTTCTAATTTGCCCGAAGAACAATAAGTTAAAAACAATATGAACAGAATCGATAAATATTTCATAAAAGTATTTCTTTTTTTTAATAGCCGTAATATCACATTTTTTCTTGAAATATCGAAAGAGTTTAGGAATTTAATTTGAATATTCATCGGGTATTAACCTGAAAACACATATCATCTTCAATGCTGCTTAATATGTTCAGGTAACTCTCGTATCTTTCAGAAGATATTTTCCCGTTCCGCACTGCATTAACTACGCCGCATCCGGGTTCGTGAAGATGTATGCATGTATTAAATCTGCAAAACGGCAAATGTTCTTTAAATTCCGAAAAATAATGAGACAGATCCTCTTTCCTTAATCCGTATGGGTCTATTTCTTTAATTCCGGGAGTGTCGGCTATAAAAGTGTTATTATCAACGTTAATTAATTTGGCAGTTACAGTTGTGTGCGTGCCTTTGTTTGTGTATCCGCTAATTTCTCCGGTTTTAAGATTAAATTCCGGATACATTGCATTAATTAATGATGATTTACCTACGCCCGAATATCCCCAAAACACGCTGGTAATGTTTTTGGTATCATTTGTAATTTCTTCAATTCCTTTCATTGTAACAGCACTGGATAGATATACTTTATAACCGATTTCCTTATATAAATCCTGCCACTTTTTAATTTTGTTTTCTGAAAGATCAGTTTTATTGATTATTATGCTTGGCAAAATGTTATTGCTTTCTGCAGCTACAATCATTCTGTCCACAAATTTATTGTTGAATTCAGGCTGTATTATGCTGCAGACGATAAATATTCTATCCACATTTGACACAATTATCTGTTCGTATCGTTCACCCCGCTGCAATGCTCCTTTAATTTTAGGAGCTTTTCGGGATAAGAAGTTATTTCTTTCGAAAATATCGTTTATAAACCCTGTGCCGTCATCGTTTAAGTTATATTCAATATAATCGCCTACAGATGCAACATCAAGGACTTTCAGTTTATTTTTCTTATGCTTGAATATTTCTTTGAATTTCCCTCGCAAATTACACCGTACAATTTCCTTATTCTGATCAAGAACATAATAATCCTTGCTTTCTATTCTTACAATTCTTCCTCTGATAAAAAACCTCCAATAAAAAAAGCATCTTTCGTAAAGATAAGATGCTTTTTTTTCTCTTTCAAATCTAAATTCAGTCTTTTATCAGAAATTATACTTCCCTGTTAAAAAAACTGTTGATTGTTTAAGCTTTTGAAATGTTCTTGAAGTTTTATAACCGTAATTATCGCCGTAATCTTCCCACCAGCCGTAAGCATAAGCAATATCAAGTTCAAATTGTTTATCCAACTGAAAACCCAACCGCTGCGTAATTTAACACGTGCTTTTTTAATGTTATATTCTAATCCTAAATTATAATTAAGCGCGCCTTCAAAAAGATCCGTTATTTCATAATTATTATCATCTCTAGTAACTTTATCCAACCCTTCTGTAAATTTCATCTGACTGTAATCCGAATAAGAAATTTGACCGTTTACTAATAAATCAAAAAATGTAAGCGACGTGCCTAACTCAAAAACGTACGGAGTTTTTATGTCGTACTTCAATTCAGTAATTTCTTCATCTACATTAACAAAAACATCCCTGAACTCACTTTCGGCATAATTAGAAAAACTTTCTTCTATCGTATAATAAGTTGGGAATTTTACAGTTGCCCCGACTTTTACAAAAGGATTGCTTTGATATATCAGACCTAATTTAAAATCATAACCTGATAATTCCCATTTAATTTTATTCTCAAGATAAAACGATATAAAATCACGCGAATCTTCTTCTGTTGGATCAGTTAAACCCTGATAAATATTTTTTGTATCTTTTTCTAAATACTTATTCATTTTTTCATAATCGCCCGAATAAATGTTCATTGTCCCGCCAAAAAACAATCCTTTTGCAATTTCAACAGATCCGGCAAAAGACCATACTCCGATACTGCCTTCATCAGTAATTTCACCGTTTTGATTCAGATTTTTAGTTAATATTGTCTCATCATATTGATAATTTCCATTTCCGTCATTTACTTCATACGATAGAAGTAAATCGTAAGTTAATGGCTGCGAATAATTAATACGACCGGTAATATCAGCAATTCTGCTTGAATTTGGATTAAACCCATCAAATTTATTTGTGTTCACAAAATCTTTTATTTTGTTATATCCTGCAGAAAAAACCATACTTCCGCGATATGTAGGTATAGGGAATACTAATCCTATGCTAGTTAAACCTATGTTGTTTTTTGAGCTTTTTGTTTTAGAATTAAAAAAGCTGACATTATTTGAGATGCTGTTGTAATCTACTGTTGCTGATATTTGAAGATTTTTTATAAATCCTATACCTGCAGGATTGTAATAAATACCGGCAAATTCATCACCTTGGGCTACAAAACTGTTTCCCATAGATAAAGCCCTGGCAGAAGTCCCTAATCCGGGCATTGATAAACGTAATGCATCATTAAAGTTTTGAGCAGAAATATTATTAAATAATACTGCAAATACGAATAAAAATGTTAATTTAAAAAGTTTCATATTATCACCGTTTTAAATACAATTGAGCACTTAATTATCTTCCTGACCTTGAACCTGAATTACGGCTTCCGGAATTTCCAGAACCGCCTCTGCTGCTTGAAGAACTTGATGAAGGAGCTGTGCTTCGGCTGCTGTTTGCGGAAGAAGATGGAGGTGTATATGTACTGGAGCTCGAACTTCTGGTTGCCGGAGCAGAACTGCTTCTTGAACTGGAACGATTATAGCCCGACGAACTTCCTTGATTATTGCTTCTGGGTTTGTAATATTCATACTTTGTAGAACGAGAAGGTTTTTCTCCGGAAGAATTATTGTATTTATATGTTCTTCTTACTTCTCTTCGCTGAACTTCGTTTTTACCTTCTCTTTTATTAATTTCAGGTTTCCTTTCGGTATATCTTCTCTTAGAAGTTTCTCTCTGTATTTCAACATTTCTTTTTTCATTATTATCAGAACTAATTCTCCCCTGCCTTTCAGTGGTAATTCTGCCATTTCGTACTGTTGATATTTCCTCTGTTCTTAATCCCGCGCTATTGTTTCTAATTGCGGTTCTTTCATTTATTTTCGGATTTCTGCCTGTTCTATCTCTGTTGGCATAATGAGTTATCGAATTTCTTTCACCGGTATTTATTCTTATTTTTCCTAAATATCCGCTGTTTGATCTCGTTTTTGTAACGGGTCCAGAATAAGAATTATTGTAATAAGGATAATTATAATGCCAATCGTAGTAATGAGGATGGTAATAACCATAATAGTAATAATGAGGATAAGACCACCAATAATCCCAGTAATTAATTGCAATAAATGTAGTGTAAGGATAAATATATACTGGCGTATAAACAATTCTTCCTAAGTAAGGAGATTGTGTTCCGTCATAATTTGGATCCTCTTCATAATAATTTTCTTCCGAATCTTCATAGTAATAAAAACTGTCGCTTTCATTTTCATCAGCATAATCAGAGTCATAATCTTCATTATAGCCATACTGTCTGTATTCTTCATCATAATTATCGTAACCTCCTAATTGTGTATAACAACCAGGGATAAAAAGTAATGATATTAAGGCAATAATTAAAATATTTTTCATGATAAACCTCGTGTAAATAGTTATTTACAATATAACAATTGTTATGCCTTATAAAATGCAGAATTGAATCAATAAAATATAGATTTGGAATTAAGAAGTGTATATTAAAAAAGAACCTGATGTATATTATAATATACACCAAGTTCTGTAGTTTTATCTAAAAAATTGCCCTGATATATTCAACAAAAATTGCCCGGTCAGCTCTGTAGCTGTTAAATTTCTTATTATCCAACAGGTTCCTGAAATCAAAACCGATTGTAAAACCATCTCCAACTGACCATCTTACACCAGCATTAAGATAACCGCTTCCGTCGCCAATTGAGGTGCTGTCGTTATCGTTAATAGCAAAATCGTATTCAACAACCAGTGAAATCTGTCCCCCAATTGTTTTTTCCAGTCCGATTCCAAGATTCAAATCTTTGTCATTATCACTTCTTTCCAAAGAATAATTAACAACTCCGTGAAGACTAAGATAACCAAGAAAATTAAAATTTTTCGCAACTGCGGCATAAAAACCTGGAGATTTAATTTCGTATCTTTTCAAATCTTTAAAGTATGCTCCTTTTCCCTGCGAATCGAAACCAAGTGAAATTGCAGGGATTCCATCTTTTTCATCCAAAACACGCACTCTTACATTTACGCCGGGATAAGAGTACCATTCAGGATTTCCGCTTCCAATTAAATTTCCAGCTCCATAGGATATTCCGAAACTGAAATTATCGAATGCACCTACTTCTATTTTTGATATTACAACTCCTGTCGGCAACACATCCAATCCTACACCTACAACACCTTTTTCAAGAATGCCTGCCGAAGGAAGATCTATTAATGATCTGTATTCGTATTTAGCATTTGTGCCGGCAGTTCCTTGCGAATAACAAAAAACGCTCATCATAGAAATTATAATTATTGATGCTCTTATTAAATTCATACTTCCCCGCAATGTTTTTATCAATAACGATATTAGAATTATTATTAACGACAAAGTTACATTTTTTCGATAATAGGAAAAAGAGAGAAATCAGTTATTATTTTAATTGTAACCTTATTTTTTTTATCTTTCCATTGAAATTTAAACTTCCCGCTTTCAAAATCATTCTCTATAATCTCAATAGCATCTGCTCCTTCTTCAATTACAAACATAGCTTTAATTTCTTTAAAAGGAATTTTCATTCCAAATGAATTTATCGGGTAAACAGAAATTTCGACACATTCATCTTTTTCTTTTTCAGTAAATATCTTTTTATTTATTTTTACTTCGTAAACTAAAAAGACATACTGCCACAAAAATACTGCCAATATTATTGATACAACAAATATTACTATCAATTTATTCATTTCCGTTTTTAGCAGATTTTATATGTAGAACCTGTTTTACTGTCCATCAGTTCTATCCCGATTTCTTTCAGTCTGTTTCTTATTTCATCGGCAAGCTGGTAATTTTTATCATTTTTTGCTTTTATTCGCAAATCGATTAATGTTTTAATTAATGCATCTTCAAGATTGTTACGACTTTCATTTTTAAAATTATTTAAATCTGCAAGTGCTAAAACGTTAACAGCAGTGCTTGTTAAATAATCGTCGGCTTTAATATAAAACTGTTCATCCAATTTTTCTTTTTGCGAAATCTCAGAATTAATATTTTTAATGAAATCAAAAATAACAGCAAGCGCCCGCGGAGTATTGAAATCGTCATCCATTGCTTCTTCAAACTGTTTTTTAAAATAATGAAAATCCAGTTCCGAAATCTCGTTCCCGAATTTATGGCTTTCTCTGATTTCTTTAATCTTTATTATTGTGTTTTTAATCTTTTCTAACCCTTTTTCGGATGCTGATAAAAGCTCTTCGCTGAAATTTAACGGACCGGCATAATGAGTCTGAAGGAAAAGTAATCTTATTGCTTCTGCAGAATATTTATTTAAAATATCGCGCGCTGTAAAAAAATTACCAAGAGATTTCGACATTTTTTCATTTTGAATATTCAAAAATCCGAAATGCACCCAGTATTTTACAAACTGATTTTTATTTACAGCTTCGCTTTGCGCAATCTCGTTTTCGTGATGAGGAAAAATCAAATCGCTGCCGCCTGCATGTATATCAATTGTTTTTCCTAGATATTTTAAACTCATTACAGAGCATTCAATATGCCAGCCTGGTCTTCCCTTTCCCCAAGGGCTTTCCCAAAAAGGCTCTCCTTCTTTTGCTTTTTTCCATAAAGAAAAATCAAGCGGATTCGTTTTTTCATCGTTAATTTCTATTCTTGCACCTGCTTCAAGCTCATCAATTTTTTTACCGCTTAATTTGCCGTAACCGTTAAATTTATTTACATTAAAAAACACATTGCCGCTTACATTGTATGCATATCCCTCGTCAATAAGGTCGGATATCATTTTTATTATATCGTTAATATTTTCGGTTGCTTTGGGGTAAACATCGGCTTTTTTTATTTTCAGTTTCGAAATATCTTCCAGAAATGCGTTTCCGTAACGTTCGGATATTTCTTTTGTATCAGTATGCTCTTCATTAGCTTTTCTTATTATTTTATCATCAATATCGGTTAGATTCATTACATATTTTACTTTATATCCTTTATATTCAAGATACCGTCTGATAATATCGGACATTATAAATGTGCGTCCGTTACCAATATGAAAAAAATCGTAAACAGTTGGACCGCAGACATACATTGTAACTTCAGGCGGGTTTATCGGCACAAAATCTTCTTTCTTTTTGGTAAGCGTGTTAAATATTTGCATAAATTCTCCGTAATTAATCAGCAAAATATACAATTACCTGAAGGTTTTTTCAAACAAAGAAGGATTTATTCTGCTTCTATATATGAAATGAGATAAATATTTCTTCCTAAATCGTTAGATTTATTCGCTGAGTTTAATTTTTTATGATTATTATTTTATGATATATTTGTTAATAGTCTCATTTATCTGGGCATTTTCTTTCGGTTTGATAAAAGTAAATCTGAGCGGAATTGATGCAAATTTAGTTTCTTTTATCCGTCTTTCATTTTCATTTCTTTCATTTCTTCCATTTTTGCGGATAAAGGGATTAAATCTTAGAATTTCGGGATTACTATTTTTAACCGGAATAATTCAATTTGGGTTAATGTACATTTTTTATCTGAATTCTTTCCAATTTCTTAAAGCATACGAAGTAGCTCTTTTCACTATTTTAACGCCTCTTTACGTCACTCTTTTTAATGATATTTTTAATAAAAAATTCAACAGTCTTTTTTTTGTTACTTCTTTGTTGGCAATAATCGGCGCAGGAATTATACTATACTCAACATTTAATTATTCTGAAATATTATCGGGATTTATTCTTGTGCAGTTATCAAATATATGTTTTGCATTCGGACAGATATTTTATGTACGAATTATTAAATCCAACAACAATCTCAAAGATCATCAAGTATTCCCAATAATATATCTCGGCGCAGCGGCAATAACTTTTCTGATAACTTTATCTTCAGGTTCGCTTCATTTTAAAAGTATAAATTGCGAACAATGGCTAACATTGGTTTATCTTGGAATTGTTGCTTCAGGTTTAAGTTTTTTCTTATGGAATTATGGTGCAAAAAAAACAAATACCGGCATACTTGCAGTATTTAACAACTTAAAAACTCCGCTGGCAATTTTAGTATCGGTATTGTTTTTTAATGAAAATGCCGATTTAGTAAAGCTTATTCTGGGGTTGTTTGTTTTAATCACAGCAATTATTATAAATCAGAAATTTTCTGAAAAATCAATTTAAAAAGGCTAAGTTCTAATAATAACAGCATTATTCTTAAATAATTCAAATAAGTGGTATGCCTGATCAGATAAAATTATAGTGATCATCCATTGCTTAATAGTTGTTTTCCCAGTTCTAAGTTTGTT
>JAAYAN010000186.1 GCA_012719345.1 Ignavibacteria bacterium | reverse complement strand
CTTCTTTGTTAATTTGCTTTCCGGTTTGCTGGCTTATTCACTAAAAGATCGTAAACCTAAAATTGATTTGTCCGGTTATTCTAATGAACTTGTTTTTGCTTGATTCTTATATCGAACTCAGGTTATATTAGGGAAATTGACGGCTGAGGATTTGGAAAAGATAAAGATTCTTTTTTCAATAATGCCGGCAACTGAGCAAAAAGAAATTGTAACGCTGCGGGTATTTGTTGAAGAGTACAAAAACATTATCCTTAGTAACAGATCCCTTAATTATTATAAGTCTGTAGTAATTTCGTTAAAGCATCTGACAAATTATTTTACTGAGCAGAGACCTATAAACAGTATCACGCTAAAAGATGCAGAGGCTTTCCTTATTTATTTACGGAAAAATGTTAAAAAAGGTTATGCTGTTTATTACCGGAATTTAAAAGCTGCGTTTAATAAAGCTGCTGATTGGAATTACATTAAAGAAAACCATTTTATAAAATTAAAACTACCTCAAAAACAAAAAGTACACCCGGCATACATAAACAGTGAACAATTAACAATGATCAATAAACAGATAAAAAATGATATTGTAATGGATATTACAACACTTGCATTTTATACCGGAATGAGATTAAATGAAATTGTAAACCTGACCTGGAAAAATGTTGACCTGAACGCAAGAATAATTACTGTTGGCGATGAGGATTTTGAGACGAAGGGAAAAAACCAAAGATACATACCAATTTGTGAAGATGCGCTGGCTGTATTAATAAAACGCTTGCCAAAACTACCTGTTGTAATTCCGTTTGATAGAAAGAATAAAAATACGGCTTTTGTTTTTACTAAAACTAACGGGGAAAAATTTACAGGGGATTATTTTTCAAAAAGGTTTAAAAATGCTTGTAATGCCGCAGGAATGGATAAGGCAATACATTTTCATTCGCTCCGGCATAGTTTTGCTTCAAATCTTGCACAGAAGGGTGTTTCGCTATATACAATAAAAGAGCTGTTGGGTCATTCCTCAATTTCCACAACTGAAATTTATTCGCATTTAAATATGGATTCGCTGAAAGAAGCGATTGGTAAATTTGACAGGGATGTGCGCCCAACACTGACAAAAATAAGTAATGAATTAAGAATTTTATAAGTAACAGAGAGAATTGAGATGACTAACTATAAAGAAATAGCATTGAAGTATAAATCAAAAATGAATTTAAATGTTCTGCCATTAAAAGGTAAACGACCAATAATAAATTGGGATAAATGGCAAAATGAAATTCAAACTGAAAAAGATATTGAGAAAATGGATTGGAATAATGTTAGCGGAATTGGCGGAATACAGGGCATTAACGGTTGGAGATGTATTGACCTAGACTATGTTGAAAATGTTGAAATTATAGATTTGATATTGAAAGAACTGGGATTGCCGGAAAAGTATTGCTGGGTTGTACAAAGCGGCAGCGGAATGGGATACCATATTTATTTTAGATGCGCTCAACCATACCCTTCAATAAACGGAGATAATTCTTTATTGAAGTTAGGCGGGGAAAAGGCTGTTTATAAATTGATGTTGAAAAAAGACGGATACTGTAAACATTTAGAACTGAGATGGATGAACTGCCAGACTTTACCACCTTCCTTACATGATAGCGGAGGTATTTACAGTTTCCTATATGATAAGCCGAAAGACCCGCCGAATTATGTTGATACAAAAAAAGTTGTTGAATGCCTTGAGAAAATTTGCGTGAACAAGCCGCAAAGGGCAGAGAGCGAAGCACAAAGCGATAAAAACAAAGCAAAGACTTTACAGACAGAAAAAGTACAATTTGATAAAGAAAAGCTCGAAAGTGCATTAGATTTTCTATCAACTAATCTGCCGGACGGAAGTTATGAGGAATGGTATAAAATTGGTTTTGCTCTGGTCCCTTTAGGAAAACAGGGAGAAAAATATTTTGTTGAAATGAGTATGAAGAATCCGAAATATAAAGACAGTGAAACTGAACTGAAAAAGAAGTTTGCCGGATTGATAAAAGATTATGACGGCAGAGTTACAATAGGGACAATTTATCACATTGCCGAAATTTACGGCTGGAAGAAACCTATAATAAAATTCTGGTACTGGGAAAAAGAAAAGCTGAAAATATATCCCGTTAAATTTAAGATATTTTTAGAAAGTGAGGGTTTTTGTAAATACAGGATTGAAACAAGTCACCTTTTTATAAGAATTGAGAACAATATAATTGAAGAAATTGACAGCGTTGATATTAAAGAATACGTGCTGAAATATATTAGAAATACACCAATTGAAGAATTTGAGGGGACTAACAGGAATGAAATTATTAATGCTTTAATAAAAACAAGTGCACAGTTGTTTACACCTCAATTTCTTGAATTTCTTGATACGAAAGATATTGAACTGAACAAAGATACTGCAATGAAAGGATACTTTTACTTTAAGAATGGGTATGTTGAAATAGATAATAGTAGTGTAAATTTTTACAGCTACGATAAATTGGATAAATGTATTTGGAAAAAACAAATTATTGATAGAAACTATGCTGATTGTACTGCACATAGTGATTTTGAGGATTTTTTGTTTAATGTCTGCAGAAGTGACAAGAAAAGATTTGAAGCATTAAAAACAGGTATTGGATATTTGCTGCATACCTACAAAGATCCTTCTAATTCAAAGGCTGTAGTTTTTATTGATGAAAAACTGAGTGACGGCGCTTGTGGAAGAAGCGGCAAAGGATTAGTTATAAAATCAATTTCAAAATTAAGAAATTTTGTACGAGAGGATGGACGGAATTTTAATCCGTCTAAAAATTTTGCGTTTCAGAGAGTTAAAGCCGATACAAATATATTGGGTTTTGATGATATAAGGGAAAAATTTCCTTTTGAAAGATTGTTTTCAATAATCACAGACGGAATTACAATTGAAAGAAAAAATAAGGATGAGATACATTTAAGCTACAACGAATCACCTAAAATTGTTCTTTCAACAAACTTTACAATTACCGGAATTGATGATTCAACACTTGACCGGCAGTTTATTATTGAATTTTCGGACTATTACAATAAGGATCATAGACCGGTTGATGATTTTGGTAAACTGTTTTTCGATAGTTGGAATAACGAGGAATGGAGCAGCTTTGATAATTTTATGATTAGCTGCCTGCAGCTATTTTTACAAAAAGGGTTACTGGATTACGATCATATCAATCTTGAAAAGAAAAGCCTGATAGATAACACCTGCGCTGAATTTGTGGAATTTGCTGAAGCAGGAGGTATTGTGCCAGGCAAAGAGTATGAGAAAAAAGAGCTTTATGAAGCTTTTAAGAAAGAATATGAGGATTTTGAAAAACTTACACAAAGTAAGTTTACCCGATGGCTGAAGGTTTGGGCAAAGGTAAAAGGACTGGAAGTGCGGGAAGGAAAAAGCGGGAGTAAGAGAACGATTGGGGTTGGGGAAAAAATAAAAGCCGGTTAAGTGACCGGCTTCGAGTTTAGTTAAAACAGATTTTCATTTTACAACAAATTAACAGCATCTCTCAAATTATCCTTTTGTAAATGGGAATAAATTTGAGTTGTAACTAAACTTTCGTGACCGAGCAATTCTTTTACAATATATAATGAAACGCCCCTTTGAACCAATAATGATGCAAATGAATGACGCAAAGTATGGAAGTGAATTTTATCATTAAAATCTAACTCACGAATAACTTCCTTAAATTTTTTACTTACAAAATCTTCATTCAATTTAATTTCCGGACAACGGGTAAATACAAACTCATTTTTTGAAATTGCCAAAATTTTTGGCAAACGATTCATTAAGCAATTTTTAAGAGTTGGACTAATTGGAACAATTCTTTCCTTTTTACTTTTGGTCGTAAATATTTCTGAACATTGTATAGTAATTATATTCTGATTTAAATCAATCCAATCCCATTTCATATTAACAAGCTCCCCTAATCGCATTCCGGTATAAAATGCAGCAAGAAATAAATCTTTAAGATATTGTTCTTGTGTATTGGCAATGATTAATTGAAGTTCAGTTAAAGTAATAAAAACAGGTAATTGTTTAACAACTTTTGGAGATTTTATTTTTTTGAGAGGATTTTCAGTAAGATATTCCCAAACTACAGCTTTGCTGAAAGCCGCTTTTAGAGTGCGATAATAAAGCGCTGCTGCTTTTTGAGCACGAGCAAAAGTAGTGTTAATAAATTTATCCAGGGTTCTAAGGTCCAAACGGTTTAGTGGGATATCTCCAGTGAATTTAATCAGCATATCAAAAGAAAGTTTTACAGAGCGTACATAATGTTTTGATTTTGAGGTGCAAATAAATGAAATATATTCATCCCTGAATTTTGATAATGTAATTAATTGAATTTGCTTTTGTGCTGGTTCAAAGAGACCTTTTTTGAAATTATCTAAAAAGGTTTCCGCTTTTTCTTTGTTTGCTGTTTTTGTTGAAACGGTGGTTCTTTTGCCGTTGATAGAATATACAATCTGATAAAAACGGGACTTATCATTTTTTACTAAATACATAGTGTAGCTCCTTCCATATTTTGTATGGACTATGTATGGAGTTGACATAAAAACTTTGATTTTGGCTTGAATTGCTAAGAATCCGTATGACTTGTAATCAGCAGGTTGCGGGTTCGAGTCCCATCACCAGCTCAAAAACCCCGAAAACAAGCTAATTTCGGGGTTTTGTTTTTTAAAGAATTTTCGAATTTTCTGTTTTTTCACCAAATACACCCCATTTTACCCCCTAAATACCCCTTTACTATTGCAAAAACTATTGCAAAATAATTTCAAGAAATTAAAACTATTTGATTGTAGCACCTCATTTAAAGAGAAGGTTGGGTACTCTGCTCACCATAATTTTATTTCGTTATTAGCTCATTATTAAAACTATTATAGATTTATACTCTTCAGCATCAAAGAAAAATGGTCTGTAACTTCCGCTTGTTGCGTTTGTCCTGACCTGTTTTGTTGTTACTTGTTTTGTTTTTATGTCGCGGGCCAAAAATATTCCCCATGGGGTCCAGAAGTATTCCCCACCCCAAAAATGTAAATAGCGATTTATAAAATTAAGAAAATATTGTATTTAACGTTAACAAAAAATTATGATTCCGCACT
>JAAYAN010000185.1 GCA_012719345.1 Ignavibacteria bacterium | reverse complement strand
TATTTAACTCGTAATATTTTTTGCGATACATTCTAAAAGCCGATTCGAATTCATTATTGATCTTTAGCATAATTTATTCACTTAATATAAAACTACTCTATCATCCATAGACCATTTCGGTGTTTTATAGGTAATTGCTAATGGGTGTCTGCTAAATAATACTCGTAATATATGAAGGCTATCATAAACATTAGTAACTAAATCATCCTGCATTTGTGCATATTTAAAATCGTATTCATTATTTATAATAGAATGTGCAGGGGCTTGCCGCAATTTACGCAATTCTTTAAATGGACGAATTAACTCAGAAATAGCCTTTGGATCATTTGGGATCGAATAAAATTTGGATAACCAGTTTTCTAAGAGATTGAGCGTACCATGGTATTTCCTCTCAAACGTGCAATCTTTATGTTCCTTTTTTGAAAAGGACGGAATATCTCTCTCAAAAAAGGCTTTGTTTAAATTATCTGAAATGATTTTATCGAAAAGAAGGGCAAAATTATAAAAATTTGATTTTGTAGGTGAAAGCATTAAATGGAATCCTTCTGGCCTTTCATATTCAAATGTTTTCCGGAATAATGATGGTTTACCAATTAAATTACAAATAGTGTTTATTTCTTTCTGTTCCAATAGCAAAGCTGAGTAGACAGAGATATTAATGGGAGATGCTCCATAAAGTGTGGCTTTATGGTAATCAGAGTTAATTTCACAATGCTTATCACAAAGGTGGTTAAGCCAATAGGATTGATGCTTTGGTGAAAGTTTTGAAAGGTAACGTAAATATACAACAACTACCCTGTTTTTGTTCTCATCATATCCGGTTCCAAAGGTTTGTAAATAAATATAATCTTTTGTCACAATTTCCTTTTGGGAAATATGTTTTTCTTTAACGTGTATGTTTCCTTCGTAATCGTTGAATTTTAATGAATACCGTGCATCGTGTAAATACTTTTCTAATACAGATAGATCAAAATAAAAAGGAGTTAAATGTGGCTCTAAAAGCCACAGCTTTTTAGTAAAAGGTCTATCGTTGAATTCAGCTAAATCTTTTTTTGATTGAACTTGTTCTGCTGTCGGGTATAGACAAATTTGATACGGATTCGTTTTTAATAATTCAATTTGTTTAGCAGGTTCTAATGGTGGTATTCTAAGAATATGAGGATTTACGCAATGGCTATCAAACATCGCAACTATTTGCTTATTTAAAATTAAATGGCTTAAAACCTCATAAAATTCTGTTTTCGGTAAACCTTGTTCTTCTAAAGATGTAAAATGTGATAATGGAATTCCATTAAAATCGTTTGATCTGATAAAAAAATCTGTTGTAATATCAATTATTAGATTCTGAAAATCTTTCATAGGGAATTATATTCTCCGCAAAATAAAAAATGGAACTTTCAAAACATTATAGTATTGTTGCATTATTTGAATAAAAGCTGTTTAACAAACTTAAAGTTTCACCTTAATGAGTTAACTTTAATCTCACTCACCATCTCCTCAGCGTTCCTTTCCGTCTTCACCAACCGTTTCAGCAGTCATTTTTTGCATATCCGGCGGATATACGTACTGACGCAGCTCCCGCAGTTTCTCTTTCTCCATCACCTGCCGGGCACTGTCGTTACTTGCAATTGCAGTGTAAAATTTACTCAAATAAAGACCTTCTCTTACCAAACGTACCCATGGTACTTATTTCTCTCGCTCATATTCGAGCAACTTTTCCACAAGTTTCACAACATTTGTTGCCGGATTCATCTGAGCAGATTTGGGCTCTTTCCCGGCTTCCTTTAAAAGCCGATTTGCATTACGAATAGCATCTTTTACCTTCGGTTCTAAAACAGAAAACAAGGTTTTGTCGTTTTTCTGGTACTCTTTCCCAAAAAGCTGATTTAAACGTTTTTTTGCCTCATCACGATCAATACCAGTGTTTCTATATTCGAAATGAAGTAGATACCACAATTCAAAGCTTGGGTTTGACCACGCGACATCAACACCGATGTCTTTTGCTCTTGTAATTGCTTTCATGTAAT
>JAAYAN010000184.1 GCA_012719345.1 Ignavibacteria bacterium | reverse complement strand
GGATGAAAAAAGGGAATTACTATGAAAATTTCCTTTGAAAAGCAAAGTATAAGTGAATTTTATCGATCAATTGTCAAGATCTGAGTAAAATTGGTCTTTGTAGCATATTTTTAGAGGTTCCCTTAAGTAAAAAACCAGAAACGTATTCCCGGTTATTTACATAAAATTAAATCATCCAAAGGACCTGATTCAATAGAAATTATGGATTTGGAAAATTTAACATCTCTCTTTACTCTTTAAGTTTATTTCTCTGTCATAGTTCGGCCAGCCATGACGGCTGGCTCCCCAATTTGCTCCCGCGTACTCGCGTTTCCGCTGGGTACAGGCTTGCGCATAACGGGTCCGCCCACAGCCGAAGTGTGGTAGTAAAGCGGTGTACTCGCCGGTTTACTACCACATTTTGGCTTGGGCGTGTTAGTGGCTCGTTTGACTACCGTTTGTCTTACTGCGCATGGATGCGCTCTTAATTTTCTGGTTTTTCCGTTTAATCCTTTTATTTCTCATCATCAATCCAGTAAACACAATTTATCTTGAAGCATTCTAATAAATTTTTCTTGATGTTTGAAGTTATGAATTTCTCCAATAGAATTCATAAGTTCTTTCTGATCTTCTGTAGGGTTATCTGGTATAAGTCCTCGATTTTCCAGGTCCGTAAATCCATCTTTTCCGGTTAATTTCAGCCACTTTACCATTTTACTTTTTGAAGACCCTAACCAATATTCTTTATCCCTTGTTCTCTTTAAACCATTCCTTATATCAAAATCATATAGGCCTGCAATCCATATATGCCACAAAGCTCTATTTAAATACCAGTCAGCAATAATTAGATTAGAAAATCTTTTTAAAGTAGAATTTATTTCTTGTATTCTCTTTTTGCTAAGATCCGTTTTAGCGGTTAATTTTCCCTCTCTGCAAATATATTTCTTAAACAGAATATTTTTAACATCATAGTTTGCAGACCATCCGGCTAATGCTCCATTATCAAGATCATTACCTCCACCTTCAGAAGCAGGGACAATGTGATCTACCCAATCAATTTCATAATCAGGATCTGCACCATAATCTAAAATCCAAAGTGATTTTCCTGTAAAAGAACATATTCCATGGTCTCTCTTAAATATTAGTGCTTTTGATGAATTTGAAAAGTTAAGTCTTTTTGTCATTATTTTTATTTAATCCAAGAGATTAATTTTTTCAATTTTGTTATGGGTAAAAATGCTCGTCCAAAAAGAATAGGAAACCTTTATATGTATTAATATTGTCGACAAATTCTTTAATTGTCCCGATTTCTTTATCTTTGAAAGCGTGAATGGCATTTCTCCTCTTTTGAACTAATGAAATAAAATCACCAAAAGGAACATAAATGTGGTTTACTCTTTTTATTATGAATTGTTTTGATTTTTCAAATGTAATTTCGTCGGAATCCGCATTATTCCCGAAGCTTCTGTTTTCCTGCGCATGGATGCGCTCCTAATAATTCCTGATCCCAATAATTCCAGTCTTAAAATATTCCTGATCTGTATTTTTCCGGTATTCTCATCTTTATTTTTTCTGAATCATTATTAATGAGTAAACAGCGCTGTTAATAAATTTACCGGAAGCGCTTAAGTGCGAAATAAAAACACATTAGTAATCCTTTCAACAAAAATTTAACAGATGCAAATGGCTTTGAAGAGATTATAGGAACTAATGAAGGTGAAATTCGGTAATAAGCAGCTATTGCAGACTTGCCGATCTTATATTTTGATAATGTTGTATCTCTAAAAAACCGAAATTCGCGGACAACTGGGTGCTCATAATTTCCAAATACTGCTGTAGCAATGAAACATCCTTCAGATGAATTCGACTGTGCCTTTGGAGGTTCGGTTGTTGATGTTACTTTGTTTAATACGTCTTGATTGATAAAATTATCTCGAGGTGTTGGACATGATAAATTTCTACG
>JAAYAN010000183.1 GCA_012719345.1 Ignavibacteria bacterium | reverse complement strand
CCGAAATGAGAATTGATTATATAATTTCGGACAATCCTGTTTCGGGCTTTGTTTACGGCGGAATTGTATCGAAACAGCCGCCGCATAACGATAATAATAACCATCAGGCAATATTTAATTTTAAAGGTGAGTGGTATCAGGCGTATCATAACAGAGTTGTTGCAATAAAATCCAATATCCCGCGAATTTATAAACGAAATCTTTGTGTTGATAAATTTAAACACAATGCCGACGGAACAATTGAAGTAATGGAAAATACAGAAGACGGACTTAAGCAGCTATCGTACGTAAATCCTTTTGAACGCATTGAAGCCGAAACAATGAATGCCCAGCATGGAATATTTACAGAAGTTTGCAGCGTAGGCGGAAGAAACTTATGTAATATTGAAAACGGCGATTGGATAAAAATAAGAGGCGTAGATTTTGGATCACAAGGAGCAAAAGAATTTACAGCAAGCATTTCTTCTGAAGTTGATAACAACAAAATAGAAATAAGACTCGGCAGCCCCGACGGAAAATTGATAGGTACCTGCGAAGTTTTACCAACCGGCGGACTTCAAAACTGGAAAATAGTATCCTGCAAAGTGGAAGAAATTAAGGACGTCCAGGATTTGTATTTGGTATTCACAGGCGGATCGGGTAATTTATTCACTTTCGACTGGTGGAAATTTAATTAAAAGTATTTTCTTTTAATTCAGCTATTAATAAAAGTTCAACCGGAAAAAAGGACTCGGTTTTGTATTAATAGCTGAATTAATTTTTACTTTTCCCCCAGACTGTCCTTTTGTGTTTCAAGAACTTTTTTAAGCGAATCCACTTCGCGCTGGAGTCTAGCTTTTTCTGCTGTTTTTTCGGCGGCATAATTTTCTATGCGGCTTTTATCGTTTCCCGGCTTTTCTCCCGAATTTTTTCCGCACCCTGAAAAAAAGAATACTGAAATTAAAATTACTGTAAAAAATAAAAACTTCATTGCTACACCACATTTAATAATTGTTTTAAATATAAACACGTATATTTTTATAAGCAATAAAACCAAGCGTGGAAAATGATATTTTGAAAAAAAGGAAGATTAATATTAACAAGCAAAAAACACTGAATGGAAATGTGTTGTGCAAAACTGCTTGTTGAAAAATGAGTTTTTAATTCTGCCGATAACTAAAAATGTTGTTATGTTTGCAGATATGAAAACAGAGTAAATTGAAAAATGAATTCCATAAAATTGAATAAGCAAATTGCCGAAGAACTGGAAAAAATATCCGAAGCGGCTGGATATATGTGGCAAAAAGGATGGATTGAAAGCAACGGAGGAAATCTTTCGGCAGATATTACGCACCTTTTACAAGAGCAGGAAATTGATTTTAAAAACTTGGAAATAATAAAAACGCAGCTTCCTGCCGGCGCTGAAAATTTGATAGTTCTTGTTACCGGAAAAGGCTGCCGCCTGCGCGAGCTTGCAAAAAATCCCGAAAAAGCCGCCTGCATAATTGCAACAAACAGCAACGGGGACGGATATAGTATTATATGGAATGGCAGAAACGGAATGAAACCGACAAGCGAGTTGGCATCGCATTTAAAAATTCACGTATCCAACCGGCAGCAGAAAAACGGAAAAAGCACAGTCCTTCACGCACATCCTCCAGGGTTAATTGCACTTTCGCATTATTCCGGCGCTGATGCTGATAAAATACCTCAGATGCTTTGGCGAATGATGCCAGAAGTGCGGATTTATCTTCCCAAAGGAATTTTGTTTTTATCATATAGAACTCCCGGAAGCAGCGAACTTGCAGATATTACAGCCGAAAGTTTATTGAATTGCGATGTAGCAGTCTGGAAAAAGCACGGAGCAGTTGCTTCGGGAAAGGATATAATTGAAGCGTTCGATTTGATTGATGTAGCCGAAAAAGGCGCGCAGATTTATCTTTCTTGTCTTAAGTCAGGCATTGAGCCCGAAGGTCTGAGCGATGCCGAAATGAAAGATTTAGAAAAATTTATAGCGTAAAGGGCTTTTAAAAGATTAAGCGCAATAATTTTTCTAAATTTGTTTATGAAAAATCTTAGTATTTACGTTCACATACCATTTTGCGCACATAAATGCATCTACTGCGATTTTTATTCAATTACAAAAACAGCGGATAAAGAAAAATATCTTGAATCGCTTTTAAGAGAAATTGAATTTTTTGCAGAAAAATATTCGAATGGCAGAAAAGTTATCAGCGTGTTTTTTGGCGGCGGTACGCCCTCGCTTATGGAAACAGAATATATTTTAAAGATTATTTCTGCAATAAAAAGCAGGTTTCGTCTGGAGCCGGATGCCGAAATTACCATAGAAGCCAATCCAGGAACCTTAGAAAAAGAAAAAATACAAGGATTTTTGTCTGCCGGAATAAATCGTTTAAGTCTGGGAGTGCAGTCGTTTGATGACGGCGAACTGGAATTTCTTACACGAATTCACGACAGTAAAACCGCAGAGCACGCAGTAAATGAAGCTTTCGGTTACGGATTTAAAAACATTAATATCGATCTTATTTTTAATCTGCCTGCGCAGACAAAATCAAAGTGGAAGAACACGCTGCAAAAGGCAGTATCGCTTCCGGTGAGCCATATTTCGGCATACAGTCTAATACTCGAAAAAGGCACAACGCTTTATAAAATGGTTACGGATAAAAAAACCAAAATTAGCGGACAGGAATTTGATGCCGATCTTTACGAAACAGCGATAAATTTTCTTGCGGAAAACGGATTTGATCAGTACGAGGTATCGAACTTTGCAAAACCTGGCAGCGAATGTATTCATAACAAATCTTATTGGAATCATACTGAATATATAGGTTTGGGCACTTCGGCGCATTCTTTTGCGGATAAAAAACGCTGGTGGAATTATTCATCGCTTAAAAGTTACATAGAAGCAGTTAAGAAAACAGGAAATGCCGTATCCGGTTTCGAAAATCTTACAGAGGAACAGTTACTGCAGGAATATGTTATGCTTTCGCTTAGAAGCGTAGGAATTAATATAGAAGAACTTAAAAATAAATATTCCGGTGAATGGTTTCCGCGGAACCGAAAAATACTAAGCGAATACGAAAAAGGCGGTTTTATATCTTTTGGAAGCGGAATAATAAAACTTACGCCACAAGGCTATGCTGTTTGCGATGAAATATTAACAAGGCTTGAATAACAATAATATTTGTTATTTTTACAAAATGAAAAACGAAAAATTATCCGGAGAAAGAATGTTTAACTCAAAAGTAAAAATAGCTATTTTAGGTTGCGGCAATCTAGGGTCGTCAATTGCCAAGGGATTAAAAAAATCGAAACTGATACCCGAAAAAAATATTTATCTAACAACAAAACATCCTGAAATGCTGGGAAATATTCGCGAAATGGGATTTAAAGCGGATGTACCTAATGAAGAAGCGGTAGAAAACTGTAAAATTCTAATTTTTGCTGTAACCCCGCAGCAGCTTAATGGATTGATAGATGAAGTGAAAGGATTAATAGATCCTAAAAAACATATTGTAATTTCTGTTGTTACAGGAGCATCAATCAAAAAAATAAAGGAACATCTTGGAGTTGACGTCCCGGTAATAAGGGTAATGCCTAATACTGCAATTTCCATCCAGGAATCGATGTCGTGTGTGTGTGCCGAAAAGAAAGATAATGATGCTCTCGAATATGCAATAGAAATTTTTAACAAACTTGGAAAAACAATAGTAATTGACGAAGATTTGATGATTCCGGCTACAGCATTATGCGCCTGCGGAACAGCCTTTTTCCTAAGAGCCGTACGCGCAGCTTCGCAGGGAGGAGTTGAAATAGGATTTCACGCAGAGCAGGCTTTGATGATGGCTGCACAAACGGCAAAAGGAGCTGCAGCAATGCTTCTTGAGACAGGAAAACATCCCGAAAGCGAAGTTGACCGTGTTACAACCCCTAAAGGAATTACAATTTCGGGACTGAACCAGATGGAACACAACGGTTTCAGCTCTGCAATGATTAAAGGAATTGTAACATCTGCAGACAAAGCTGCTAATCTTTATTCATAAAAAGTTGATTTTATTCAATAATATGGCAAAGTAAACAGATATTGCTTGATTAAAGACAATTTTATTATTATGTTTGTTTACTTAAAAAATATTCGCCCCTTTGTGGGCGTTTTTTATTTGTGTTTTATGGAATTTAAAGATAAAATATTACCCGAAATTGAAAAGGCTGTGCAAAATGCCGGATTGATGCTTGTTGATGTTATCGTCAGAGGCAAAGATAATAGCCGGATAATTGAAATATTTGTTGACGGAGACGACTTTGTAACAACAAAAGTATGTGCCGACCTTAGCCGTGAAATAGGCGAAGCTTTCGATAAAGCAGAATTAATAAGCTCAAAATACAGACTCGAAGTTTCGTCGCCGGGGATTGGAAGACCGCTTAAATTTTTGCGTCAGTATAAAAAGAATTTGGATAAACATTTCGAAATTGAATTTGCCGAAGAAAACGAAACAAAAAAAATAAAAGGTAAGTTGATTGAAATAAACGGTCAGGTTCTGGTTTTTGGTGCAGGAAAAGAAGTAATAAAAATTGATTTTTCTAATATAAAAAATGCTAAAGTATTAATTAGGTTTTGATAACGGAGGCAACCTAAATGAATTATGAAATAGTTGAATCATTTGCTCAGATGGTTCGTGAAAAAAGTCTGGATAAGGATGTTCTTGCCGGAATTATTGAAGAAATATTCGGAATAATGGTAAAAAAGAAATTCGGGCTCGAAGCCAGATTTTCGGTTGTTGTGAATATGGATAAGGGAGATATTGAAATCTTTCTCGAAAGAACAATTGTTGATATAGTGGAAGATCCCAATACACAGATAAGTATTGATGAAGTTAACGAAAAAGGCAACGACGACGATCTTGAAGTTGGCGAAGATTTTGTTGAGAAACTTGAACTTTCTACATTTGGAAGAAGACTTATTAATCTTGCCCGCCAAAATCTTAACCAAAAAATACGCGAAATTGAAAAAGATTTGGTTTTTAATGAATACAGCGAGCTTTTGAAAGAAATTGTTGTTGGTGATATTTATCAGGTGCGTAAAAACGATATTCTAATCAATCACAACAAAAACGAACTTCTGCTTCCGAGGAACGAACAAATACCACGAGAAAAATATAGAAAGGGCGATACAATACGCGCCATTGTTAAAACTGTTAAAAAAACACAAAACGGTCCTATTGTAATAATTTCGCGTACAGATAACGAATTTCTAAAAAGATTGTTTGAAATTGAAATACCCGAAATATATGACGGTGTTATAGATATAAAAGGAATTGCGCGCGAACCCGGCGAAAGAGCCAAAGTTGCAGTGGAATCGCAGGATACAAGAATTGATGCCGTAGGCGCTTGCGTTGGTATGAAAGGAGTAAGAATTCACGCAATTGTACGCGAGCTTAATAACGAAAATATCGATGTGATCAATTATTCAGACGACCCCATTACATATATTCAGCGTGCTTTGGCTCCGGCTAAATTGAAGCAGATTGAAATTGACGAAGAAAACAAAAGATGCACTGTATATGCTGACAGTGATCAGGTTTCGCTTATTGTTGGAAGAAACGGCGTGAATATCCGGCTTGCAATAAAACTTACAGGATATGAAATTGAAGTAATCCGTGAACAAAAACCATTTGAAGAATACGAAGAAGATATTGAACTTATTGATATTAAAGACGAACTTGGTTCGGATGTATATCAATTATTAATAAATAACCGTTACGACACAGTACTTGAAGTTCTGCAGGCAGGCGTTGACAAATTAAAGGAAATTGAAGGAATTGATGACGAACTTGCAGAAAAAATTATTGACGTAATGAAAAATCAATTTGAAGAAGAAGAATAAGACTTTATAAAGGTTCTAAAATATGTCTGATGCAGCCAAACCTCAGAAATTGAGATTATATAAATTTGCGACCGAATTCAACCTTTCATCGGATTCGCTTGTTGACTTCCTTAAAGAAAAAGGATACAGCGTTTCCGGTCATATGACCGTATTAACCGATGAAATGATATCGGATATTAATTCGCGATTCAAAAAAGATATTGAAAAAGCTGAAAATCACTACCGGAAAATTGTAGAATTCAATAAAATGCGTGTTGATAAAACTGCGTCAATTGAAGAAAAACAGTCCGAAAAAGCTGAAATAAAACCTGTTCCTGCTGAAGAAAAAGCTCCTGAAAAAGAAGAAGATATAATTCCGGAACCGGAAGAGCAAAAACAGGATGAAGAAATTTTTGAAGACGAAACAGAAACAGATGTTGTTGTTGAATCGGTTATTGATGAACCCGAAATACAAATTCAAGATGAACCCGAAGATGTTTTACCGGAAGCAAACAAAGAAAAACCGGGTATTTTCCGCACAAAGGGGGAAATTGAATTTGAAAGGAAAAAGAAAGGTTTGACCGTAATTGGCAAATTAAATCTTGAAAAAGAGCCGGCTGAGGCCGCGTCCCAATCCGAAAAAGCTGTTCAACCCAAAACTGTTACAGCGGAGACAGATGATTCGAATAAGAACAAGAAAAAGAAAATTAAAATAAAGAAAAAAAAGAAAGACGACGAACCCGAAGTTTTTGGTGAAGCTGCGAAAAAGAAGAAAAGAAAACTGAAAAAGCCGGAAGTTGATAAACGCGAAGTTGAAGCTGCAGTAAGAAAAACGCTTCTGGATATGGAAGAGGAAACAAATCTTGGCGACAGAGCAGTGCTCCGCAAGAAAAAAAGAAAAGAAAAACAAGAAATGCTGGAACAGCTTGAAGAAATGCAGGAACTTGAAAGACAGACTATTCTGAAAGTAACCGAATTTGTGTCTGTTAGTGAACTTGCTAATCTGATGAAAGTACCGGTAATAGATGTTATACAAAAATGTATGGGTCTCGGACTGATGGTTTCAATAAATCAGCGTCTGGATAAAGAAACAATTATGCTTGTAGCGGACGAATTCGATTTTCAAGTGGAATTCCAAGAAGAGTTGTCAATTGATGAAAGCGATAATGAAGAAGAAGATGCAGATAAAATGGTTTTCAGAGCGCCTGTTGTTACAATAATGGGACACGTCGATCATGGAAAAACATCTCTTCTTGATTATGTCCGTAAAGCAAATGTGGTTGCCGGAGAATCCGGAGGAATTACACAACACATTGGAGCTTACCAGGTTAAACTGGAAAACGGAAAATATATTGCGTTTTTAGACACTCCGGGTCACGAAGCTTTTACAGCTATGCGTGCCAGAGGAGCAAAAGTTACCGATATTGTTGTATTAATTGTGGCTGCAGATGATGCGGTAATGCCCCAGACGGTTGAAGCTATAAATCACGCTCTTGCTGCAAGCGTACCTATTGTTGTAGCCATTAACAAAATAGATAAACCCGGATCGAACATAGATAAAATTAAACAGCAGCTTGCCGATAGAGGAATTCTTGTGGAAGATTGGGGCGGCAAATATCAATGTGCCGAAATATCCGCAAAAGCAGGATTAAATATTGAAACCCTTCTCGAAAAAATACTTCTCGAAGCAGAAATGCTTGATCTTAAAGCCAATCCCGACAGATTTGCACGCGGAACTGTAATTGAAACACAGCTTGATAAAGGACGCGGAATTACTTCTACAATTCTTGTTCAAAAAGGAACATTAAAAATAGGAGATCCTTTTGTTGCCGGAATTCAGCACGGAAGAGTAAGAGCAATGTTTGATGAAAGAAACAATAAAGTTAAACAGGCTGGTCCTTCTACACCGGTGTTAGTACTTGGTTTTGAAGGCTCTCCTCAGGCAGGCGACAATTTTGTTGTTGTAGAAGGCGAACGCGAAGCAAGAGAAATAAGTTTGAAACGCCAGCAGTTGAAACGCGAACAGGATCACCGCCAGATTAGAATGATTACTCTCGACGAAATTGCAAGTCAGGTTGGAACCGGCAAAATAAAAGAACTTCCTATAATAGTTAAAGGAGACGTTGACGGTTCAGTTGAAGCTCTTTCCGATTCGCTGATGAAACTTACAAATAATGAAGTTAAAGTTGTTGTTATTCACAAAGGCGTAGGAGCCATTTCCGAAGGCGACGTGCTTTTAGCCGCTGCATCGAATGCGATAATTATAGGTTTCCATGTAAGACCGCACGCAAATGCCCGAAAACTTGCCGAAAACGAAAAAGTTGATATACGCCTTTATAATATTATTTACGATGCAATAAACGAAGTTAAATCAGCACTCGAAGGAATGCTTTCACCAGTTGTTTCGGAAGAAATGGTTGCAGCTTTGGAAATCCGCGAAACATTCAAAGTTCCAAAATTAGGAACAGTTGCGGGATGTTACGTTCAGGAAGGAAAAATAAACAGGAACGATAAAATAAGGCTTTTCCGCGAAGGAATTGTTATTTACGAAGGCCAGCTTGCTTCGTTAAAGAGGTTTAAGGATGATGTACGCGATGTTGATTCGGGATACGAATGCGGATTGAACATTGCAAATTTTAATGATATAAAAGTAGGCGATATTATTGAAGCCTATAAAATTGTAGAAACCAAAAAGAAATTAGGTTCCTGATGGCTTCGGTTAGAATGGAAAAAGTTGCCCGTCTTATTCAGCATGAATTAGGCGGGATATTCTTACATAGATTAAATGATCCGGAATTTGGATTTATTACTATTACAAAAGTAAGATTAACCCCGGATTTAAAAATTGCCAGAATCTACATATCTGTTTATGATAAAGATAAACGAGTTTTGATTCTTGAAAAGATATCGCACATTAAAAAGCTTATCAGGGCAGAACTGGCAGCCAAAATATCATTAAGGTCGGTTCCCGATCTCGAGTTTTTCATTGATGATACTATGGATTATGTGGAAAAAATCGATTCTCTTTTTAAGAAGATTCATAAGGATGATTACGAAAAGAACTAAAGACTTTAATGAAATAGATTTTAACCGTGGTGAAGTTTTGCTTATTGATAAGAATTACAGATCTACTTCGTTTTCTGTTGTTCATAAAGTACGCAAATATACAGGTGTTAAAAAAGTCGGTCATGCAGGAACGCTGGACCCGCGGGCAACGGGATTATTAATAATTTGTACTGGAAAAGCCACAAAAACCATTTCGCAATATCAGCAGAAATACAAAATCTATTCAGGCAAAATAGTTATCGGAAAAAGCACGCCTTCGATGGATACTGAAACCGATCCTTATGAGATAAAAGATTATTTGCATGTTACAAATGAAATGATTGAAGAAACGAGAAAATCTTTTTTAGGAAAAATAAAGCAGACTGCTCCAATGTATTCGGCAGTAAAACATAACGGAAAAGCCTTATACAAATATGCCAGAAAAGGTGTAAATATTGCCCGGGAGCCTCGGGATGCGGAAATATACGAGTTTGAAATTACTGAAATAAACAAACCCGAAATCAGTTTCAGAATAAAATGCTCGAAAGGCACATATATACGTGTAATTGCCGATGATTTCGGGAAAAAATTAGGCTGCGGTGCTTTTCTTCTGGAGCTTAGAAGAGAAGCAATAGGCGAATATAAAGTTGAAGATGCTTTTAATATAGAAGAGTTCGGGATGCTTATGGAAAAGTATTCCGATAAAAAAGCAGAATAAGTTAGAATATTCTAATGAAAGTATATAAAGATATTTCGGAATTCAGCGGAACTGATAACACGGTTGTTACAGTCGGATCATTCGACGGACTTCATAAAGGTCATATGGATATAATAAATCGTGTTGTAAGAGAAGCCGAAAAAAGTTCTTTGAAAAGTTGTGTAGTAACATTCGATCCTCATCCAAGGACAGTTGTCACATCAAATTTTAAACATTCGGTGCTTACGCTGTTCGAAGAAAAACAAACCCTTCTTGAAAAAGCCGGAGTTGATAATCTTGTAATAATTAATTTCACTTCAGGGTTTTCTTCTAAAAGTTATTTGGAATTTATAGAAGAATATTTGATAAAAAAATTAAGAACAAAAAAAATTGTAATAGGATACGATCATAAATTCGGGAAAAACAGGCTGGGTGATAAGGAAAAACTCAGGCAGATTACAAATAGCAGCGGCGTGGAAGTTATTGAGGTAAACGCTGTTAAAAGCAATTCCGATGAAATAAGCAGCACAAAAATACGGAATGCGATTTCGGACGGCGATATTGAAAAAGCAAATAAATTTCTTGGAAGATATTATACTGTTACCGGAATTATTGTAAAAGGCGCTCAACGCGGCAGAAAACTGGGGTATCCTACTGCCAATATTCTTGCGGATGAAAAAAAACTTATTCCCGGTGCAGGAGTTTATGTTTCCAGAATTTTTTTGGGAAAGAATGTGTATTTCGGACTTACAAACATAGGGTTGCGTCCAACGTTCAACGATACAGATGTTTTTATGATAGAAACGAATATTTTCGATTTCGAAAAAGATATTTACGGCGAAAAACTAACAGTTGAATTTATTGGCAGAATAAGAGACGAAATACGGTTTGGTAATGCAGATATGCTTATCGAGCAGATAAAAAAAGACAAAGAGGAATGTTTAAAATATATTAAAAATTTAACCAACTAATTGATTCCGGTAAAAAACTGGAATTTAATCGTACAAAAAAAGGAGTTACAAAATGAGTATCACAAAAGAAAAAAAACAGGAACTGATTAAAAAATTCGGCAAAAATGATAGCGACAGCGGAACAGTTGAAGTGCAGGTTGCTATTCTTACCGAAAGAATAAATCAGCTTACTGGACACTTCGAAGCCCACAAAAAAGACCATGCATCGCGCAGAGGTTTATTGATGCTTGTAGGTAAAAGAAGGAGATTATTAAACTACGTTGCCAAAAAAGATATCGCAAGATACAGAGCAATAATTAAAGAACTTAATATAAGAAAATAAGAGGCCAAATAGATGGTTTATAAAAAAGAAGTTGAAATAGGTGGAAAAATTCTTTCTATCGAAACCGGAAAACTTGCCAAACAGGCAAACGGTTCGGTTATGGTAAGATACGGAGATACAATGGTGTTAGTTACCGTTGTTGCTGCCTCCGAACCTAAACAAGATGTGGATTTTTTACCCCTTTCAGTTGAATACAGAGAAAAATCCTTTGCCGCAGGAAAAATTCCCGGCGGCTTTTTTAAACGCGAAGGGAAACCGACAGAAAAGGAAATTTTAAGTGCAAGGTTGATAGACAGACCAATCAGACCGTTATTTCCTGATAATTACTATTTTGAAACACAAATAGTTGCAGGTGTTTATTCGTACGACTGCGAAAATGATGCTGATGTATTAAGCACTATTGGTGCATCAGCAGCACTTACAATTTCGGATATTCCTTTTCTCGAGCCAATCGGCGAATTCCGCGTGGGAAGAGTGGACGGACAGTTTATAATTAATCCTACACACTTGCAGGTTGAACAAAGTGATATGGAGCTTGTTGTTGCTGGTACCAAAGATTCTATTATGATGGTTGAAGGCGAATCCAAAGAAATAAGCGAAAACGATCTTCTGGAAGCATTGAAGTTTGCTCATACCGAAATTAAAAAGATTATTGATGTTCAAAATGAACTGCGAGAACTTTGCGGAAAAGCAAAATTCGATGTTCCTGTTCAGGAAGTAAATCAGGAACTGGTTAATGAAGTTAAGGAACTTGGTTATTCAAAACAGGCTGAAATTGTTGCAACTGTTCTTGCTAAAGAAGAAAGATCAGCAAAAAACAAAGAACTTGTAGCCGAAATTGTTGCCGCTTTATCCGAAAAATATCCTGAAAGCGAAAAAGCAATAAAAGTGCTGATGCACGATTATGAAAAAGAATTAATGCGCAACAGAATTCTTGATGAGGGAATAAGACTCGACGGAAGAAATACAAAACAGATCAGACCTATTTCTATAGAGCTTGGGCTGCTTCCCCGCACACACGGATCGGCTTTGTTTACACGCGGAGAAACCCAGAGTTTAACTACAATTACTCTTGGAACAAAATCCGACGAACAGATAATTGACGGTCTTCAGATGGAATATACAAAACGTTTTATGCTTCATTATAATTTTCCACCTTTCAGTGTAGGTGAAACAGGAAGATTAAGCGGTCCCGGAAGAAGAGAAATCGGTCATGGCAATCTTGCTGAAAGAGCTCTTAAATATGTTGCTCCAGCCGAAGGACAGTTCCCTTATACTATACGCGTAAATTCGGATATTCTCGAATCGAACGGTTCATCTTCGATGGCTACAGTCTGCGCCGGTTCATTGTCTATGTTCGATGCAGGTGTCCCGGCAAAATGTTCGATTTCGGGTATTGCTATGGGACTTATTAAAGAAGGCGAAAAATATGCAATACTTTCGGATATATTAGGAAATGAAGATCATCTCGGCGATATGGATTTCAAAGTTGCTGGTTCGCGTAATGGTATAACTGCTTTCCAGATGGATATAAAAATTCAGGGAATATCATTTGAAATTATGCAAAACGCGCTTCAGCAGGCAAAAGAAGGAAGAATGCATATCCTTAATTTGATGGACGAAGCAATTCCTGAACCGCGGAAAGAATTATCGCAGTATGCGCCAACACTTATAACTCATAAAATAGACACCGATAAAATTGGAGCCGTAATCGGTTCCGGCGGTAAAGTTATTCAGGGAATTCAAAGAGAATTCGGCGTGGAAATTAACATTGAAGAAAACGGAAATGTTAATATTGCTGCTGTAAATGCTGCTGCAGCCGAAAAAGCCCGTGAATATATAAAACTTTTAACTTCGGAACCTGAAATTGGAAATGTTTACGAAGGAAAAGTTGTAAAGATTACCGATTTCGGAGCGTTTGTTGAGATTATGCCGGGACAGCAAGGCTTGCTGCATATTTCGCAGATAGACACAGCCCGGGTTAATAAAGTAACCGATGTTTTGAAAGAAGGCGATAAAATTCAGGTAAAACTGATAAAAATTGAAAACGGCAAATTCAGCTTAAGCCGAAAAGCATTACTTTCAGAAGAAAAAACAAAAACAGAATAAGAACAAAAAGTGCTGAATTTTTAAATTCAGCACTTTTATAAAAATTGATAAAAGAATGAAGGCAGGTAAATTAGACATAGGGAGCAAATTGATTTTAGCGCCTATGGCAGAAATAACCGATTCTGCCTTCAGAAAAATATGCAGAGATTACGGTGCAGGGTTAACATTTACTCAAATGGTAAGCGCCGATGGCGTAATTAAAAACAATTTTAATACATTGCGTTACCTTGTCTTCAGCCGTCAGGAAAAACCAATAGGGGTTCAGGTACTCGGAAGAGAACCGGAAATATTAAAAAATGCAGTAAACGAGCTTATCAATTTTCAGCCCGATGTAATTGATTTAAACGGTGGTTGCCCAGCTTCAAAAGTTTGCAAATTTGATATGGGAGCCAAACTGCTTGACGATACTTTTCAACTTGGAAAGATTGTAACCACAATGGTAAAAGCAGCCGGAAATATTCCCGTTTCGGTAAAACTGCGTCTCGGAAAAAATAATAAAAAAATTAACATTATCGAGAATGCAAAAGTTTGTGAAGAAAACGGAGCATCTTTTATTATTGTTCACGCGCGTACCCGTGAAGATAAATACAGTTCGCAGCCGCTTATGCATTGGGTTGGAGAGGTGAAACAAAAAATTAAGATACCGGTTGTTGTAAACGGTTCGCTGTTTGAACCTGCAGAAATTGTTAAAGTATTAAAAGATACCGGAGCCGATTCGGCAATGATTGCACGCGGTGCTTTGGGAAACCCTTTTATTTTCAGCAGATTTAATGCCATTTACGAAACAGGAACCGATCCCGGCTCGCCGTCATTGCAGGAAATTAAATCAGTTTGTTTAAAGCATACTGAATATTGCACAAGCGAAATGGATGAAACAGCTGCAATTAATAAAATGAAAAAACATATCATCTGGTATTTCAAAGAATATAAAGGGATTGAGTTTTTAATGGATAAAATATTCTCGGTTAAAACATTTAATGTATTAATTGAGCTAATAGATGAGCATATCAATAATATTGATAACGAATTTTATAAAAATGATACAACGGAAGATTTCCGCAGAAAATTTAATGAAAAAGTAATATTCTGGTCGGATAATTAATCCGTAAAAAAGGTTTGAGAAAATTATGAACAAAGAAATTATAATTAACTCTTCTGCATCTCAGCACAGGGTAGCTATTACAGAAGACGGAAACTTAGTTGACTTTTTCGTGGAAACACCGGAAAAGAAAAGAATGGTTGGGGATATTTACCTTGGAAGGGTTGCAAGAGTACTTCCCGGAATTAAAGCAGCGTTTATTGATATCGGTTTAAAGCACGATGCATTTTTGCATTTTTCGGATATTGGAGACAGACTTGAAGGTCTTCAAAGTATTTTTGATGAAGAAGCAGATGTTGATATTGACGAAGATGAAAAAGAAACCGGAAGCGAAAAACCTGCAGATTTGCCAGTTGTATCAAAACCTTCGGTAAAGTTGAAAAAAGGACAGGAAATTTTAATCCAAATAATTAAAGAACCTGTTGATAATAAAGGAGTGCGTGTTACATCATCTATTTCAATTCCCGGAAGATTTTGCGTGCTTCTTCCCTTTGATGATAAAATCGGAATTTCTAAAAAGATAACGGATTTTAGAGAACGCCGCCGGTTAAAAAAACTGGCAAGAAGTATAATACCATCAAATTGCGGATTGATTATTCGTACTGCGGCAAAAGACCAGACAGAAGAACTGCTATCGAACGATTTAAAACATCTTGTTAAAAGCTGGATAGAAGTTCAATCGCTTGCAAAAAAGAAAAGTCCGCCGGAATTGATATATGAAGATGTGGGAACAACTTCAAGTGTTATAAGAGACTTATTTACTCCCGATGTTACAAAGGTTTTTATCGATTCTAAAAAAATGTACCGGGAAGTAAGGAGTTATCTTGAGGTAGTTCAGCCAGGTTTAATTAGCAGGCTTGAACTATATAAAGATAACCGTTCAATATTTGAGGCTTTCAGGATTGAAGAGCAAATAAAACTTTTAATGGGACGTAAGGTTCCACTTCCAAGCGGCGGACACATAGTAATTGATCATGCCGAAGCTATGATAGTTATTGATGTTAACAGCGGAAGATATGCCGCAAAAAAAGAGCAGGAACAAAATTCCTTAAGAACAGATCTGGAAGCAGCCCGCGAAATTACCCGTCAGTTACGACTAAGGGATATAGGCGGACTGGTTGTTATTGACTTTATTGATCTTGAAGATGAAAAGAACAGGAAAAAGATTTACGACGAAATTAAAAAAGAGTTTAAAAAAGACAGAGCCAAAACTGCAATTCTGCCGATGACGGAATTCGGACTTATTCAAATAACCCGTCAAAGAGTGCGCGAAAATATCATGCAATCGATGCACGAAAGCTGCCCTTACTGCAACGGCACGGGAATATTATCGAAAAAATCGAATATAATACACGAAATTGATGACTGGTTAAAAAAATATAAAATGCAGGGACGCGAAAGGTTGCTTACATTAAAGATTAATCCTGTTATAAGCGAAAAATTACGGGAAGGAAAAATATCGACTCTTGTAAAACTTCAGTTTAAGTACAGATTAAGAATAAAAATTAACGAAGATGCCAAAACCGTACCCGATCAATTTTCGTTTATATCCAATAAAACGGGGGCAGAAATTGCTATAGTTTAAATTAAAAGATATTTTTTAGGAATCAATTTTCATTTAAATTTTATTAGTCTTAATTTATGATGTAAATCTAAATTTATGAGGAAATAAATATGAAGTTTTTTATTGATACAGCAAATCTGGAAGAAATTAAAGAAGCAGGATCTTTAGGAATTCTTGACGGAGTTACAACAAATCCTTCACTGGTTGCAAAAGAAGGAAAGGCTTTTATTGAGCTTTTAAAAGAAATAGTAAAAATTGTTGACGGACCTATAAGCGCCGAAGTTGTATCAACAGATTATAATGGTATATTAAAAGAAGCATACGATTTAGCTAAAATTCATAAAAATATTGTAATTAAAGTTCCTTTAATTAAAGAAGGCTTGAAAGCCGTTAAAACATTAAGTGGTGACGGAATTAAAACAAATGTTACTCTTTGTTTTTCGGCATCGCAGGCGCTGCTTGCAGCAAAAGCAGGTGCAACATATATTAGTCCCTTTGTTGGAAGGTTGGACGATATAAGTCACGACGGCATGGGCTTGATTGAACAGATTGTTACAATTTACAACAATTATGAGTTCGATACTCAGGTTCTTGTTGCAAGCATAAGGCATCCGTTGCACCTTGTAGATGCAGCAATGATGGGCGCACATGTTGCAACAATGCCATTCGATGTAATAAATAAATTATTCAAGCATCCTTTAACTGATATAGGGTTAGAGAAATTTTTAAGCGATTGGAAAAAAGTGACAAAATGATTAAACAAACAAAATTATATAACATACATAAAGCATTGGGAGCAAAAATTGTTGAATTTGCTGGGTTCTCTATGCCGATTCAGTATAATTCCATTATTGCCGAACACAAGGCAGTAAGAGAATCTGCCGGATTATTCGATGTTTCGCATATGGGTGAAATATTTGTCCGCGGAAACAATGCGCTCAAATTTATTCAGAATATTACAATTAACGACGCATCGAAATTATTGCCTGGGAAAATTCAATATTCTGCAATGTGCCTCCCCGACGGAGGGATAGTTGATGATTTACTTGTTTATATGATTGAAGAAAGCGAATATATGATAGTGGTAAATGCATCAAATAAAGATAAAGATTTTGATTGGATGAAAAAAAACAATCAGTCGGCTGCAGAAATAACAGATTGCAGCGATGAATATTCGCTTCTTGCCTTGCAAGGTCCTCAATCAAAAACTATACTTCAGAAAATTTGCAATCGCGAATTGAACCTTGAATATTATAATTTTTTCATGGCAAAAGTTGCAGATGAAGAAGTTCTTGTTTCGAGGACAGGCTACACAGGTGAACTTGGATATGAATTATATTTTAAGGGAAACGAAGCAACAGCCGAAAAAATATGGAATACACTTATGAAAGCAGGCAAAGATGAAGGATTGGTTCCTGCAGGTCTTGCTGCCCGCGATTCATTAAGACTGGAAATGGGTTTTTCGCTTTACGGAAATGATATAGACAATACTACCAATCCCATTGAAGCAGGATTGGGATGGATTACAAAATTAAATAAACCGTCGTTTATCGGAAAAGAAGCTTTACAGCAATTTAAAAGCAAAGGAACTTCCAGAAAACTTTCTGGAATTATTACAAAAGAAAAATGTTTTCCGCGGAAAGGTTACGCAGTTACTTGCAATGGAAAAAAAATCGGTGAAGTTACAAGCGGTACGGTTAGTCCGGTTCTAGAAGAACCTATTGCTTTAGCATATGTTGAAAGCCAATATTCTGAAATAGGAACAAAAGTAAACTTCCTTATCAGAGAAAAAGAAATTCCGGCAACAATCTGTAAATATCCGTTTATAAAAAAATAATATGAAAATAAATGTACTTTTTTCGCCGTTAAATGTGGATGACTTGTATTTTACAGGGAAAACTACAGTAGTAATAGATGTACTTCGGGCTTCAACCACTATTATAACAGCACTTTCGCGGGATGCCCGCGAAGTTATTCCAGTTAATTCAATTGAATTTGCAATGAAAGTTTCGGGAAACGCTTTTGGCGGACAAACGCTGCTCGGCGGCGAAAGAAATACAAAAATGATAGAAGGCTTTACTTTTGGAAATTCTCCGCTTGAATACGATACAGACAGTATTTCTGGAAAATCGATTATATTGTTTACATCTAACGGAACAAAAGCCGTTGTTAAAGCAAAATTTTCAGAAAATCTTTTTATTGCATGTTTTAACAATCTGAAAATTACCGCCCAGTACGCTGCTTATCTTGGCAACGATCTCGAAATATTGTGCGCAGGTTCAAGCGGAATGTTTTGCATAGAAGACTCGGTTTGCGCCGGTAAACTAATCCACGAAATAAGAAACATTAAAGATGATGTAATTATTACGGATGCAGCCAGGGCAAGTCTTGTTTTAAGTGAAACCTTAGGGCTGGATGTTTATAAAATGTTAAGCGAATGCGAACATGGACAGCTTCTTATTAAAAACGGTTTTGAAGAAGATATAAAATTTTGCGCCGAATTAAACAACAATAATATAGTGGCAAACTTTAAAACCGGTGTAGTAAAAAAAACAGTTTTACCCGATAATGAATACACTGCTTAGTTAAAAAGTACCGATGCGCTCAGAAAACAAACAAAAAAATCAAAAAACAGCAAAAGACGAAAGTATATTTCTTTCGGCTGAAAAAAAGAAAATTATTCTGGGGCTGCTGATGTGTTTGATTTCAGTATTAATTGCTCTGAGTATTTTTTCCTATTCCGGCTACGATAAAGCAAATCTTAAATATCAATTCTCCGATTTGTTTACAGTTTTTTCGGATAACCCCGATGTTTTGCAAAGAATTGACAGCACAAACAATTGGCTCGGTATTCTTGGGGCATACATATCCGATATTCTTATTAATTCCACTATCGGATATTTCTCAATCATTTTTCCGGTAATACTTTTTATCTGGGGATATGCTGTTTTAAAAAACGATTTTTACAAATCCGCAGGATATACCAGCAATGCTCTTGTTGCTGCGGGAATTTTGTTTGCATCGTTTTTCGGAGTTCTTCAGGCGGATTTGAATATTTTATACGACTATCCCGAGCTTTCCGGAAAAGTAGGTCTTTTTTTTGGTTCGGGTTTAAGCAGATTATTAGGCGAATTAGGCGGATTGATTCTTCTCGCGTTTTTAATGTTTATTGAGGTTTTTCTAGTTTTTGATATTAAAATTGAAAAGATTTTTGCGGCAATAAGCGGATTTTTTAAAGATGATGAAACAAAAGAGGACAATAAAGAATTAAAAGCCCAGACAAATCTTGAAAAGATAAAAAAATTAAGAGTTTCGGAAGAAATTAAAACTGAACAGACTGATGCAGCAGAAGAATCCGAAGAAAAAAAGGAAACTACAATACGGATTATTAACAAAAATAAAGAAGATCGGATTACTGAAGAAGAGCCGGCAAGAGAAAACTACGACGATAAACAAATATTGAGCAAAACAGAAGAAAATACTGAAATGAGCGTAGAAAGGAAATTTGAAGCAGATGCGCCAGAACAATGGGAAGAAGAAATTAATTTTACTCCTCCGGGGTTAACTCTTTTTGATAATGAAGACGGACAAATAGAAATTCCGGAAATAGAACTTAAAAAGAATGCTGCGCTTTTAAAAGAGAAACTTTCGTTATTTGACATTGAGATTGAAGATATTTCTGTTACACCGGGACCGGTTGTAACACTTTACGAAATTGTACCTGCTCCGGGTGTTAAAATCAGCAGAATTGTAAGTCTCGAAAACGATATCGCTTTAGCTTTGGCTGCCCGTGGAATAAGAATTATTGCGCCGATTCCGGGAAAAAGCGCAATCGGTGTTGAAATTCCAAATGCCGTACCTTCTCTTGTAAGCGCAAGATCTGTAATCTCAAAAATAAAAGATAGTAAAAAAGAACTTCCCCTGGCTTTAGGAAAAACAATTTCGGGTGAAGTTTATATAACCGATTTAGCATCAATGCCTCATCTTCTTATTGCCGGTTCAACCGGTTCGGGTAAAAGCGTTGGTATTAATATGATAATAACCAGCTTGCTTTATGCCAAACATCCGTCCGAAATTAAATTTGCAATCATCGATCCAAAAAAAATAGAACTGTCGTTTTACCAGAAACTCAGCAGGCACTATTTAGCTGTTTCGCCGGATTTGGATGAAGAAATTATTACAAATCCGCAAAATGCATTACTGCTTCTTAAAGCTGTTGAATATGAAATGGAAAAACGTTACGATAAATTAGCTAAAGCCGGTGTAAGGAACATCGTAGATTATAATGAAAAAATATTGAATCCCAGAAAACGGCCTGCAGATACAGAAACTATGAAACATTTTAAGATGCCTTATATAGTTGTTGTAATTGATGAACTTGCCGATCTTATGATGACTTCCGGAAAAGAAGTGGAAGAGCCTATTGCCCGGCTTGCACAACTTGCCCGCGCTGTGGGAATACATCTTATTGTTGCAACTCAGCGCCCTTCAGTAAATGTGATTACAGGTGTAATCAAAGCAAATTTCAGTGCCCGTGTAGCTTACCAAACAGCAACAAGAATTGATTCAAGAACTATTCTTGATATGAAAGGAGCCGAGCAGCTGCTTGGCCGCGGAGATATGCTGTTTTTACCGGGAGGTTCGCCTAAGCCGATAAGAATTCAGAATGCATTTATCTCTACTGACGAAGTTGAAAAGATTACAAATTTTATACATACGCAGAAAGGTTATTCCCGCAGATATTTTCTACCCTCACTTGTTGAAAAGAAAACTGCAGACGGCAGCAGCGGATTATCGGATATTGACCCAATGTTTGAAGAAGCTGCTAGGGTAATAGTTAGGCATCAGCAAGGTTCGGTATCTCTTCTTCAAAGGAAATTAAAGTTAGGATATTCCCGGGCTGCCCGCATTGTAGACCAGCTTGAAGAAGCAGGTGTTGTGGGTCCTGCAGAAGGAAGCAAAGCCCGCGAGGTTATTTGCGAAAACGAAGAACAATTAGAAACTATTTTGAGATCATTATGAAAATCATAAATATTTTATTTGTTTGTTTTTTTATTTCGGCAATTTCCGGTCAAAATACAGATTTTGAAAATATTAAGAACAAAATTACTAAGCCAGAATGTATATTTATAGAATTTGTTCAAAACACTAAAATAGGCGGAAATAAAGTCAGCAGTTCGTTCAAAGCAAAGCTTTTTTTTAAAAAAGAAAATAAGTATAAAGTCGAATTCAAAAAAAACATTATAGTCTGCAACGGAGAAACTTTGTGGAATTATAATAAAGATTTTAACCGGGTTGTAATAAATAGTCCCAACGATGAAAACACAATTTTTAATGTTCAAAAACTTTTTGAAGAGTTGAATACTTATAAAATTAGCGAAAACTCCGAAAAAAGAATGATAATACTTGAAGCGAAAAATTTGAATACAAGTTTTAAAAAAGTAAAAATATTCTATGATAAAGATTTTTCGATAGAAAAACTTCAACTTTTTGATTTAACCGACAATATTATTGAAGTAGAAATAAAAAAAATTAAATATAACGAAAGTTTCAGTGATGGGTTTTTTGAATTTACAGCTCCAAAAGGAAGTCAGGTAATTGACCTCAGATAAACAGGAAAAATCGACAAAAATAAAAAGCATATTCGGGTTTTTACTTCCGCTGCTTCTAACAGCGGCTTTTCTTTTTATTGCATTTCGTAAAGTTGATGTTGCGGAATCATTCAGACTTTTATCCGAAATATCATTAGCTTATTTTGCGTTTTATTTCTTGTTTTTTTGCTTGGGTAATTACTTAAGAGCACTGCGGTGGAAATATATTCTTAATTCTGTTAAACCCGATACCAAAATGTTGAACTTGCTAGGCGCAACAATGGTGGGATATGGTGTAAACTGTGTTCTACCAAGGTTCGGAGAAATTTACAGACCGGCATTTTTAGGAAAATGGGAAAATATTTCACGCTCTTCGGTATTTGGGACAATTATAGTAGAAAGAATTATTGATTTGCTGGCATTAGGTTTTTCAGTTTTAATAAGCGTTATGATTTTTCCCGGTGATTTGTATGCCGAGTTTCCTTGGTTAAAATCAACTGTATATATTGGATTTGCATTTATGATTGCTTTAATTGTAATTGTAGTTCTTACTGTCCGGCTGAAACATCATTTTTATGATATTATTGTAAAGATGGCAGGAAAGTTATCGCAAAAACTTGCCGATAAACTTGCATATTTATTTGACACTTTGGTTGAAGGTTTTACAAGTTTAAAAGGAATCCGGAATTATATTTTAACAATTTTATTAACAGCAGCAATAATGTGCATATATGCATTAACTTTATATTCAGGTTTTTATGTTCTTGGTATGCAGGAGATTAAAGAAGTAACATTTGCTACAGCTTGGATTGTCATGTCAATAAGTTCTTTTGGTGTGGTAATTCCAACACCCGGAAGTACTGGATCTTATCACGCATTCGTGATGGCAGTTTTAATTCAGATTTTTGGTTTTGCAAACGAGATAAGCGGAGCATACGCATTGTTTACACATTTAGTTTCATATTTCTCATTTATTTTATCAACACTGTTTTTCGTTTTTATTATTAACAAAATACGGGAAAAATCCGGTATTAAAAAAGAAACATTTATAAGTGTTTTTCATTTAAAAAAAGGTGATAATTGAAATTAGCAGTTATAATTGCCGCAATTATTCTTAGTCTGCCGTTATATGCGCAATACGATTTTTCAGCAGGGATGGGAGTTAATTTAGTTAATACGCCTTCACTGAATGATTATGTTGTTAACTTCAGGACGGTTGATAAGATGAAAGACTTTAATATTTCTGCAGAATTTTTTTTAGGCGGAGCAGTTAACATTAGCAAAAACTGGCAGCTCGGTTTCGAATATACAGGGGCAGTTCAATCTTTCGAATCGAAATATCAAGGTCTCTCAGGTAATTATTCAATTGATTATTATGCCCATAAACCTTCGATTCTTGCTTTTTACTTAATTCAGGGTGAAGGATATACTTTAAAATTCGGAGCCGGCGGCGGATACAGAGTTTTTAACATTACCGAAAAAATCCATAATTCAAAAGACTATACTGCCAAAGGAGCCGGTTTATTATTAAAGTTTGAAGGACATACTTTGTTAGGAGGAAATTTTTACGCAGTTCTTTCAGGAAGTCTATTTCAAGATTTTTCGGGAGCAGCAGAAAACGGGAATGAAAAATTACGTAATGAAATTACAAAAGAAGATATTTGTTTTAACACGTTTGGAACAGGAATAAAAATTGGTGTTTCATATTTTATAGGAAGATAATGGATATTTTACAAGCGATTATTTTAGGTGTTATTCAGGGGCTTACAGAGTTTTTACCCGTTAGCAGTACGGGACATTTAACCGTTGCCGGAAAAATTATGGGTCTTATTTCAGAAGAAAATCCCGAAAGATGGACGGCGTTTATAGCAGTAATTCAAGTAGGAACATTATTTTCGATTCTTACTTTTTTTTGGAAAGATATTCTTAACATTTCAAATGATTTTATAAAAGAAAATCTATTAAAAAGAAAAAAATTCAGCGAGCAGAATCATAATTCAAAATTGGGGTGGTATATAATTCTGGGAAGTATTCCTGTTGTGGTTATCGGACTCGGTTTTAAGGATTTTATTGAAGGGCAATTCACAAAAAATCTCTATGTTATTTCCGGAAGTCTGATAGTTTTAGGATTAATCCTGGCAGTTGCGGAAAAAACCGGTAAATTTAGCAGAAAACTTACAGATATTAAATGGTACGATGCGCTTATTGTAGGAGTTGGTCAAAGCCTTGCGCTTATCCCCGGATCCTCAAGATCCGGTACAACAATTACTGCTGGAATGTTTTTAGGTTTCGACCGGGAAACTGCGGCTCGGTTTTCATTTTTATTAAGCATTCCCGCGATTTTTGGAAGCGGACTTTTAGAGTTTTACAAATCACTTGAATATATTGATGCATCGGGATTTATAAATTTGTTTGCAGCAACAATTGCGGCAGCAATAAGCGGTTATTTAACCATAGAATTTTTATTGCGGTTTCTGAGAAAGAATTCTACTTTTGTCTTTGTTTTTTACAGAATAATAGTTGGAACGATTATATTATTGTTGATTTATAACGGAATTATTTCGGCCTGAAAATATTGGAGGATTAAAAATTGGCAAAAAGCGAAGCAATACCCGGCTTATCGGAATTAGCAAAATATAAAACAGCAGAAAAAGCTTTGCCGGTTTATTTCTTTTGCGGTACTGACACTTATGCCATCGATTCTGAAGTTAAGGAATTAGTCAAATCATTTGAAAATCTCGTATTATCTGAATTTGATAGGGAAACAATTACATCCGAAAAAAAAGATTCTATTGAATCCCTTATAGATTTAGCATATTCTTTCCCTTTCGGAGGCGGTAAAAAGATTATAATTATCGACGATTTTAAAAATTACTCCAATCCAAAAGATCTAAAAAAGTACATCAACAGTCCCTGCGAAACAACAATTTTAATTATTAAAGGTCCGGAAAAAGTAAATACTCTTTCTGAACCATATAAAACACTGGCCGGAAAGGGATTTATTTTTCAGGCTAACAGCCTTAAAGGGCTGCAGCTTGCTTCGTGGCTGAAGAATAAAGCAGATAAAGCGGGAATAAAAATATCGCAAGAATCAGCTGCACTGTTAGTTGAAATAACCGGGGAAGAAAAATCGCTGCTGGAAATTCAGCTTATTAAGTTAAACGATTACGTTGGCGATGGAAATGAAATTACAGCGGATTCAATTAGAAATTTTGCTTCTGCTACAAAAGAATATTCTATTTTTGACCTTCAGGATGCCTTATCGGCTGGAAATAAAACACAAAGCTTGAAAATTATTTATAATCTGATATCAAAAGGAACTGAAATCAGTATGATAATTTCGATGTTGGCAAAGTTTATTTTAATAATTACACGCGCAAAAGAGCTTCAAAAAAGTAATCTTAGCGATGATCAGGCTGCTGCAAAACTTTCGGTAGCAAGATATTATTTTATTAAGTGCAAAACATCAAAATATTTCAATAGATTTGAAAGATTGCAAATAGCCGCGCAAGCTTTGCTTTCAGCCGATTTAAAATTAAAAACTTCGGCAATGGAACCAAAGTTGATTGCCGGACTTTTAATAGCAGAAATTTTCAGCAATAATTGATGTAAAAATTGATTCTTATATTAATTAATGCAAAGTTTGATGAAACAATTACAAAAATAAAAAGTATAAAAGACATTGAAATTGAAACTGAATGATTTAACAGATGAACAACTAATATTGGAATTTCAAGAAAATCAAACTCTTGAAGCTTACGAAATTCTAGTAAGGAGGTTTAAAGATCCTTTAATAAATTATGTTTACAGATTTCTGGGAGATAAAGACGCTTGTGTTGATATTGTTCAAGATACGATGATTAAATTGTATTTGCATAAAGATTCTTATAAATCGTATGCTAAGTTTTCAACGTGGATTTATACAATTGCCGGAAATCTGGCAAAAAACGAATTGAAAAGAAGAAAAAGAAGAACAATATTTTCGCTGCACGGAGGAAAAGAAGATGAAGATCGTCCGCTTGAAATTAAAGATGATATGTTTCTTGCACCTGATGTTGCCACCGACAGTGAAATAAAAAACGAAATAATTCAAAAAGCATTAATGAAAATAAAACCTATATACCGTGAATTAGTTATTTTAAGAGATATTCAGGAATTATCGTACGAAGAAATATCCGATATGAAAAAAATGGCAATAGGTACTGTTAAATCAAGAATAAACCGAGGCAGAGCACAGCTGCAAAAATTGTTAAAAAATATTTATAAAGAGTAAACCTATGAAGAAAAATACTTACAGTGAAGAGGAAACCAGATACTCTGAAATTATTGATACTCTTAAAAGTTTACCGGAAATAAAAGCTCCCGATAACTTTGAATATAATTTGATGATTAAAATTCAGAACGGTCAGTTCGAAAGCAATCTGAAAAAAAATAAAAGTACAAATAAATTATGGATTTTTATTCCAAGTACGGCTGTAGCTTTAAGCACAATACTTTTATTTACGATATTTATCGATTTCAGCAGCAAAGAAACAAAAGAAATTTCTTTGGCAGATCTTCAATATATAACTCCTCGCATTCAGACTTATGAATCGTCAAAGGAATTTTCTCCCGAAAAAAGTAAATCAGTACGGGAAAGCGAAAAACTTGTTAAAAACAAAGAAGTTCTACCTAACGATGTAATTGAGACAGAAACTGAAAAATATCCGTTTAATCAAAATTATTCGGTTGATGTTGATAATTATATTGAAGAAAGAAGGCATTCACAGCAAAGCGGTTCAAATCATTCAATGCTTGCATCCGGAGGGGTTCATTATCCTGAATTTAACGGATTTTATTTAAGACAGCAGGAAATGGAATTGATACGATTATATAAAGCTCGTCTCGATTCAATTATTGAAGCTAGCGAAAACGGAAGATAAAGATCTGCAAAAAGTATTAAAAACTTACCTTTTATTTTGCAGTCAGAATTTCAGTAAGCTTTCTATTTATTGAACCGTCTTGAATTAGTACAGGAAAATCTCCTTTATAACACCAATGGCAGTAAGCAATATTATGCTCGTTAAAAACTGAACAAATATCTTTATACCACCTGAACATTATTTCTTCATCAATTTTTGGATACATGCCGTATTCGCCGCAATAAAGGGGCAGATTTTTTTCCTTTGCATAACGGATAGCAGGCATCATCAGCTCGGCAAGCTTTTCTTTATCGTAATAACCGTTTGCATACTCGCGCATTGCTTTAACGGCTTTTGGTGATAAATTTTTATATTCCGAAGTGTCAACTGTCCAGCCGGGATAGTTAACCTTTCCTCTATATTCCGAAAAAGGAGTCCATGGTGCAGAATAGAGAGCTAGGGCGCTTGGCGAAAAGCAATGAAAACTTATTATTATATTTTTATCATTTTCGGGTAATATTAACAAAGGAACATTTTGAGGTTTCTGCCAGATAATTGATCCAATAACAATTTTACGGTCTGGTTCAGTTACCCTTAAATTATTAATTACTGAATTTAACAGCTCATTCCATTCTTCGGGAGTTTCTGCGCCAGCCTCACTTAAAATTTCATAAGCTAAAATGTCTGTTGGATAGTCTTTCAATTCCTCAGATAAATCTTTCCACATGGACACGACTTTCTGACGCTCAGAAGGGTCTGTCCAAATAATATTGGTTGCGGAATTGAAAAAATGTGCACGGATAATATGCAAATCAACAATAACTCTAAGTCTTCTTTTCGCTGCCCAATCAATAGCATTATGAAGCAACTTAAAAGCTTCAGTTTCTTTGTTTCCAGCAGAATCCCACAGTTGCACTTCATCAACAGGCAATCGGATATGATCAAATCCCGCAGCTTTTATCGAATCGAAATCAGCT